>JBKPAO010000054.1:0-10046 GCA_046726475.1 Gemmatimonadota bacterium | reverse complement strand
GGACCCTCGACGCCCAGGGGCGGCCTGGCAGGTGCGGTCTCCTCTGGAGGTCGCACGGGTCTGAGGAAGTCGTATGCCCTAGCAGCCGTGAGCATCCCCGTAATTGGTGCGACCCAGTAGAGCCAGTGGCCATGCCAGAATCCGCCGACCAGTGCCGGACCAAAGGATCGAGCCGGGTTCATGCTGGCTCCTGTTAGCGGTCCTCCCACCATCGCGCAGAACCCAACCGTGAGCCCCACCGCGATAGCCGCAAACCCATCTGCCACCCGCTCATCAGTGGCGACAGCCATGATGACAAACATCAATGCAAAGGAGAGCAGCCATTCCACACCGAAGGCTGCCGCCGTGGGAACCGTGGGCAGCGTGGCCCCGACTGATCCGACATCACCGAGGGCAGCCCGCGAGAGGAACGAGGCAGCGACTGCGCCCATGCACTGGGCTCCTACGTATGGCACCACCTCGGCCGAGGGGAACCGCCGCACTGCCCAAAAGGCCAGCGTCACAGCAGGGTTGATGTGAGCTCCGGAGAGGTGTCCAAGCGCGTAGATCATCGCTAGGACGACGAAGGCAAAGGCGAGTGAAACGCCGACGTGGGTGACCACGCCCCCGCTGTACGCGTCCACCATGACAGCCCCCGGGCCGATGAGCACGAGGAAGAACGTGCCGAGCCCCTCGGCGGCTGCGCGGCGAGCTACGGCGCTGCTCTTACGGTTCAACGGGGGCGGGAGCTGGTCGGCCTCCCGTGCGAAGGTATTCAGCGAAGTCGTCAGGTAGGTCGCTTCGGCGGATGCCCTGCATTGCTCGCTCTAAGTCGTACTCCACCCGTATAAACTCAACGCCAACTGAGCCCTCACCCACATCGAGAAGTACATATCCAGCTCGCCAATCACCGTCCTTTGGCCGGCCAACACTCCCGGTATTCACGAAGTGGATGCCCCCGACCTCACGGTGCCAGGGAAGGTGCGTATGGCCGAATGCTATCACGTCACCCGCTTTCGCCCCTGCGTGGCTTGCCATCTTGAGGCAGAAATCGTCAGGGCGATCCTCCGTCCAGTAGAGTGTGTTGAGTGTTGGCGTGCCGTGTACCAGGACCAAACGTGGACCCGATTGGTGCCCCCCCTGGGGCAGCAGATCGATGCGGAAGGGCAGACCCGCCAGAAAGGTTTTTGTGGCTGGGGAGACGTGTTGCCGTGTCCAGCTGTAGCTGATGTGGCTCAGTTCTTCCTGGCGAGGGTCCTCGTAGCGGCAGCCGCAGTGTTTGTAATCGGTACCCACTGTCGAGTCATAGTTTCCGGCCACCCCCGGAATCCTTGAATCTCGCAGGAGAGCAACAGTTTCATCGGGCCAGGGGGCGTAGCCAACAAGGTCGCCAAGATGGTAGGTCGCGGTCACGTCCCTGCGCTGATCTATGTTCTTCAGCACTGCTTCCAGCGCCGGGAGGTTCGCGTGGATGTCAGAGATCAAGGCGTACTTCATTAGGGGCTACCCTTCTGGCCACTGGCCAGCTGATGCGAGACCTACCTCACCGATGGCCTGCATCCGTGCCCCAAGCGCGAGGCGCTCCAGTTTTTCAACCGGCAGAGCTAGGAGCAGATCGATGCGGCGGCTGATGAGGGTGAGCGCGTCCAAGAATGCGGCCCGCTTTGCGCTGTCGTCACCCTCCACGGCCGCAGGGTCCAGACCCGATGATCCGCAGGCTGCATGCTACCCGCTCATGCTCTTCCGCATGACCACAGCAGTGGATGGACAGGCGCCCTGGAACTCAGCCGATGCTCGAACGGCTTCGGGCACCGACTCGCGGCCAATGCAGGCAAATCCAAATTGTGGGAAATAATGCTCGGCCGTCGTGGTCAGCAGGAACACGTCTCGAATACCGCGCTCTTTCGAGAGGGCGAGGGCCCGGTCAATCAGTGCGCGACCCACTCCGCTCCCACGCCAACTTTCCTCAACTGCTGCCGATCTGAGTAGCGCCGACTCCCGGTATACCTCCAGCCCCACGACACCGACGGCAGTATCTCCATCCTCGGCAATGACGAAGTCCCGGAGGGCCTCCGTGTCCACTCCTTCAGTCGGCAGGCCTGCCTGAGTCAGGAGGCCGAGAACTGCTTGGAGGTCCGCCGGTGTTGCGGTGCGGAGCTTCACGCACCGCTCCTTCTTGATCTCAGTAGCCATGCCTAGCTCCTAGAGCGGCTTACGCGCCCGGACGAATGCTCCCATCACTCTCCCACCGACCTCCCGTGCGAGTGCCTCGGTGTTGAGCCCAGCACCTTCGAGAAATGCTTTGGCGTCCTCAATCTCATAGACCCGGGTGGGCTCGATGCCAATCTGCTCAAATCCTGCCTCGCCGAGTAGCTGCTGGTACTCCTGATCCGACAGCGCCCCGGCAACGCACCCAACCCACAGCTCCATACTCCGACGCAGTTCTGGCGGCACCTCGCCCCGAACGACCACGTCGGATACGGCGAACCGCCCGCCCGGCTTGAGCACCCGGAAGGCTTCGCGCAGCGCCTGTCCTTTATCGGCCGACAGATTGATCACGCAGTTGGAGATAATCACGTCCACCGAGTTATCCGGGAGTGGAATTGCCTCGATCTCACCCTTGAGGAATTCAACGTTAGCCACGCCCGCTTTCCGCTGGTTCTCGCGCGCGAGCGCGAGCATTTCGTCCGTCATGTCCAAGCCGTATGCCTTGCCAGTTGCCCCTACGCGCTTCGCGGAAAGCAACACGTCGATGCCTCCACCGGACCCAAGGTCCAGAACCACCTCGCCCTCATGGAGTTCGGCGAGGGCAGTCGGGTTACCGCAGCCGAGGGACGCCAAGACTGCCTTCTCGGGCAGCGTGGTAGTCTCGGCCACGGTGTAGAGATTCGAGGTGATCGGATCATCGGCTGTCCCGCCGCAGCAGGTGGTGGAACAACATGAGGTCTTCGCTCCTTCGGTGACCTGGCGAGCTGCCTGGCCATATCTCTCGCGAACTGTGGCTTTCAGATCCTCGGCACGCATCCTGGACTCCTAATCAAGATTTTTTGATAGGTAGTGCAAAAAAAGATTCCGTCAGCAGCAACCATTCTTCCGCTCCGCCGCAGTCGGGGCCGAGGCAAGGGCCTCGACCAGCTCGGCCACTTCGCCGAGGGCTTCCTGATTGAGCGTGTAGTACATCCAGCGGCCATCGCGCCGATCCGTGACCAACCCAGCGTCCTTCAGCACCTTCAGGTGGAAGGAAAGCCGGGATTGTGCGGCGTCGAGAGCATCCGTCAGGTCACAGACACAGCGCTCTCCCAGCCGGAGGCGCTCAAGAATGGAGAGCCGCGTTTCGTCGGAAAGCGCGTGAAACAACTGGGCGGAGCGACCGGTATCGGGTCGGGTACGGGTTGCCATGAGATCCAGTATATCAAGTATTCTTGATGTGTCAAGACCCTGGAAGAACCGCGGCCATCGGTCCGAACATACGTAACCATCGGGCAAAGCTACTGAACCGAATCAACTGACTCTAGAATGCGTAATGACTCTGCCATCGTCAAAAATGGCCACCTGATTTAGGTGGCCGGACCGAAGTTAGGTCTGTTAGTTACAGCGGCGTGGGTGAGATTCGAACTCACGGAACGGTTTCCCGTTCGGCGGTTTTCAAGACCGCTGCATTCAACCACTCTGCCACCACGCCCGGTGGAAAAGTCTTGTAGTTCTGCTGCGCTAGCAACCCCAGCCTAATCCCTCCCGGCTCCTCGACTCCGCTCCATCTGCTCATACCTGTCACTTGACCGCCCCGGCATCGTAGGGAGTATTGGTTCCGGAGCATTTGTGCCCAGACAACAGAGGAGAAAGGTTCTGCCCATGGGTCTCAAGCCGTGCACGATTGCCTTAGTGCTTTCCGGAGGGAGCCTGGCTGCCCAGACGCCACCTGCGGAATTCACGCGACCCTCGCGAAGGGTTGACTCGATACCGGCACCTGAGAGTGTGGCTGTTGGGCCCGACGGAGCATGGTACGTCAGCTCATTCGGCAAATCGATGTCAAGGGAGACGGAGCGGTCTTCCGAATCGATCCGGAGAAGGGAACCCGCGAGCTGTTCGCCACCGGACTGGATGACCCGTGCGGGCTGATCTTCGTCGGAGGAACCCTGTGGGTGGCGGACCGCAGTGGAGTCTACCGGGTCACTCGGAGAAAGATCGAACGCGTGTTTCCGGAGAAGCAATTCCCTCGTCCGTTGCACTTTCTCAACGATCTTGCGACTAACGCCAGCGGGAAGCTCTACGCGAGCGACACCGGCGACTCGACGGCCGGGGGGCACGGCGCCGTTTTCCTGCTCCTCCCCGGACAGCGGCCTACCGTCTTGAGTGGGAGCGATACCGCAGCTGGCTCTGCCAGTGCGAACGGGCTTTTCCGGGGAGGAGGGGACACGTTGTACGTCGTCGGATACAATAGCGGCACCCTATCCGTGACCGACGGACGCGGCTCCTGGAAGACGCTCGCCACCGGCCTGGGCGCTCCCGATGGCATCGAGGCTGCTTCGGGGAATGCCTTCTATATCAGCGATAACGTCGGCGGCGATCTGTTTTGGGTTCCCCGCGGCGGAGGAAGTCCGGTCAAACTCGCAGCTGGGCTCCAGTCACCGGCGGATCTGGTGGTCGATCGCGAGCGAGGCCTCCTCCTCGTGCCGGAGAATTCAGGCAACCGGCTGAGCGTGTATCGCCTGGCGAGTAGCCGGTAAGCGGGGAGGGGCCGAGAGGGCTCAACCGGCGAAGGGGGTAAGTGAATGGCCCTGTGCCGCTTGCAGCGTTCTCCTCAAGTAAAATCCCCACCGTCGAGGTGGGGATTTTTTTGGGTTCCTACACCTGCGCCACTGCTACGCCGCCGGCGTGATCTCCTTCTGAATGGCTTGGGCCTGATCCAGGTGTTTGCGAATGACTGGAATCGCCTTCTCGATTAGGGCACGTAGCTCAGCCGTCTGAGTGGTTACTCGTGCTTGATTGGCAAAGTCGAGCACCGCCTGGTGGACCGAAACCTCATTGTCGATATACGTCCGGTCGAATTCGGGACCCTTCGGCGCGCTCTGTAGAGCCTTCGTCTCGCTCACGGCATAGGGAGCCAGAGGGTCATGTTCCGGAGGCTTGGGTTCCACCCCTAGCTTCTTCGCCAGTTGCTGGCCCTCGGCGCGCAGGGCGTGGTGGTCCGACATCATGAGCTTGGCATACGCCTTTACATCCGCTCGAGTCGCCTTCTTCGAGGCGATGGCACCGTTGGCGCTGTCCACCTTGTTCGCCCCATCGAGGATAGCCACGATATTCGAATCGGTCATTCCGCCCTTCGGTGCCGCTGTCGCCCCACTGTTCGCGGCGGACGCTCCGGTATCCGCCGGGGTCGTCGCCATCGCTGTGCTGTCGCGTGCGGCGTTACGATCCGGTGCCTTGCATCCGCCGATGCCGGTGAGTAGCACGAGCGCCATCGGCAAAGCCCTCTGTCCCACTACCTGGCGTTTCATACACCTTCCTCGAGGTCGGGTCGCATAGAGTTCTACACCGTCGGTCTGATTGCAGATGTGACAAGCATCACCCCAGTGACGCCGGCCGCGGCCGTTCACCTACAGTTCCGACCGGATCCAGCCGATACCAGAAAGGACCCCAGATGCATCGGCTTGCGGAGGCGGGATGGATTGGAACCGGTGGTCGGTACGGATGTTCGGCGCCGCGGCGTTGCTCGCAACGGTGGGGGGCTGCGGCTTCGATCCGGTGGGGGACGTCCCGCTGAACCCGCCGGCGGTATACCGGGAGTGGTGGGACAAGACTCAGGCTTGCTCCGGTCTCACCGGTGACTTCGACCGGCTCACCTGGTCGGTCATCGAAGGGTCCAGCTTCTCCTGCTCGAGTGGCCAATGTGCCGGCCATTGGAACAGGGATCACCACATATTCCTTGCCGGGGACTGGGTCATGGACGAAATGGTGGTCCGGCATGAGATGCTGCATGAACTGATCGGCCGCCCAGGTCACCCTGCGCCTCCATTCGGCCAAGGATGTCCGCTCACGTGGCAAACCTGGAACGGCGGTGCCGCCCAGCTCCAGGTCGGTCATACTGCATCGGTCCCTCCCAAAGCGATCGACTAGTCGGGGGCTCCACGATTTAAGCTTCTCGTCACCGCATTGGCGACCGAGTCCGCGCGCGCGGCCTCGGCCTTCTGTCCCGCCGCCGCGAGCGTCTTCGACGCGCCGCCGTACACTACCGCATAGAGCTGCAGGATCGAGCCGGACGGCTGATCGACCCACCCTCGGGGGCGTTCCCGGGCTGCCGATTTCCAATGGTACACGTCCCAGAGAAGCTTTTCGGTGCGGGGGAGATCGAGATAGCCGAGACTCGGACTGAGCACAATGGAATCGTTCGGCACCACCGGCTTGGGCATCAGCTTGCGCACGAATCCCTGCGAGACCAAGTACTGGCTGAGACCCAGGGTCTGGTCCGGGTAGCCGCCATCGCTCCAGCTGAAATAGACCGGACGTTTGCCGAGGTTGTCTCGGATGAGAAAGATCGAAGCGAGGTCCTGGAGCATCAGGATGTCCTGCCCGAAGTTGATCTTGAGCCCCTCGAAGGACACTCCGCCCTTGGACGGCACCTGCATGGCCTCCGGCAGACTATCGAGCTGGGCTTCCGACAAACTGAACACCGGGTCCTTCGGCGGGGTGAGCTGCATCTTCGCACCGGTCGAGTCGGCGAGAGGCACTGCCGGCTCCTCTGCTCGGGGCTTCCACAGGGCCGCGGCCTTGGAAGGGTCGAACGCTGGGGTTTGACGCCGGCGCAGCTGGCGAAGATGCCAGCGCGTGTTCATAAGCGAAAGGTTCGCGAGCGTCACGTCCTGCCGAATGCCCTCGACTTCCTGCGCGTACCAGAGTGGAAAGGTGTCGTTATCGCCGGCAGTAATGAGAATGCCGTAGGGCTCGACCGACTGGAGGATGTCGGAAGCGAAATCTCGAGGAATCGTCTCGTGCGCTCGGCTTGCCGTGATTCGGTTCCCGAGCAGCGGTATCAGCGCGATAGCGAGGATAGGCGTCGCGGCGATCCACCGGCTGCTGGGTGTTCCCTTATCCCGCAGGAACTCGACGATCCGGCGCATGAGCGCGCCGAAGCCGAGCGCGACGAATGCTCCGTAGATGGCGAACGATCCCACGAAGAAGTAGTCCCGCTCGCGCACTTCCCGCGGGAGCGACGGCTCGTTGGGGTACTGGGAGAAGCCGTACTTGAAGTTCATGTAGTAGACTAGGCCAAGTGAAAGCGTCGCCAGGAGGGCCACTCCCGCGATACCGGCTCGCCGATCTCGCTTCCAGAGCTCCCACAACCCGGTGAGTCCAAGCACGGTGAAGAGGCCGGTGGCGGCAGCGCCCAGCCGCCCCCAATCGCGAGCAAACTGCCAGGAGAAGTATTGCCAGAAATTGGCCAGCTGAGCCCCGAAGGTGGCCTGACGCTGGGATAGGGATGGCTTACCGTATTGGACCCGGTTAAGCACATCCTGCAGTGCCTGGCTCAGAAACCCAACCGGTTCTCCCTCGTTGATGGCAGGGTACTGGGCTGCCCGCAACGGAAGCCAGAGATAGTTGAGCGAGATGCCGACCACCACGGCCGCCACGCCCAGGTAGACCAGCGGGTCGCGCGGCGACTTCCAGAGGGCGTACCCGACGACTGCCACAGTGATCAAGATCAGGAGTGTGCCGGCGGTGCCGCCGTGAAGCATTTCGATCCATTGACCGCTCACCGCGAGCAAGAGCGCATAAAAGGTCACGATCGCCCACGGTTTCAGCACGGTGCGCCAGTCGGTCCAGAGCACGTACACTGCGAGCGCGGGCAGCGCGAGGACTCCCATCATGTGGTTGGTCGAGGTCAAGGCGAGGACATAGGCGATGAGCACCAACCAGCGATCGCGGTGGGTTCCCGGCTCGTCGTCGCCCCATCGCACCACCAGCCACATCACCAGAGCGATCGAGAGCAGAGAGACAGTGTACACCTTCTCATTGACGGTCGATTGATTCCACACCGTCCATGACGTCGCACCCACCAGAACTCCCCCGAAGGCGGCGGCGTAGCGGGCCATCCGATGCGGCACGATTCCCCTGAGCCACCGCTCCGCGACGAGAAACCAGAGTCCCGCGGAGGCGGCGCTGGTGAGGGCGGCAAACAGGTTGATCCGGACGGCGTACGAGGCGGCGAGCGGAAGCAAGCCGAAGCTGTGGGCCAGGATTACGAACAGAGGGTTCCCTGGCGGATGCGGGATGCCCAACACCTTCGCCGCGGCGATGTACTCGGAGGTATCCCAGAACGCCGTGGTCGGTGCCAGGGTCGCGAGGTAGATCAAGAAGACTACGACCGCAGCCAGCGCCGCCCAGGCGTAGGGTGGTTTTTCCAGTTCAGTGTTCATACCGAGTGGTGGTCACCTGTAGGGAAGGGAGGGCGCGATTCTGCCGTTCGCGCTGCGCTAGTGCCTGAATTGCCGTTTCCCGGTCATCACCATGGTCACTCCATGACGATTGGCCGCGGCGACCACTTCGCTGTCGCGGACGGAGCCGCCGGGCTGAATCATTGCCGCAATCCCGGCCTCCGCGGCCAGTTCGACCCCGTCGGGGAAGGGGAAGAAGGCATCCGAGGCCAGGGCGCTGCCGCGGGATTCGTGTTGTTGCTGCCGCGCCTTGTGCAGCGCCAGAAAGACGCTGTCGACCCGGCTCATCTGGCCCGCCCCGATACCGATGGCCATTTCATCCTTCGCGAGCACGATGGCGTTCGACTTGACCGCCGCCACCGCCGCCCACCCAAATCGCAGATCGTTCCACTCAGATTCGGAGGGTGCCCGTTGAGTCGCAACCGTCCAACCCTCCTCCGACGGATCGAATCGAAACTGATCCTGGACCAGGAATCCGCCGCGGACTCGCTTGAAGTCCAGCGCCCCTGTACCCGCTCCGACTGGTAGCTCGACGACTCGAAGCTGCTTCTTGGCGGCGAAGGTCTCCAGCGCTTCGGTGTGGAATGATGGTGCGACCACCACCTCCACGAATAGATCGCTCATCGCCTGAGCGGTTGCCCGATCCACCACCGTATTGAACCCGACCACCGACCCAAAGGCCGACACCGGATCGGTGGAGCGCGCCTTTCGAAATGCCTCCACCGCGCTGCCTCCCACGGCGACACCACACGGCGTGGTGTGCTTGATCACAGCACAGGCAGGCCGGGTCGTCCAGCATCCCACCGTCCAGATAGCCGCGTCGATGTCGAGGAGGTTGTTGAAGGAGAGCTCCTTCCCTTGCCGCTGGGTGAGATCCCGCATTCCGCGGGGCTCCTCGGTGACGTAAAGCGCAGCTCGCTGGACTGGATTTTCGCCGTATCGAAGCGCCTGGACCTTCTCCATCGCCACGCCGATCCGGCTGGGCAGTCCCTCCGCGGTGGGGGTCAAGTAGGCTGCGATGGCGGCATCGTAATCGGAGGTATGCGCGAAGACCTTCGCCGCGAACTCCCGCCGAACCTCCGGGTCGATCGGCCCCGCGCGCAACATCGCCAGGACTGCGGGATAGTCAGTCGGATCGATGATCGGTAACACCGACTCGTGGTTCTTGGCGGCCGACCGGAGCATCGAGGGTCCACCGACATCGATGTTCTCCAACGCGTCCTCGAGCGATGCGTCGTGCCGCGAGATGGTCAGCTGAAAGGGGTACAGATTCACCGCCACCAGATCGATCGGCGCGATCCCCTGCTTCTCGAGCGCGGAGACATGGGTCGGCAGGTCGCGGCGAGCGAGGAGGGCGGCGTGAATTACCGGATGCAGCGTTTTGACCCGGCCGTCGAGAAGCTCGGGAAAGCCGGTGAGCTTTTCTACCTCGATCACCGGTACCCCGCCCTCACGGAGCACCGCCGCAGTTCCTCCAGTGGAGATGATCTCCCACTTCATCTCCACCAGACCGCGAGCGAACTCCACCACACCCCGCTTGTCGCTGACGGATATTAACGCACGGCGCGGTCGGCTACTCATGAAGAGGATTCCACGCTGTCGGGCAAAGGCACCGGACGACCGGCTCGGGCGGCG
>JBKPAO010000053.1:0-6516 GCA_046726475.1 Gemmatimonadota bacterium | reverse complement strand
CGATCCCGACTCCCAGCATCGAAGCCTTGCCGCCTGCTGGGGCACACGCGTTGCAGTTAGGGCGCGGTCCCCTTTCGTATCACAATCATCACCCGCTCGTGATCCGAGATCGTCAGCCCCCTGGCGCTATACCGATTGATCGCGTGCGCATCCCCTCGGAGTAAGCCAATGGTCAGTTTCCTGAAAGGTCGCCGCCGCGAGGACGACTCCGTGATCGCGGTCGATTCGAGCGGCAGAGACATCACCGCCGCGCTGGAGGCGCTGGTTAACCGCGCTGAAGCCGCCGCGAACGACCTCCGTTCGCTTGCCCCGATCCTGGAGCGCACCTCCGAGATCGATGGTCTGCGGGAGCGCTGCGCCGACATCGAGAGCCGGGTCACCGGCCTGGACCGGCTGGGCTCCCAGCTCGCTATGGCGGAGGATCAGGTCGAGCGGGTGATCAAGACCCAGAACGCGACCGAGGCCCGCATCGGCCACTCCAACGATGCGCTCGAGCGGCTTCAGGGTCAGATGAGCACGTTGAGCGACAAGGTCGAGACTGCGCTGCTCCTGCGCGAACAGGTCGAGTCTTTCCTGAGTCTCCAGGGTCCCCTCGCGGCACTCCGCACCGATGCCGATACGCTCCGGGTCCAGCTCGGCGAGCTGGCGGAGAACGTGGCTCGGATGCGGACCCAGCACGATGATGCCCTGACTGCCCACCGTCACACGACCTCCCGGCTGGAGAACTTCGACCACGACTTCCAGACTGCTACCGGGAAGCTGGAGGACGTCGTTCGCCGGGTTCAGTCGGTGGAGCGCCAGATGGAGCCGATCAATCAGGCGTCGACGGCGATCCCGGATGTGCAGCATCAGCTTGCCGTCCTTAAGGCGTTGGCTGATCAGGTCGCCCAGAAGACCACCATGCTGGAGCAGGAACGGGAGGCGATTGACCGGGCCGCCACTCAGATCGCCCAGCTGACCCGCATGGATCGAGAGCTGGATGCCTGGCTCCGCCGGCAGGAAGAGCAGATCCGCCGGTTTGGTCCCATCGAGGCCAAGATCACCGAAGTGAAGACGATCCAGGACAAGGTGCTGGCCCGCACCGAGGAGCTGCAGTCCACCTCGCAGAAGATCGAGGACGCCCAGCAGGCCGCCCGCCAGGCACTAACCGACCTCAAGGAGCAGATGCGGAAGAGCAGTGAGGGCTTCGAGCTGGAACACCGGAGTCTGCATGCCGTGAGCGAACGCATCGCCGATCTGCGCAAGGCGGTCAAGGAATGCGAGACCCGCCTGGGCGAGCTGGATGCTGCTACCCAGGGAACGGCCGCGGTGCAGAGCCAGGTTCGGATCGTCGCCGAGCAAATCACCGATCTTGCCAAGGAAGTTGCCGCCATCTCCCAGGATGCTATCCGGGCCAGCACGCTGCGGCAGGATGTGTCGCGGCTGGACACCATGACCACCGACCTCGCGACTCGGATGCGGCGCCTGGATGAGATCAGGCCCGGTGTCGAGCAGGCGGTCGAGCAGCTGACGACGCTGAAGGGAACCCGCGAGCTCCTGGCCGACGGCCTGGAGCAGATGCGTGTCGCCTATGAAGAAATGAGCCGGCTGCGCGAAGGCCACGGTGAGACCCAGGCGTGGCTGGCCAACGCCGACGTGTGGACCCGGAAGGTTCAGGCTCAGGTCAAGGAGCTCAGCGCCCTGGAGCCATCGGTCGAGCGGATCCGGGTGGAGGTGGAACAGGTGAAGGCCTCGATGAACCAGATCGAAGCCAGCCGCGAGATAGTGGAGGAGGTGCAGCGTGGCCTGATGGAGGTGGGCACCCTCAGCGGCGAGCTTCAGGACCGAACCGACGCACTGCGCAGCCGGATCGAAGCCGCTGAGTCCCGCTTTGGGCAACTTGCGAAGCAAGCCGAGGAAGCCCAACGTCTCAACGACACGATCTCCGGTGTCACTGCATCGGTGGAGGATGCCGAGCGGCGCATGACTGGGGTCGATGAATCGGTGCGCGGACTGGAGAGCCGGACTCAGCAGATCGATCACGTGGAGGAGCGGATCCGGCTGTTGGGCCAGGAGCTGGAGCAGCGCCAAGGCGCCTTGGACAAGGCGACCGAGCATCTCAGCCGCGCTTCCGCTCTGAGGAAGGAAGCGGCCGAGGCGGCTCAGCGGATGGAAGACCTGACCCGAAACATCAGCTCCACCTTGAGCCAGGCCCAGGAGCAGGGCACCAGCTTACAGCGGCTCGTGGGCGAGCTCGAGACGCGATCGACCGCCCTGAAGACGGTTGATCGCCAGTTGGCTCACTTCGAGGAGCTGCTCAACAAGTGGGAGTCGGCTCAGGCCGAGGCAGCCAAGGCCCTGGAGCAGACACTGGCTCGGCAGGCCGGTGTCGAGGCGATCGAAGCCCAGGTGAAGCATGTGTTCGACCTGGCCGAGCGTACGATTCAAGACGTGCAGACCATTGGATCAGCTCGGCGCGAGATCGAGGAAACCCGGACGATGCTGCAAGCCACTCAGGATCAATTCAAGATGACTGAGGAGACGCTGAGGGGCTTCGAATCTCGGAAGCGCCAACTGGAGCGGGCCGAGCAGCGTCTGGCTCGGGCCGAGGCCCTAGCTCTGGGGATCCGGGCCACCGTGGAGTCGTTGACCGCGCAAAAGACAGTGGTGGACCACGCCATGGAGTCCGCCGGCGCCCTCGGCTTCCAGATGAAGCAGGCCGAGGCGCTCATCGGAGCGCTGCGTCGTGAGCGGGATCTTGCCTGTGATCTGAAGGCTGCCATCTCGGCGCTGCCGGAAGACGCCGAGGAGCCTTCGACGAACGGACAGGCTCGCCATAAGGTTTGACCGACCAGAAACAGCCTCGTAACTCAGGTAGAAAAAAGCCCGGGATTATTCCCGGGCTTTTTTCTACTTGGCAGGCGTCAAGGTTTAGACATCGCTTCTCGGGGTGGTCCCCGACTTCTTCACGGCGTCCTTCGTCTCATCCTTGACCTTCCGAGCCGACTGTTTGACCTGTTCCTTCACCGTCTGGCCGGCCTCTTCAACAATTTCCTTCATCTCGGGCTTGTGCTGTTGAATTTCGGACTTGACTGTTTCCTTGACTTCACGTCCGGCTTCAACGGCAGCGTCCTTAGCCCGTTCAACGGTTTCCTCCGCTCGATCCACCAACTGGTCCCGTGCGGGTCCCATCAGCTCGTTCTCCCGCCGGGTGCCGGGGAGCAGTAGCCCCAACGCCAGGCCGACGACTGCGGCCCCCACTGCCAAGGCCAATGGGTTGTCCTCAGCTGCGTGCTCGAGATTAGTCTTCAGCCGCTGAGACTGCGAACGGGCCTGATTTCCCCAGTCACCGATCCGCTCTCCAGCTTGTTCCTTCAGTTCACCTGCCCGCTCTGCCACTCCACCCGCTGCTTCGCTCACCGACTCTTTCACTCCGCTCACCGCGCTGCCGACGCGCTCCTTGATTCCAACGCCCTGGCGCCGCTCCGGTCCGGTGTACGCATAGCGCGCCATCCGGTCGCCCGACACGTCGCTGCGGGAACGTTGGGTGAGGAGCCAGGTGACGCCCGCCCCCACTGCGATCACGGGAAGTGGATTTTCCCGGATTACCTCGACCAAACGAGAGCTGGTACGGCGGGCCTGTTCCCCGACGTTGGAGACGGCACCCTGAGCCGCATCCTTGATAGCGCTCTTCGCTTCTTCCTTCAAATTGCTGGGGCTGAGACGATCCCCCAGTTCGTCGATGTTCCGGCTCATTCTATCCCGGGTGCGTTCAATATCGTGCTCGATATCCTCCGGGCTTCTGTCGCTGCGCGATTCGGTGCCCGAGCTGAACTCCTTATCGGCCGCCCCGTAGGGGAGCTCGGGGTCTCGTGGTTCGTACTGAGTCATGACCGTTGCTCCTTCGCCCACTGGACGTCGTCTTTAAGGGTTTCCACCGTTCTGCGGGGGGCGAGATCCACCCGCTTCATTTCCTTCACTCCTCGCTGCAGCATCACCCAGCCTATCACGGCGAGGACGGCGCCCACGATCAACGCCGAAACTGCGAGGGAGATGTTTGCCAGATCGCGGAGCGCCAGGATCACTGCCGCAACCAGGGCGAGTCCTCCCAGATAGGCCACGAATCCACCGGCCGCCACGGAAATCAGGTTGGCGGCGAGACGGGAGAGCTTGTCGCTCATTTCGGTACGAGCGAGCTGAATCTCCTGGCGAACCAACAGTGTCATGTCCTGGCTCAGCTGGCCGAACAGCTCACCGATGCTGCGATCCTGCTTAAGCTCCGCCATAACCGCCTCCCGGCTGATTGTAGCCGGCGTAGCCCAGGCTCCGGTCACGGCCATGCTGGCGTGCGTCGCCGAACTGCCGGCCTCCTCGCCTCTCCGAACTCTTGAGGAACCTTGCCCCGATCAGACCCAGCACCAGCGCGCCCCCGAGCATGACCGCCGGCTGACGCCGGGCAAGGTTTTCGAGGTCTTGACGCATGGCGCGGGCGTCTTTGTTCCGGAGGTAATCGGAGACCTGCTCGATCTGGCGCGCGACCGTCTCGGTCAATCCGGCGATCCGCTGCTGGTCCTCGGAGCGGAGATGTTCGGTCGTCCGACGGAGCGCATCCGCGATAGTCCTGAATTGGTCCGCGAACTGTCCTTTGCTTTCGCCCAGGCTCGTGCTGGCCCGATCCTTCGCCTGCTGCAAGGTGTTCTTCGCCTGATCTACGACCTGGTTCTTCATGCCCTGGATCTGCTCGCGGGCGCTCCCGACACCCTGCCGGCCGGTTGGGTCGGCTTGGGAGGCCCGGGATTCGGTGTCTGGCATCGTCATCAGAATTGCTCCTTGGCTGACCTGTCGTCCGGTATCCAATCAGCCGCCGAGAGGCGGGATTGAGCGGTCATCGTCTGCGGCTGTCCCCAAACCCTTAGTAGCAGGAGGTGAATCGAACGGTCGGGAAACACCGGCAAGAACGCACCAACAAAAAGCCTCCACACCACTTGAGATGCCGTGTCACAGATCACGTATCCGGGCGGGAGTGTTCCCTCCCGGTAAAACGCGAGAGCCTAGAACCGCAGGCTCCGGCAGCGGAACGCCTCCCGGAAACTCCGACCCTAGACCCTCGCGAAACGATCTATCGTCTACTGCGCTATCAAATTCTTGCTACAGGGTCCGTCCACCGCGGGTTACTCGATCCTTTTCAAACTCTGCCATCTTGTCGGTGTCGACGTCATGCTGACCGGTGATCCGGTCCCACGCGTCCCTGACCGCGTGCTTTACGCTTTCCCACGTGCTGCCGGCCCCACGCTTTCCTTCAAATTTCTCCCACCCGGACCGCAGGTCGGACTCTACCTCATTCCACTGGCGGCCCAGATGATGCTGGCCAGACTCAAAGCCATACTGATAAGCCGGACGGAAGTCCTCATAATTTCGGCCCGTTGCGTACGGCCTCGAGCTGAAGTTATCCCGCCACCAGCTCTCTTCCTCGTTCCAAGTTCGGTTCTGTGCCATGATCTCCTCCTTGGCCAGTGTTGCGCTTCCAAGGACAGGTAGAGTAGCGATGCTGCAGATAGATGGTCGTGATCCTCATCACCTTCCGCGAGCCCTCAGAATGGCGTTGAGCTCCTGGGCTGTGGCGGGGCCGGTGGGGCTACCTTCCTCGTGCTTCAGGAACATGTAAGCGTCTGTCCAACCTTGGGTTTCGATCCGGTCTGCCCAGCTCACCAGGTCTGCGGTGGAGTAGTTGCCCCGGCGAAGTCTCAGATATCCCCACGAGGCCGTTGGCACCAGTGGAGCTGCATTCCCCGCTTCCCGGTCCTCGTCCACAGTGACCAGCGGGACATCGCGGGAGCGGAGCAGCTCGTAGACCTCATCGACAAACCACGATGGATGTCGAAACTCCAGCGCAGCTGGCCACCGTTTTGGGAGCCGGTCCAGGAAGTCTCGCAGTCTCGAGATATCCAGTTGGAAGGTGGGCGGGAGCTGAAATAGCGTCGGACCGAGCCGCTCGCCTAAGGGATTCACTGCGCGCAGGAAATAGGCGAGCGACCCGTCGTCGCGAAGACGATGATTATGAGTTATGCGTCGCGATGCCTTCATAATGAATCGGAATTGCTCAGGGACCTGCCGAGCCCACCCGGCGAGGACTCGCTCCGAGGGGATCCGGTAGAACGAGTTGTTTACTTCAACGGTACTGAACCGCTCGGCGTAGTAACGGAGCATACCGGCGGCGGGGCACTTGGCCGGATAGAAGCTCCCTCTCCACTCCTTGTAACACCAGCCACTGGTACCGACGAATGTTCGCATGGAAGGGCCCAAGCGCGTGGGCCAGAGGACATTGATCCCAAGCTGGAAACGCCGACCGTACTCTAGGACTGATTCAGCAGCCGGTAGGTCCTGAGGTGTCGGAGGGCCGCAGCTCGACGGCCCAGCTGCTCGTATAGTCGAGCGAGATTGAAGTGCGCGTCGCCGAAGTTGGGGTCAATCTGAATGGCGTGCCGGTATGCTGCCAATGCTCGAGTCCAGTCGCCTTGTTCCTCCAGCGCTGTCCCG
>JBKPAO010000052.1:0-10667 GCA_046726475.1 Gemmatimonadota bacterium | reverse complement strand
CCGGCCGAAGCGCCGACACCCGCGCGGTCGAGGTCGCTCGTGCTACTGGGCGGGTAAGCTGGTTCAGCTACGGCACCGGCAGCTGGAAGGAAGGCAACTGATGGGTCGCCGCGGCTTCACGCTCATCGAGCTGATGCTGTCGCTGGTGATCCTGACCGTCGTGCTGGTGAGCCTGGCCAAGCACACCGGAATCTTCCTCCATACCGTGTCCACCTCCACGGCGCGTACCACCGCGGCGGAGGTGGCGCGGGAACGCATCGGCCTGGTGGACATGGACCCGAGTTACCCCACGTTGGCGGCGACCTGGGCCGGCACCCAGACCGGTTTTCCCGGATTCCCCCGGATGCAGCGAGTCACTACGGTCTCGCGCATTACTGGCACCGCGCCGGTTCGCGACTACACCATCGTGACGGTGCGCGTGACCGAGCCGAGCATAGGACCGCCGATCGACGTCACCACGATCGTCGCGCGACCATGAGCCCCGGCCGGCGCGGCCGCGTCGCCGGATTCACCCTCATCGAGCTCATGCTCTCGGCAGCAGCGGAACGCACGCCATCTTTCACGGCCTTGCCACCAGCGCGAGCACGATCAACTCGGCCGCGAACGGCACCTTCAAGCAGGGGTACAAGACCAACGTGGCCCGGATCGAGCTGCCCACGCCCACCAGCCTCGCCACACTCAGTGGGTACGCTGCCCTGGGAAACATGACAGTCACCGGTGGTGCGGTCGGCGCCACCGTCTACAATCCGCAGACTCGTATCGAGTTCGCCCCGGTAGACATCAACGGTGATGGAGACTTCACCGATGAGAACGAAGGGTTCATTCGGGTGTACCGGGCCAACAATACGACGGCGGGCGCCCTCAACTACGTGACCGCCCGGCGGTGGAATACCGCGTCTGCGACCGATCCCAACTCCGCGACCCGGCGCTGCTACCTCGGCGTTGACCCCCCACGACCGGACGCTACTTCAAGAACCGATACTATGAGATCGATCCGGTCCGGTTCAGCGTGGCGGGCTGGTTCGCGGCCAACCAATAGCCTACCGGGCGAGGGGGATCAGCGCAAAGTCTGGCGTCCCGAAGTCATTCAGATTGCGGTGGTTGCCTTGCGGCGCCGAACTGCGCTTACCAGGAACCTGTTGAGGCATCTCGACTTCTATAGTCTCCCTCGGGCGGCACCCTTCATGCTCAATGGACCTGTCATGAGCCTTAGACCAATTTCTAGACAGCGGTCGCGCCTGGGCTTCACCATGATTGAGATGGCGCTTGTCTTACTCGTCATCGCGATCATGACAGGGATGATGATTCCCTCGCTGCAGCGAAACATGCGGTCGCACCAGACTCGCCGAGCTGCGGCAACTGTCGCCGGAGACTTGGAGCGGGCCTTTACGCTGGCCGCCCGCTATCGCAAGCCGATGCGGCTGTCCTGCGTGGTGGCCGCGGGCGTCTGCGCCAACGCCACTTACACCATCGCCGATCGGACCGGCGGGACGGTTCGGGTCCGGCGTCAGCTTCAAAATGACGGCGACCTCGGCACCATGAGCGTTAGACTAGCCAACCCACAGGTTGACATCTTTCCCACCGGTGTGTCCACCGCCGTGGATACCGTCACGATCACCGCGGGCAATAGCACCCGCAGAGTCACCGTGACCACTGCCGGCCAAGTCAGGATCCTGCCATGAGCACCCGGATAGCCTCTTCGAATCGCGGCTTTACGCTGGTCGAGGTGCTGGTCTCGGTGACGGTGCTCTCCCTCGGCCTCGTCCTTCTCGGTTCGCTGCTTATTCGCTCGACGCGCCAGGCAACGGCTGCTTCCTCCGTAGTATACGAGAACGCGGCGCTGACCCAGGCAGTCAGTCGGCTCGGCGCCATGCCGTTTGCTGCGCTGGCGGCGGGCAGCACCTGCACGACCGTGACGACTCAGCCACTGCCTCACCAGCTCTGTACCACCATTACGTCGGTCAACTCCAAGCGGAAAACCGTCAAGGTGAAAATTACGCCCACGGGTAATCCGCTTCTGCAAGCGGACTCGACCATGTTCGAACGCAGCATTTCGGGCAACGCGGCTCCACCCCTGCTCACCCCGTGAGGCAGCGAATGACGCGGCGAGGCTTCACCCTCATCGAGCTGATGATCGCCATGATCGTAGCCGCGATCGTCGGCGCGGCATTGGTCCGCCTGACCGTTGGCCAGTCCCGCTTCATGGACCAGCAGGAGGCCTGGCGCAGCGCGCGGAGCGTCTCGCGCAGCGGCATCAACCGCCTGGTATCCGACATCCGCGCCGTCGAGAATGGCTCGGCGGCGGCGATCGGCGGTCTCTCGGCCGCGGTGGCGGGAGGACAGGACTTTACCCTGCGGGTGCCCTATGCCTTCGGCATCGTGTGCCTCGCTGCGGGCACTGCAGCCACTGTCAGCCTGCTGCCGGTGGACTCGGCGATGTACGCCACTCCTGGGCAGTCGGGGTTTGCCGTCCGAAACTCGGCCGGCGTGTACACCTACTACACCAATACGGTCCCCAATACCGCGCCCGCCGCAGGTACCATTACCAACTGTAGCGTCGCCGTCGCCCCGGATCAGCCGATCAATGCCGGCACCAACGGGGCTCTACCCTCGCTCAACGGCTCACCCGCGGGGCGAGTAGTGACTCTGACCGCCACGGTCAACCTCAACCCACTGCCTCCGAAGGGATCGATTGTCTTCCTGTACCGCCGGATCCGGTACGAGTTCAAAGCCTCGGTGGCTATTCCGGGCCGGACTGGACTCTGGCGAACCATGGTGGATGGAGGATCCACGGAAGAGATCGCGGCGCCCTTCGCCAACACCGCTCGGGTGAACTTCTACGTGCTCAACAACGCGGCCGCTCAGGCTGCCGTCCCGGCGAATCTGTATGATGTGCGTGGCCTGCAGCTGGTGCTGAACGGTCAGAGCGAACAGACCCCACGGGGGAGCACCGGCCCCAAGGTGGCGAACGTGAGCACGTCGGTGTACTTCGAGAATCGCCCAGACTAACACTCTCAACGAGGCCCTATGTCTCGCCGGCTGAACAGACGGGGAGCTACCCTCCCGCTGAGCCTCCTGGTCCTGGTGATGCTCGGCTTCTCGGTGGCCGTGGCCTACGCGCGGCTTTCCTCGGAGCGTAGGATCACGTCGGACGCTCAGGCTCAGATGAACGCATTCACCGTGGCACAATCGGGACTCGCGCGCTACATGGAGCTGGTCACCGCCAAACCGGCAGCGAGCCCGGCCAATATCGTGTACAACGACCTGCCGGGCGGGACTGCGACTGTCACGGTGCGCATGTTACGGGAGTCGACTACGACATTTCTCCCGGCGGTGTATGTGGTGACGTCCCGGGGAACCAATACTACCGCCAAGCGCTACAGTGCAGCCGCCGCTCCCGCGGAGCGCACCGTAGCCACATACGCTCTTTGGACTCCCGCACAGTTTGATCTGAACGGAGCCCTTACCAGTCTCTCTGGGGTCGATAAGAACGGAGTTTCGGGTGCCCTGGACGGGAATGACCACTGTACCGCGGTCGGGGGCAACCAGCCGGCGATCCCAGGGGTAACGGTGCCCAACGGTACCTTCACCGGCCAGTCCAGTCCCATCAACGGGAACCCTGATGATGCTCCCCTCCAAATCGGCACCCCTGGGACCGGCGGCACGGCCAAGGACCAGGTTCAGATCGATTGGGCCGGCATAACCGCCGGCACGCAGCTACCTCCCAATTACACCTACCCCACCTGGCCAACCGCTGCCCAGTTCGCCAATTGGCCGGTAGTCAAGGCCAACGGCGACATGGTGCTGCCCAGCAGCGGCAAAGGAATACTGATTGTAACCGGGAACCTGACCATCAACGGTGCCCTCCCCCCGCTTCAGTGGGAAGGGATTGTCCTGGTCGGCGGGAATATGATCTTGAACGGTAACATGGCGATCTACGGCGCAGCCATCACCGGCCTCAACATCAAACTCGGGAACATAGTGCCTCAGCAGACCATCGCGAACGGGACGAAAATTATCCAGTACGACTCGTGCAACCTGACACGAGCGCTCGGCGCGATAGGGTCTTTGCAGCGGGTGCGGAACGGCTGGACCGATACCTGGTCGAGTTATTGAGGAGGTCTAGAGTCGAAAGTCGAGTCGAAGGCGACGTCGCATCAAAGGCCATGAAGGACAGTCGGCGGTCATCGGTCTTCCGGTGACCGCCGATGTGCTTCCGGTGCCCCTCGCGAATCCTCGGCTACCGGGTGCGAATTGCTGTGGGCCCGGGTCCGCTTCGGGTGTCACGGGTGAGATCAGACTCGTCAGGATTCTGCTTCGCTGCGGCCCGAGAAGTCTTCCTGTCCGGGTTGCGATTTGGCCCGCCGGCTCGCGGTTGCCCCGTCCCGGTCGCACTTGCGTTGACCGGATCGCACTTGCCGTGGTGAGTTCGCACTTGCCATGTCCGGACCACGCCAGCGGCTGACCGGACCTCGCTTGCCTCCCCACCCATCGGGTCTACTCACCCTGGAACCCCATAGGGGCTGCCGGCTCGATATTCCGGTGGAACTGAAGGCGACTCGAGTTGCCGGCCCAGGCGCGCACGAGATGCTTGCGGCTCAGCCAAGCCGAAGCTGCGCGTGACCACGTTCCGCTCGATCGTCTGCCGTCCGACCGTCTATCCGCCCGTCCACCTGTCCGCCTATACTTCCCCCCGAACCTCACGGCAGGGAATCATGAGTCTCAACGGCAAGACGATCCTCTTCTTTGCAGGGCCGCTATACGAAGACCTGGAGCTTTGGTATCCCAAGATCAGACTGGAGGAAGAAGGCGCCCGGACCGTCGTCGCCGGGACGGGCGAGAAGACCTATCAGGGCAAGCGGGGATATCCCATTACGATTGATACCAGTGTGGACGAGATCACCTCAGACCGGTTCGACGGACTGGTGATCCCGGGCGGCTACGCCCCCGACATCATGCGCCGGTCCCAGAAGCTGCTCCAGCTGACCCGGGAGATTTATCAGGCCGGCAAGCCGGTTGCCTTCATCTGCCACGCCGGTTGGGTGCCGATCTCCGCCGGAATTGTGAAGGGCAAGCGGGGCACCAGCGTCGGCGCCATCAAGGACGACCTGGTCAACGCCGGACTGATCTGGGAGGACAGCCCCGTCGTGGTGGACGGCAACCTGATCTCGTCGCGGACGCCCGCGGATCTGCCGGTGTTTTGTAAGGCGATTATTGCGGCGCTTGAAAAGCAGCTGGGAGCTGGGAGTCAGGAGCTGGGAGTAAACCAGAAAAGCACCTCATCCCGAGCGAAGCGAGGGACCTACTCAGCTACATCCCGACACCCGTGAGGCAGGTCCGTCGCTTCGCTCAGAGCCTGCCCTGAACAACGTGAAGGGATGAGGTGGGCAGTGAGCCTCACTGATGCTCAACGACGCGTAGACGCCTGGATCTCCCAATTCGAGGAGGGGTACTTCCACCCGCTTACCAACCTGGCTCGAATGGCCGAAGAGGTGGGCGAGCTGGCCCGGGACATCAATCACCGCTACGGCCAGAAGACCAAGAAGCCGGAGGAGCCCGAAGGCGATCTCGGCATGGAGATGGCGGACATCCTGTTTGTCCTGATCTGCTTGGCGAATCGGGAAGGAATCGATCTGCAGGATGCCTTCGATCGAATGATGGCGAAGGTGACGGCGCGCGACGACTCCAGATGGACAAAAAAGAAAGTCTGACGCCCACGCCGTCATCCTGAGCGAAGCGAAGGATCTCGCCGCGACGAAAGTCGCTGGACTAGAAAGCGTAAGCGGGACTAGGACGAGCGTGAGCGGCGAGCGGGAAGAGCACTTCACGAGATATTTCGGCTATGTAATGAGGGATGCTGGGCACTAGGATGAGTCGTGCGCGATCACCGCTCGTTGCATGCCTGGCAGGAAGCTCGTGCAGTAGTGCTGGGAGTCATCGATCTGGCTTGCACAAGCTGGAAACCCTATGCCGCCGCTCTGTTCTCCCAGCTACAGCGGGCCTCCCTATCGGTGCAGCTGAACATTGCGGAGGGCTATGCCTTCGGTGAGTCACCCACGTTCAGACGCCACGTCGGCATTGCGTATGGTTCAGCAATCGAGACCGGTGAATTGCTCGAGATAGCTCTCGATTGCAAAGTCATAGCCAAGGAGATGGGCAATCATCTCCTGGTTCGTAACCGCCGAAGCCAGCGGCTGCTTATGGGGATGCTGCGGAAGATGAAACCTCCGCCCGCTCACCGCTCACGTTTGTCCTAGTCCCGCTCACGCTTTACTCCCACTCTCGTGGCGCGTTCTCGAGCTCATCGAGCAATACTCGATAGCTTTCGAGACGATCCGCCTGGATCTCTCCCGAATCGACCGCGGCACGGATCCGGCAACCTGGCTCGCTGACGTGACGGCAGTCGGCGTAGCGGCACTGGCCGATAAACGGCCGCATCTCGGGGAAGCAGCTCGCCAGCTCCCGCGGCTCGATGCCCCACAAACCCACTTCGCTGAATCCCGGCGTATCCACCAGAAAGCCGCCGGCGTCGAGCGGCAGCATCACCGCCGAGACCGTAGTGTTCTTCCCCCGGCGCACCCGGGCGCTGATCTCACCGATACGAAGCTTGAGTCCCGGCTGGACCGCATTGAGCACGCTGGATTTCCCGGCTCCGGACGGGCCCGTTACCACGGAGGTCCGGCCTTTGAGCGCCAGGGAGAGTTCCTCGATGCCTTGGCCGGTCTTGGCGCTGGTGGGAAACACGGTATACCCCGCGGCTCGGCAGCGCTCGATCAGGGCACGGCCAGGATCGAGCTCGATCTTGTTGACCACCACAGCGGCTGGAATCGAGTTGGCTTCGGCGACGACGAGCAGACGATCGATGAGCTGCGGAATGGGGGCGGGGTCGACGGTCGCGGTCACCACGAACACTTCGTCGATATTGGCGGCGACTGGACGGGTGCCCCTGCCCTCGGGGACTCGCCGCTCCAGAAGACTAGTCCGGGGCTCGGCACTCAGAATCCCGTGGTACTCGCCGGTCGGCTCGGGCTCGAGCCGAACCCGGTCACCCACTACCACTCTCGGCGTATCTCGCTTCGCCTTGCCGCGAAGCACCGCCGTGACCTCTCCCTCCGCTGTCGCTATTCGGTACACCGAGCCGTCCCGCTCGAGAACGGTGCCGACCAGCGACGTCACCAGGACCCGGGCGCGCTGGCGATCGCCTCGTCCAGCGCCGCCTTCACGTCGTACAGGGAGAGACTCTGCAGCCGGGCCTCGGCTTCATCCGGCGTTTTCCCCCAGGCGAGGGTTTCCGATTCCAGGTGGCCGACCGGCCGGTCACCGGAGGAGGACCAGCGGACGAAGAGCAGCGCGGCACCATACAGCCCACGGGCGTCCGGCTCATCCTCGACGTAGATCGCCACCGAGTACGCCGCTCCGTCGCTGCCTCCGAACGCAGCGGCGCGCTCGTGCTTCTGCATGTACCCACCCAACGTGAACTCGCTCACCGGCCCGGCACCGTCTCCCGCACGAGGTTTCCCAGGATGAATGCGATGTTGGCGGGTCGCTCCGCCAACCGGCGCATGAGATAAGGATACCATTGGGTCCCGAAGGGGATATAGACCCGCATGTTGTACCCCGCCTGGCGGAGCCGGCCCTGTAGATCGCGACGGACCCCGTAGAGCATCTGGAACTCGTACCGCTCCGGCGGAATCCCCTGGGTGCGGGCAAACTTGCGGGCATGTTCGATTATGGTCTCGTCGTGGGTGGCGATGCCGGGATAGTTGCCGTGGAGCAGTAATCGCTCCAGCAGCAGCAGGTAGTTCCGGTCCACATCTTTTTTGTCGGGGAAAGCCACGTCGGGAGACTCGAGGTAGGCACCTTTACAGAGTCGAACGCGGGCTCCCAGCGCGATCAGGTCATCGATGTCCTGTTCCGATCGCCGGAGCGCCGACTGGATCACGACCCCGCAGTGGTCCCGATAGGACTGGAAGAGGCGCTGATGGAAGAAGTCGAGCGTCTTCTGGGTGTAGTCCGAGCTTTCCATGTCCAGCCGGACGAATCCCCGGAGCGCCTTTGCCTTGTCCAGGATGCGGACCATGTTGGCGCAGCAGAGGTCCTCGGAGATGTCGATGCCCATCTGGGTGAGCTTCACCGAGACGTTGACCTCCTCCCCTGCCGCCGCCATGCGATCGAGCATCTGGAGGTACTGATCCCGTGCCGTGATCGCTTCCGATTCCACGGTGACGCTCTCGCCGAGGAGATCGAGTGACGCGGTGATACCGCGTCCGGCAAGCTCCTGCGCCGCCTTGACCGCCTCATCGATCGTCTCTCCGGCCACGAACCGCGAAGCGAACTTCCGGGCGAGGCGGTTTCGCCGAACGAAGTTGAAGACCCGCCGCTGCTCGGAGAGCCAGAGCAGACCCTGTCGCATGATCAGTTGAGCACCCCGGCCTCTTGAGAATGCGTCGTCGAAAACGCACCCGAAGCTAGCGGGGTACTAAAAAATTCACCACAGAGGGCTTAGAGGACACAAAGGTTACGTAAACGCGTTTACATTAACCAACAAACAACAAACATGGATCGCGGTCGCGGGAGAAGGGTGGTGAAACTCTCACCAGAGGATCTGCGCTTACCTGCGTCAGCTGCGGCTGTTCTTATTCTGTTGGTGTGACTCCCGTCACGGGTTTACCCTCCGATTCTGGTATTCTCAGTTTGGAAGCTCACATCACCGTCCACATTCGGCGGAACAATGGCAACACGGCAGCGGCGCTGGCGTAGGGTGGAGAAGAAGGGGTCGAGGCGGGCGCGTAAGCCGGTGAGTCCGCCGTCTGAGGTTGCAAGCGATCCGGTCGAATCAGCTCAGGCCGCAGGACTGCGATACGTCAGCGATATCCAGCCGGGAATCCGGCGGAAGAAGGCCGGCAAGGGATTCAGCTACATCGGCACCGACGGCAAGCCGATTCGCGACGGGAAGGAGCTGGCCCGGATCCGCTCGCTCGCGATCCCCCCCGCGTACAGTGACGTGTGGATCTGTCCCAGCCCCAACGGCCACATTCAGGCGACCGGCCGGGATGCCCGCGGCCGAAAGCAGTACCGCTATCACCCCAAGTGGCGCGAGGTGAGGGACGAGACCAAGTTTGGGCGCATGCTCGCCTTCAGCGAGGTGCTCCCGAAGATCCGCCAGCGTATCGAACAGGATCTCGCCCGCCCTGGGCTGCCCCGCGAGAAGGTGCTGGCGACCGTCGTCAGTTTGCTGGAATGCACCTGCATTCGGGTCGGCAACGATGAGTACGCCAAGGCAAATCGCTCGTACGGTCTCACCACCTTACAGGACCGGCACGTGGAGATCTCGGGCTCGAATCTCCGGTTCGAGTTCCGCGGCAAGAGTGGCAAGACCCACCGCGTGGACCTGAACGACCGGCGGCTCGCGCGGATCGTGCAGCGGTGTCAGGCTCTCCCCGGAGAAGATCTGTTTCAATTCTTGGATGATGACGGAGTCCGCCAGACTATCGGCTCGGGAGACGTCAACGACTACATCCGCGAGATCTCGGGCGAGGAGTTTACCGCCAAGGATTTTCGGACCTGGGCCGGTACCCTGCTGGCGGTCGCGGCGCTCAGCGAGATCGGCGCGTGGTCGTCGCAGCGCCATGCCAAATCGAACGTCCTGAAAGCCATCGACCGGGTGGCCGAGCAGCTCAACAACACCCGGGCCGTATGCCGGAAGTACTACGTGCATCCTGCGATCTTCGAGACTTATCTCGCAGGCACCATGGTCGACGCACTGCAGAACGGGACCGAGGCAGCCGCGAAGAGCGCGCTCACCGACGAGGAGGCCTCGGTGGTTCGTCTACTGCGGCACGACGGAACGTGAGGGTCGTGAGGACCGTGAGGACCGTGGGGAGCGTGGGGAACGGTCGCCGGGTCACGGTTGCTCGTACCTCACGTACCTCACGTTTCACCTACCTCACGTTCCTCACGTTCCTCTCATTCCTCAACGCCTGCTCGCCGGCTGAAAAACCTAAAGTCGTCGACTGGCGGCGAGTTCCAGTCTCGATCGAGCTGCGCCTGGCTGAGCGCTCGCCTGCTGCCGGACTGGTGCCAGCCGTCGTCCACGGTCAGAGTGACACCGTGTATCTCCACCGCGATCCGCAGCTTTCCAACACCCACATCACGAGGGTTGAGGCCACCAAGGCGAGGATTGGGCAGGGGCTCATCCTCGACGTCTGGCTGACCCGAGACGGAGCCCGACGTATGGCCGACCTCAGCCGGCGCCACATGGGCAACAAGCTCGCCGTGCTGATCGACTCAGTTGTCGTTTCGGTCCCCACCATTCAGGACACGCTGAACTCCGGCACCGGGGTGCCATTTGAAATCGGCGTTCCCCTTGGCCCGGAGGAGACCGAGCAACTGGCCCGGGCCGTGTCACAGAGCTGGCCGGCTCGGAAGAGCGGACGGTGAGGAACGTTCCCCACCCCCCTGTGTAACACCGGCTTCATTCCGGCGTCCCCTCCATAGACCCAATCTGGCGCGGCCCTCCTCGAGCTGGCCCCGTCGTTCATTCCTCGCCAGCAGGGTTTCATGCCCCCGGACGTGTCGCTCATGCCCGAAACGTTCGTGGAACCAGCGCCGCCGCTTAACGTAGTTTCGAGTCTCAGGTCCTACGGGGGCCGCTGGGGAACCATGTC
>JBKPAO010000051.1:0-24819 GCA_046726475.1 Gemmatimonadota bacterium | reverse complement strand
ATTCCGCCCGGGATGGCGAACTTCAGCTGCCAGGTCTTCCGCCTTGATCAACAAGGCGGGGAGTAATCAACCCGACCGCTGCAAGGCGGTTCTGCCCGGGAGTCCCGAGAGATGGTGAGCCCCCTCACGCAAACCGAACGCAGGATTCCCGTCGCCTCCGACACCGCACGCGACCCGCTCTCCATTCCTAGTGAAGTCAAAGCCAGCATCAGGATCCTTGTGGTTGACGATGAACGGACCCTGCGGGAGAGCTGTGCCAGCGTGCTTCAGATGGATGGATATAACGTCACGCTGATCGGGCGCGGGGAAGAGGCCCTCGAGACCGTTCGCCGGCGCAAGTTCGATGTCGTTCTCGTGGACTTGTACATGTCCCAGGTTTCCGGGCTGGAGATCCTGCAGGCGACTCTGGAGGCGTACAAGGACACGATCGTGGTGGTGATGACCGGCAATCCCAGCGTCACCAGCAGTATCGAAGCCCTCCGCGCCGGCGCCTGGGACTACCTCCCGAAGCCATTCTCCGCGACTCATCTGCAGGTCCTCATCGGCCGCGCCTCGCATGCTGTCATGATGTCGCGTGAGGCCCAGGATCTTCGCGTGCAGTTGATGAAGCAGGTCGGTCACAGCGACAAAATCGCCCTCATCGGGATCTCGCCTCTCTTCCGCAAGGCGGTGGATTTGGCCCGGAAGGTGGCAGGCACCGATGCCTCGGTGTTCATCAGTGGCGAGAGTGGGACGGGGAAGGAAGTCATCGCGCAGTTCATTCATCAGAACAGCCGCCGAGCCGGCCGAGCCCTGGTCCCGATCAACTGCGCCGCGCTTCCCGAGCCCCTGCTTGAGTCGGAGATGTTCGGGCATCGGAAGGGGGCATTCACCGGTGCCGATCGTGACAAGCCGGGACTGTTGGAGACCGCGAACGGTGGAACCCTGTTCCTAGACGAGTTGACCGAGATGTCGATGCCGCTGCAGGCCAAGCTGCTCAGGGTCATCCAGGACGGTGTGGTTCGCCGGGTCGGGAGCGAGCAGCAAGATGCCGTGGTGGACGTCCGGTTCATTTCAGCCACGAATCGGGAGCCTCAAGAGGCGGTCGACGAGGGTGCCCTCCGCGGGGACCTGTTCTATCGGCTCCGCGTGGTCCCAATTAAGCTGCCGCCCCTGCGCAAGCGGCCGGAAGATATCCCCTTGCTCGCCAACCACTTCCTGACCTACTACTGGCAGCGGCACCGGCAGATGGGGGACCGGATACCCCGTCTTAGCGAGGCCAGTGTTGCCTTCTTGCGTTCGAGACCCTGGCGCGGCAACGTTCGTGAGTTGCAGAACGTTATCGAGCACGTCGCCGTACTGGCCGAGCCGGATCAGACGATTCAGCCCAACGACATTCCAGTCTACGACGACAGCAGCGAATGGCCCGCCGAGACGGTAGCGCCGCCGGGGATCATGGACGAGGCTTACCATCCGGCGAAGGATCGGGTGGTGGTCCAGTTCGAAAAGGAGTACCTGACTCGCCTGATCAGCCGAGCGGGGGGGAACATGTCAAAGGCCGCGCGTCTCGCGAGCATCGACCGGACGACGTTGTACCGGCTGATGGACAAGCACGAATTCCAGCGGGACGACGGCCCGGGATCCACGGCGTGATCCCTGAGACGCTCCTGCCCGCGTCCTCGAGCGGGGAGCGCCGTCGAGCCGCGCAGGAGGCGCGAGGTCCGGTTCGGGCGTGGGACCCGAACGGCCCGGCCGCCAGCTCGGTGGCGCCTCTCCTCTGGGATGCGCTGCGGGAGTCGGTGCTCTGGGCCGAAGCAGAATGGGAGCGAGTCGTCGAGCATGCGGCCAGCGCCGAAGAGGCCACCGCTCATCTCGCGCAGCTGAGCGCCGCCATTCGCCAGGAGGCCTCTGGCAGCACCTCGGATCTCAGCGCCGTTCCCCGCAATGCGCTCTCCCGTCGCCTGCTCGGCCTCATCCGCAGTGCCTTCGTCAGTCGCGTTCGGGGACTTCCTCCTCCCGACCCGACGCAGTTGCTGCGGGTACTCCAGGCCATTGAAGTCGTGGGGCAGCATCTCGAGGCCGACTGGTCGCAGCACTTCACCGATCGCTTGTCGGCACCCGACGGGTTGGAGCTGGTCGTTGAGGTGGCCCACGACCTCCGATCTCCCCTCACGTCGATTCTATTCCTGGCCGAAACCCTCCAACGAGGACGGAGCGGCCCGGTGAATCCGGTCCAGGAGCGCCAGCTCGGCCTCATTTACAGCGCAGCGTTCGGCCTCAGCTCGGTGGCGAGCGACGTGATCGAGCTCGCCCGGGGCGGCGACCGCCTGGTGGATCTGGATCCGATTCCGTTCTCGGTGACCGATATCCTGGAATCGGTGCGAGACATCGTCCAACCCATCGCAGAGGAAAAGAATCTCACCGTCCGCGTCACGGCTCCGGAGGCCGACTTTCGGATCGGTCATCCCGTCGCGCTCAGCCGGGTATTGCTCAACCTGACGACGAACGCGCTCAAGTTCACCGCGGAAGGCTCGGTCGAAGTCACTGCGGTAGCCCGCAATTCCCGCTGCATCGAGTTCTCGGTCCGCGACACCGGCCGAGGGATTCCACCCCAGTCCATGGCCACCCTGTTCGAGCCCTTCCGGCGGCGGCAGAAGCCGGGGGAATACACCTTCTCGGGCTCGGGCCTCGGTCTCTCGATCTGTCGAAAGTTGGTCGAAGCCATGGGCTCCGTCCTCCAGGTCGAAACGGCGTCCGGCTACGGCACCCGCTTCTACTTCGTGCTCGACCTGCCGCTTGCCGGTGAGCCGCAATTCGGTTGAACTCCTCGGTAAGATCCGATAAATTCTCCCGCTGGGTTTGGCTCTCCGCGCCAGCTGCTTCGCGCATTCGCGCGCTGTTGAGAGCCGCCCGATCCGGCGCACGATGTTATGCGAGCTCGAGCGAGCTGCCGTGCGCCTTCACTAGAGGTCCCTGGCCTCGTGAGCTCTCTCGATCGTCCGCCGATTTACCGATCCAGCCGGACATCCGTTGGGGGCTCGCGCAGGAGGTGGGCCTAACACCGAGTACCCCGTGAACCGACCGCTGATCCGGCCGGGCCGACATCTGAGTCAGCCCCAAGTACATGCCCCGCACGCCGCCCTGTTGATCGATTTCGACAACGTCACCCTGGGCATCCAGAAGGACCTCACCAAAGAGCTTCGCACCCTCCTCAACAGCGATATCATCAAAGGCAAAGTCGCTGTCCAACGCGCCTATGCCGACTGGCGACGCTATCCGCAGTACATCGTCCCGCTGTCGGAGTCGTCGATCGACCTCATCTTCGCGCCGGCATTCGGCTCCAGCAAAAAGAACGCAACCGACATCCGCCTGGCCATCGATGCGATCGAGCTGGTCTTTACCCGTCCCGAGATCGGCACGTTCATCTTGCTCTCGGGCGACAGCGACTTCTCGACCATGGTGATCAAACTGAAGGAGTACGGGAAGTACGTGATCGGAGTCGGAATCCGGGAGTCTGCCAGTGACCTGCTGATCCAGAACTGCGATGAGTACTACTCGTACAATGATCTCGCCGGCCTGACCAAGGAGGTCGACACCCCCTCCACCCAGCGGGATCCCTGGGAGCTGGCTGGCGAAGCAGTGGCCCAGATGGCGCGCAACGGCGATGTGATGCGCTCCGACCGGCTGAAGCAGGTGATGCAGCAGATCGATCCCAACTTCGACGAGCGAAACGCCGGCTTCAATCGGTTCAGTAAATTCGTGATTGAGGCGGGGCAGAAGGGGGTCGTCCTGCTGAACAAGCTCGATAACGGCCAGTACGAGGTGGCTCCCGGACCAGCGGCCAAAGCGCCCGCTGCAGAGGGCGCGCAACGAGGGCGGTCGGCGGCTGAACCGAGCCGTGAGGGGCGCGAGGGCAGGGAAGACGGTGGTCGCAGAGGGCGAGGCCGCCGCGGGCGCGGCGGTCGGGAGCGGGGTGGTCGGGACGCCCCTGCTCGGGAGCGAACCAACGGCAGTGCCCGACCCGATCTCGCGCACCGCCCGCCGATACGGGATGAACGCCCCGATTCGGGTCTTACCCTCGCCCGAGCTTTTCAGTTGATGGCCCAGGCGCTATCCGAGTTTCGCTCGCCCGTGGGCCAGGAAGCCTTGCGCCTCCGGATGGTCGCGATGCATGGCCGGGAAGATCCTTTGCTCGACGTGGCGCGGTTCCCCCGCTTGCTCCGTCAGGCCAACGACGCCGAAGTCGCCGATGTGCGAAAAGTGGGCGACGACGATTACGAAATCGCCGCCCAGCGGGGCTCGTCGAGAGCAGCCCTGCCCGTATCGCCGCCTCCGGGTGAGGAGCCGTCTCCCGCGCCCACCGCTGACGCCGCGCCCGCTGAGACCGCCGGTGGCACCGGGCGGGAAAACGGTCAACGCCTCGGGCTGCGTTTCCGTCGCGGCTCTCGCGCACCGATGCGCCCTGGCGAGATCCCGCTCATCGGCGTCGTCAAGATCGAGCCGGCGGCCCCTCCCGTGGCAGAGGAACCAGTAGAACCTCCGGTGGAGACCAGCGAAGTACCCAAGCGAGCACGTCCACGTCGGGCTCCGAGGAAGCGGGTGGCCACCGAAGCGGCGACGTCGGAGTCCCCGGAGGCTGCTGCTCCCACGGAATCGCCGCCGACGCGACGGCCACGAACACGCAGTAGGAAAAAGCCTGAATGAGCCAGTTACAACGGGCAGCCACGCTGCCCGTCGCTTTTTTCAGGCGACCGGCGGAGACGGTAGCCGCTGACCTTCTCGGTATGGAACTGGTGTCGTCGGTGGAAGGTGAGACGACCAGCGGCAGAATCGTAGAAACGGAAGCGTATCTTGGCTACTACGATCCTGCCTCCCACGGATATCTTCACCGGCGGAACATCCGCAACCAAGCGCTCTTCGGGCCACCCAGCACGTGGTACGTGTACCTCTCCTATGGAATGCACTGGTGCGCGAACTTGGTTTGTCAGCAGGCGGGACTTGCCAGTGCAGTGCTCCTCCGAGCGCTGGAACCGATAGCAGGACTCGAGACCATGCGTCGCCGACGGGGTGGCGTACCAGACCGGGAGCTCTGCTCCGGGCCGGGGAAGCTGTGCCAGGCGTTAGGTATCACCCGGGAGCTGGATGGTCAGAAGATGGGTAGGAGCTCGGCGGTGGTTCTGCGGAGCCGTCGGCACGGGGATGTTCGGGTCACTGCGACCCCGAGGATCGGCATCACGAAGGCAGCCGACTGGCTCCTGCGGTTTCACCTGGCGGGCTCACCCTGGATTTCCCGCAAAGAAAGAGGCGGGAGTCAATTCTGACCTCCCGCCGGTTTAGAGCAGACTCAGAGAACGTTAGTACCCGCCGCCTACCGCACGTTCCCGGGCATTTCCCAGTCCGAAACGAAGTCCAGCGGACAAAGTATGAACCGCGCCGGTGAAGAGATTCCCAAAGGCGTCCATATGGCTGCCATCATCGAAGAAGACCTGGGAAAACTGCGTGCTTGGTCCAGTGGTAATCTGGTACTGTCCGAACGCACTGAAACGACTCACCCGAAAGTTGAGTCCGCCAATGAGCGACCCAAAACCCGAGCTTCCCAAGTTCTTCGAAAAGCTGTCGTCCGGGGTGTGCCCGCCGGTGTGCTGAATCCCGACCCCGACACCGAAGAATGGCGTCACTGGGCCTTTGATCGGGAACGCCACCAACATGGCGGAATATTTCCGAAGGTACTTGAAGGTGACCGGGACAACCTGCTGATCCACGAACGCCCCGGTGGTATCGAACACCTGGAGAGTGTAGCCGCTTTGGACCGTCGGTCCAAAGTTCTGTTCGATCGACAGGAGCAAACCGGTGCGTCGGGCGGTGACCAGGAGGTGCACCCCACCCATCGGCTGCGTCTTATGGCCTTCAACCGGCGATTCGAAATTCATGATGCCGCCCTGGCCGCCGATATACCACTGGAAGGCACCGTTCCCCGGCTGCTGAGCCGAGAGTTGGTGCGCCCCCAAACCGAGGACGAGTGCCGCAAGCGGGATGATACGGGTGACCATGCGCATCAGACTGCCTCCGTAGAGTGTCCGCACCAGGACCCTCCTGGCGCTTACCGGCACTATTTCACTCGGTCCGTCAAAATGCGGGAACTCATGCTGGGAGAGCGCGGTCGGGGAGGGAAATCGGTTCAACGGCTACCGGCATAATCCTCTGGTCGACAATAACTTACACAATCGGCGTCGACCCCTCTCCAGCTGGCTCGGGAGGGGGAGGTGCAAGGACCGGGCCTATTGTTGGTGAAGAGCCGACCGACTGACGGAAGGGGCGAACGCTAAATCAGTTGCAGCTGCCGGCCGACTTTGCGGAATGCCGCGAGCGCCTGATCCAGGTCCTCACGGGTATGGACGGCTGAGATCTGGCAACGTACCCGCGCCTGGCCCTGAGGTACCACGGGATACCCGAATCCGGTGACGAACACTCCCTCACTCAGGAGCAACTCGCTCATCCGAATTGCTGCGGCGGTTTCCCCTAAAATGACCGGGATGATCGGAGTTTCTCCCGGTAGCGGTCGGAAGCCGAGAGCGAGGAGCTGTTCGCGAAAGTAGCGCGCGTTCTCTCGTAGGGTAGTAACGCGCTCCGGGTTCTGCTCCAAGTACTCGATGCTGGCCAGAGCGCTCGCCGCCACGGTAGGTGGTAAGGCGTTCGAGAAGAGTTGTGGGCGAGCTCGCTGCGTGAGATAGTCGCAGACCGAGGCGGATGCTCCGACGAAGCCGCCCGCGGCGCCGCCGAGCGCCTTGCCGAGGGTCGACGTGATGATGTCGACCTCGCCGAGGAGGCCGAAGTGTTCGGCGGTCCCCCGTCCGTGCTTCCCCAGCACTCCCGTGGCATGGGAATCATCGACGACCAGTACCGCGTCGTGCTTGCGGCACAGCTCGACCAGATCAGGCAGCTTAGCGATGGCGCCCTCCATGGAGAACACTCCATCGGTGATCACCATTTTCACCCGGCGATCACGCGCATCGCGCAGCTTGTTGTCGAGGTCACCCAGGTCCGCGTGCCGGTACACGGCGCTCTGACATTTGGTGATCGCCTTGGCGAGGCGGATCGCGTCGATGATCGAAGCATGGTTGAGCTGATCACTGATGACCAGATCGTGTTCGGTCAATAACGTTGCGGGCAGCGCCTCGTTCGCGTTCCAGGCACTCACGAAACTCAGGGATGCGGCGGTACCTACCAGACGGGCGCACGCGGCCTCGAGCGCTCGATGGATCGTGAACGTTCCGCAGATGAACCGCACCGACGCGGTACCAGCACCGTAGCGGTCCAGCCCTGATTTGCCTGCCGCGACGACCGCCGGCTCGTTCGACAGCCCCAGATAATTGTTGGAGGAGAGAATGATGACCTCCCCCCGCCCCTCCATCAGCACGCGAGCATCCTGGGGACTATCCAGGAAATTAAGGCGCTTGTATGTGCCATCACGAATGAATTGCTCGAGTTCGGGCTCGATTCGTTGCTCCAACGAATTGGTCATCCCTTTACCTCCAGGATCACCTTACCCGCCTGCCCATCCTTGATGACCTGAATCGCGTCGGCAATTCGCTCGAGGGGAAAGCGATGGGTAATAACTGGGCGGGGGTTGAGCTGGCCCGCTCGGAGGAATCGCTGCATCTGGTGCCAGGTCTGGTACATCTTTCGGCCCGTGACGCCATAGAGAGTCAGTCCCTTGAAGATGACATCTCGGGCGAAGTCCACCTCGGTCGTCCGATTGGGGGTGCCAAGCAGGTTGACCCGGCCACCCAGCCGCGCGGCGTTGAGGGCCTGGGCGTGGCCACTGGGGTGGCCGCTCATCTCACATACTAGATCGACCCCGTCGCCGCCGGTGAGCTCGCGAACTCGGGCTGGCACGTCGTCGGTTCCGGGGTTCAGCGTCACGTGGGCTCCCATGGTCCGGGCCAAATCCAGCCGCTTGGTGTTGTAGTCACTCGCAATAACGAGTGATGCCCCCGCTGCACGGGCAACTCCCACGGCGAAACAGCCAATGGGGCCGCATCCGAGCACCAGCACGGTACTGCCCGGCACATCCGCTTCCAATACCGTGTGCACCGCATTGCCCAGGGGGTCCATGATGGCACCGATCTCGGTCGGAATGCCTTCCAACTTCATCACGTTGGAAGCCGGCATAACGATGTAATCGGCGAAGGCCCCGTCTCGATCGACGCCAATGATCTGGGTTCGTCGGCAGAGGTGAGCGTCTCCCAGCCGGCACTGGAGACAGTGACCGCAGACAACGTGGCCTTCGGCGGTCACCAGATCTCCGACTGCAAGGAGCCCGTCGGCATCGGCGCCGGGACCGAGCTGACTGATTTCGCCGGCGAATTCGTGTCCGACGATAACGGGTGGCCTGAGACGATTACTCGCCCAGCTGTCCCACTCCCATATATGCAGGTCGGTCCCGCAGACGCCGGCGTAGTGCACCCGGATCAGCGCCTCGCTCGGGCCGCAGACAGGAATAGGCACCTCCCGCAGGACGATGCCTGGCCCGGCGGATTCCTTGACCAGCGCGCGCATGAGGGCTCGGGGTGAGGACGGGGACAATATAAGCGGGGCAGCAGGGCGGCAGGTCAGGTGGGCAGCTGTCACCCCTTTACTGCGTTCCGGGCAAGCTCTGAGGGAAGCGAACTGATCGAAGCGCATATGCGCTCCGGCCCTCAGCTGCGGGTGGCCTCACATCATCTAATCGGCGAAGGCGGGTTCCCGAACCGGCTCGACCTTCACCGCGCTGATCTTGAACTCCGCAATCTTGGCGTAGGGATCGAGTCTGGGATTGGTGAGGAGGTTCGCCGCCGCTTCCCGGAAGTGGAATGGAATGAAGATCTGTCCCCGGGCCTGGCGTTGAGAGAGACGCGAACCGATCAGCATGGAGCCTCGACGCGAGGTGACGCGCACCGTATCTCCTTCGGCGATGCCGAGCGCCATGGCGTCGAGCGGGTTGATGTCGACGACTGGTACCGGCTCGCGGGAATCGAGGCCGGTCGATCGGCGGGTCATTGTGCCGGTGTGCCAATGATACATCTGACGTCCCGTATTCATGATGAACGGAAAATCGTCGTCGGGAAGCTCCTCGGGGGCGACGTACTCCACCGGGACGAAGATGGCGCGGCCGTCCGCTGTGGGGAACGCGTCTGCAAACAAGAACGCAGTACCCTTCGACTCCTGCGTCAGCACTGGGTACTGCAGCCCAGCTCCCTTCAGTCCGTCGTACGTCACCCCTCGCCACGACGGGGTGACCGATGCGATCTCCCGCATCACATCTTTCGGTCCGCTCCAGGTCGTCCGAAGCCCCAGCCGGTTACTCAGGTCAATAAGGATGTCGAGATCGCAGCGGGCTTCTCCCGGGGGCGCCAACGCAGCCGTGGCCAGCTGGATGCGGCGTTCGGTGTTGACGTACGTGCCGCTCTTTTCAGCGAAGGACGAGCCGGGAAGAACCACATCGGCCCAGCGGGCCGTCTCGGTCAGGAACAGGTCCTGGACCGCCAAGAATTCGAGCCCTCGAACCCACTCTTCGGCGTGGGCGATGTTGGGATCGGAGATCACCGGGTTCTCGCCCATGATGTACAGCCCTCGTATCGGACTGTCGTCCCGAGTCATCTCGGTCACCATCATCCCGTCCTCGAGGGAAAGCGATTCCTCCGGGACTCCCCAGGCATGGGCGTATTCGGCCCGATTGGCTCGCTGGGTCACTGGGCGATAGTCAGTGTAGGCGAAGGGAATGGCCCCCACATCACTGGCGCCCTGTACGTTATTCTGCCCTCGGATGGGCATCATCTGAGCGCCCCATTTACCGATCATGCCGCAGGCGAGAAGCAGATTCAGTAGGCTGGCGACGATATCTGTCCCGGTCGCGTGCTGGGTGAGACCCATGGCCCACAGCGTCGAAGTCCTGGGCCCCCGGGCGTACATCTCGGCGGCACGACGGATCTGATCGGCCGGAATGCCGGTGATCCTTTCGCCCATCGAGAGGGTGTACGGTTGGATCGCTGCTTTGACCTTGTCGAATTCCCGGGTCCGCTTGTCGATGAAGGCTGGGTCGGTCAGTCCCGCGTCAATGATGTGATGAAGCATGGTGTTGAACAGCGCCACGTCGGTGCCGGGCAACATCTGGAGATGGATGTCGGCCAATTCGGCCAGCTCGACCCGGCGGACGTCCGCCACGATGAGCTTGGCCCCTCGCGCGACCGCGCGCTTGATGAGGGCACCGAAGACCGGATGCGATTCGGTCGTGTTTGCGCCCGCGATGAAGATCACATCGGTCGCTTCTTCGATCTCGCGCATTGACCCCGACGCCGCGGCGGTGTTGAGCGCCCGGTTCATCGCGGAGACCGACGTCGAATGGCAGAGACGGGTGCAGTGATCCACGCTGTTGGTGCGGAAGGCACCCCGGACCATCCGCATGAAGGCGTAGTTGTCTTCGTTGGTGCACTTGGCCGAGGAGAGCGCCCCCAGGGCGAGAGGACTATGCTGGTCCCGTATCCGGAGGAGCTCCTGAGCAGTGAGGCTCAGCGCCTCTTCCCAGGTGGCTTCGCGGAAAGCGCTGTACCAGCCGGGGGGCGTCGCCACTCGGTCGCGCACATCGTCATCGTTGAGCAGCGGAACACCGGTTAAGGGCGGCTTGCCGACTTGACGCAGCGGCGGCCGGGGCTTCTTTCGTCCGCCCATCTCCTCGATGGTCAGCCAGGGACCCTCGCGGTGCCTCGGCTGCTCGCCGGTCCAGATCCAGCGGCCGTCCTGAAACATCCAGCCTTTCCGGATGAGCGGCGTGGTGAGCCGATCGCGATGTTGAGGAAAATCGTAGCCGAATCGCCCTTTGACACAGGTAGATCCCTGGTTGGGCGTGGCCTCTTCGATCCAGGGGGAGGTGACCCGCATGACGGTGTCGTCTTTGACATGCAGGTCGAGCTGACAGCCAACGGCGCAGTAGGGACAGACGGAACGGGCGACCCTATCTGGAGTTCGCAGGGCCTCGGATCCGAAGCGCTGCTTCGGGATGAACTCGAAGATCGCGCCGGTCGGACAGACTCGCACGCACTCTCCGCACCAGGTGCAGCCGGCGTGATCCGGATCGCCATCGCCGCCGACGATGATCTGGGCGTGTTCGCCACGCATGCCGACGTCGAGCACCCCCACTTCCTGGATATCTTCGCACGCTCGCACGCAGCGGGTACAAAGAATACAAGTGCTCATGTCGTGCTGAATCATGACATCGCCCGGGCGCTCGTCCCCGGTCCGAAGGGGGAGTTCATGATGGGTTCTCACGGGGACGTCGTATTGCACGACGTATCTCTCGAACTCATTGCGGGGGTGTTGCCGTCCCCCGTTCGCCAGATGCTCTCCGGGGTAGCGCTCGAGCAGGAAGTCGAGCACGCCTCGCCGATTGTCGACCGCGACGTCCGATTCGGTATCCACGACCATGCCCTCAACGGCAGGCGTGGCGCACGCCGGGAGCAGCTTGTTCTGGCCCTTCACCGAGACAAGGCAGATCCGGCAGTTTCCCACAATCGGCAGCTTGGGATACCAGCAGAGCGTGGGAATCTCGATGCCGGCTCCCCGGGAGGCCTCGAGGATTGTCTCGCCGGGTTGGAAAGGAATGGTTTTGCCGTTGAGGGTCAGCGTCGACATGAGGGCCGGTCAGGGAGAAGTCGTTTAATCGAGTCTAGACGGGAAAATAGTGTGGTGCAAGGCTTTCAGAGGGACTGATGACCGTCCAAGCGTACAAACACCCCCGAACCGGGGGCTCGGGGGCGTTTCCGCCGCTCGACTGGCCGGCGGGGCTGGCAGTAGGATGCTAGGCCGCGTGCTCGGAGGGGACCCGCTCGTGCCAGTGCTGCTGCAAGGCATTCTCGTCGTCCGCGGCCCAGAGATAAGCCCAGAACCGAACCGGCTTGGGTTTGGGTGCGCCGCTCTTGATGACGATCCCTAAGGGTTCTGAATGTGCGCCGAGGGGAAGAGTACTCACGGACATCTCCTCACTAGGGGAAATCGACCTTGCTCCCGGCGAGAAGCAGCGTTCGTGCCCGTTTAAGGGCGAGCGCAGGTGAAAGTCGGTAAAGGACTTGCTCGGTTGGACCACGCGGCCCGTGTCGCTCGGACGCAGGCCCATGATGGCTATGGCGTGTCCTCAGGACACAGCGGTTTTGAAAGGATCAATCCCGGTGGGGCTTTCCTATCGGCTGGCCGGCGCCTCCGTTTGACGGACTCCTCCAGACTCCAACCCTTATAGAAGGATCGGAGCGTTTCCGGTGCAATTGCTCGGCAAGTGGGAAGGATGACGTGAACCCCACCGGCCCGGCTGCGCTGCTGCAGGTCGTGGATCAGCTCGCTTCGACCCGACGGCTTGAGATCGAGGAGCACTCCGGGATCGAGCACGAGAACATCTACGTTGTGAAGGAAGTTCAGGAAGCACGGCAGGGTCGGCTCGAAGTGGGTCACGTAACTCTCGAACAGGCTGGACAACGCTTCGGCAGCCATCCGGGATTCCACCCGTTCGACGCAGCCCAGCTCTCCCGCTAGGAACGTCACCGCCGTGTCGTGAGCTGCCAGCAAGTAGGTCATGGGTGCTGCCCCAGTCCCGATGACCAGCGAAGTGTCCTCGGGCTCTAGCCGGGGAAGCAGCGGAGCGAGGGGGCAGTGCGGCTCGAGACCCCAGTGGGTCGGCGTTCGCTGAGCCGCGCGGAGACGGATGAACTGTTGCCGCCAGCGGCGATAGGGCCGGAGAGACAACCGCTTCATGATGAGCCGGTCCACCGACTCCAACATCAAGACCTCGGTGAGAACGAACTGGCCCTCCGCGGTAGCCTGGAGCTCGGAGGCGGCCTCGTCGCCCAACCGGAGCAGCTCGTCGCGGCCGATTGAGTTCTTGTACCCTTCGATCCGCTGAAGGATGTATTCCTGGTAGTGTTGCTTATCCGAGTACGGGGAGCGCCGGCGCCGGTGGGTCTGGCGGACCTGCGTGGCGGTCAGCATGGCTCGACGTGGACCGTCACTTGGTCGAGCTGGAGCCGGTTGCGCAATCGGTCTTCGACCTGGTCCGCGATGTTATGCGCCTTGGCGACATTGGACTGTCCATCAACGGCGATCGTGAGCTCAGCGAACCGGCGATCGCCGGCGCGCCGGGAACGAATAGCATACGCCGACACCACCCCGGTCACTCCCTCAGCCTCTCGCTGGATGGTCGCCTGATCGAAGGCGCGTTCATCCACCAACGTGGGAATGGAACGCCGGAGGATCTGATACCCGGCACGGCCGACCAGTACGGCTACGATCAGCGCCAGCGCCGGATCGGCCCAGGCCAGGCCGGCGCGGGATAACGCCAGGCCGGCCAGTACGCCTATCGTGATGAACACATCCGTTCTGGTGTGCAGCGCGTCTGCCAGGAGCAGGTCGCTCTGCAACCGCCGGCCGGCCCGAGTCTCGATCCAGACCACTCCGATGTTCACCAGCAGAGTGAATACCAGGAGACCGAGCGCGATTCCGGAGACGTTCAGGGGCGGAGCACCCGAGAACAGCCGCGCGACCGCACCGCGCACCAGCTCGAAAATTGACAGCGCCAGCAACAGCGCGATGAGCAGGGCACCCAGGGTCTCGAATTTGGCGTGGCCATAAGGGTGATCCTCGTCGGGGGCCTTCGCAGCTACCCGGACCACAAAGATGGCGAACAAGTTGTTCGCCGAGTCGACCGATGATTGAAGGGCGTCGCCGAAAACGGCCAGCGAGTTGGTATCGACGCCAACCGCGAACTTGACGATCACGACGACGATGTTGGCCACCAGGATCCCGCCAAGAACCCGGCGAACTCCGGCCGATTTCTCCCGAGCCTTTGGTCCGCTGGGCATGGTGGAAGTTGGAAAGGGGAGGGTCGAAAGTCTAGAGTCGAGAGTCAAGAGTCTAGCTCGAGGCATACCAGTCTAGCGCTACGTAAACCCTCACCCTCCACCCTCGACCCTCGACTTTCCACTTTCGACTCTCGCTCTTGGCTCCAGACCTAGACGACTCCCCCTAGACCGCTCGAAGCACCGCACCCTTCAGATATCCCGTCTCCGGGATCGTCAGCACCTCGGGATGATCCTCTCCCTGACCCAGGATTCGATGCACCGCGATCCGACGGCCGCTGTCGCCAGCTGCCTCGGCCAGCATGTTCAGGAACTGGGGCAAGCGGACGTGGTAGGAGCAGGAAGCGGTCAGCAGAACCCCGCCCGGCGCGAGCAGCCGCATCGCTCGCAAGTTGATCTCGCGATAGCCGCGTAATGCGTCCGGGACTGATGCACGGGACTTCGCAAACGCCGGCGGGTCGAGAACGATCATCTCGTATTGGGCTCGGGACCGCTCCATGCTGCGCAGGGCTTCGAATGCATCTGCCTCGCGCCATTCGATGTTCTCGAGACCGTTGAGCGAGGCGTTCGCGGCGCCGCGGTCCAGTGCATCTTGACTGGAATCGAGGACTATGACCCGAGATGCCTTCTGCGCCAGATGCATGGCGAAAGAGCCGTGGTAGGCAAAGCAGTCGAGTGCCCGCCCGCCCGACGGCATGAGCTGTCCGCTCAGTACTCGGTTGGGACGCTGATCGAGAAATGCGCCGGTCTTCTGCCCGGTCCATGGCGCCGCTACGTAGCGAACCGAGCCCTCCCGCACCTCAATCTCTCGAGGAACCGTTCCATGAGCGACCATCGTCTCGAGCGAGAGGTTTTCCCGGCGGCGCACCGGAGCGTCGTTGCGGAGTAGGATCCCCGCAGGGTCCAGCACGTCAGCGAGCGCCTGCACGATCGTGTCTCGCATCGTCTCGAGTCCCGCTGACAAGATCTGGACCACCAGCCACCGGTCGTAACGATCCACCACCAGCGAGGGAAGCGCGTCGCCCTCGCCGTGAACGATTCGAAAACCGGTGGCGTCGATGTTCTGTCGCCGGCCGGCAGAGGCAGCGACCTGCTCACGCCACCAGGCCAGATCGACGGTCCGATGGCTACGCTCCAGCAGTCGGAGTCGGATCTCCGAATGCGGGGAGTAAAGTGCCTGACCGATGAAACGCCCTCGCGGGTCCGAGACAGGGACGACTCCCGACTCCCGCGGGCCGGCCACCACTTCGCTCCGAAAGATCCAGGGATGACCCCGGACCCACCGCTCGGCGCCGCGCGAGGTGACCTCGACTGGGCTCACGCCCGGTCGGGTCGGAGTACCGTAGCCCCCCGCAAGTAGCAGTGCTTGATTTCCGCCCGGGTTCGGGGGGTGTAGGCGTGGATCAGGAGCCGAATGCACTTGGAGAGGGAGCCCGGCACCGGAATCTCCGTCGCGTGCAGCAGGGCAACAATGTTCCACCCGAGGTCCTCGGCGGCCCGCGCCGGGAAGGCGGCATCGATGTCTCGGGTGACAGTAAAGAGGGCGCTCACAATGTCGTCGGGTTCGAGCTCGTTGGCTCGAATCAGCGTCCGCAGGAGCTCGTCCGTGGCAGCGAGGATCTCATCCGGATCGTTGTGGTCCACGGTGGTGGCTCCCCGGATTCCGTGGATGCGAACTGGCGGGGTCATGGCAACTAATGTAGCGGCACTCATCCGGCTGATGCTGGTGACGGACGACAAACTTCTTCGAGGGCGAGACCTGGTTCAGCTTGCCCGCTCGGCGGAACGCGGAGGGATCACTGCGCTCCAGGTTCGGCTCAAATCGACGCCGGCCCGCCAGCTGGCGGAGATAGTCAGAACCTTGGTTGCTGCCCTCAACATTCCGGTGTTGGTGAACGACCGGCCCGATGTCGCACTCGCGGCAGGGGCAGCCGGCACTCATCTCGGCCCCGACGACATGCCCGTTCGACTGGTCCGCCGGATCGCGCCGCCCGGCTTCATTATCGGCGCCTCAGTCGGAAGCGATGCGGAAGCAGAGACCGCCAACGAGGCGGATTATTGGGGTGTGGGTCCGTGGGGCGGTACCACGACGAAGGGAGATGCAGGCCAAGCCCTCGGTCCCGCCGGTTTCGCGCACATCGTTGGCTTGGCGGGCGGCAAAGGGTGCATCGCCATTGGAGCTGTGCGGCCCGAGGATGTTCCAACCGTCGCCTTGCACGGTGGAAGGGGCGTGGCGGTGGTGTCAGGAATTCTGGATTCGGAGGATATCGAGGCCGCGGCAGGGAAATACGCCATGGCGATTAGAGCATCGATTCCATTCTGACCGTGGGGACAGCTGCATCACTGCGAGGCGCCTTGCTGCAGCCGCCGTATCCGGCGAACAGCCCGCAGATGCTCATTGTAGGTTCGGGAAAATACGTGATGTCCGTCGGGACCCGCGACAAAGTACAGGTAACGAACGTTCGCTGGATACAGTGATGCCTCGATGCTTCTCCGGCTGGGTGAATTGACGGGCCCGGGCGGGAGACCAGGGTTGAGGTAGGTGTTATACGGCGAGTTAAACTGATAGTCCTTCTCGAACAGGCGGGATTTTCGCCGGCCTCGCTTGAGACTGATGGCATACTGGACGGTTGGATCGGCCTGTAAAGCCATGCCGATGCGGAGCCGATTGCGGTACACTCCGGCTATGGTTTCTCGCTCCTCGTCTGCCCGAGCCTCGCCTTCGACAATGGACGCCAGCGTGACGAGCTCCAACCGGGTCATCTTGAGCGTGTCCAAGCGCTGGTCCCACGCCGGCTGCCAGGAGGAGAGGAATCCCTGCGCCATGACCCGTACCAGTTCTTTCGCGTCCACATCGGCAGGTAGAACATAGGTCTCGGGGCGCAGAAATCCCTCGAACGAGGGCACCGGCATTCCCAGCAGCGTAGACGCCGCTTTGCCGTCCCCTGCGGCGGCCACAAACGAATCCTCCGGGATCCCCAACCGCTCGGCGGCGAGTGCCCCCACCTCTTGAATGGTGAGTCCTTCGGGCACGGTGAATCGGAGCGCAGCCTTCTTGCCGTGTGCCAGCATTCCCAGGACGGTCCACTCAGAGGTGCCGGCGGGGAACTCGTAGACTCCGGCGTGGACCGATCGGTCGACGCCGCGGATCCTGGCCATCAGCTTGAACCAGCGGCGGTGGGAGATGACCCGATGAGCAGCCAGGCTGTCGGTCACCGCCGCGAACGACGCACCCGCGGGCAGAATGACGCGGGCGCTCTGCGCCGAGGAGCTGCAGGCGAGGACGGAAAGAGTGGAAAAGGCGGATAGAGCGGAAAACGCGTAACCTGTAGCCCGGCGGCCTTTCACCCCTCTCCGTAAAAAATCGCGAGCTTTCACCGGTCGGAATTCTCCTCCATTGTTTCTTCCGATCGTTCCGGCCCTTCCGCAGTTTCCGCTCTAATTCGCCTCGCATCTAAGAAGTGCTGGAGAACCACCGCGGCGGCCAAAGCATCCACATCGGCCCTGCGCCCTCGAGTTGACCCACCCTGTTCCCGGATCGACGCCAGCGCTCGGGCAGTGCTCATTCGCTCGTCCCAGAGCTCGAGGGGCAGGCCGGAACGACGTTGTAGTGCCTCCGCCAGTTCCCGTGCCGCGACAGTACTCTCCGTGTCTCCTCCTCCCGGTCCGAGCGGGAGACCTACTACCACCCCGACTGGTCGGTGGAGGGTAGTGAGCTCAACGAAACGCTTCATTGGAAAGCGTTTGCCGGCTCGGCGCTGGAGGGTTTCCAGCGGACTGGCGAGCGCCTGAGTTTCGTCGCTCAAGGCGAGGCCGATCCGCAACTCGCCCCAGTCGACCCCCAGAACCCGGCCGGTAGTTGGAATAGTCACACGAACAGCGTAAACGGTGAACCGTAAACAGTAAACGGGGACTCCTAGCCCGTCGGAGTCCCCGTTTACTGTTCCCGATTCACTATTACCGCTTACTGCGCCATGGTGGCGAAAAACTCCTTGTTATTCTTGGTCCGCTTCATTCGCTCGAGTAAGAACTCCAGAGCCTCGACCGGCGGCATGTCCGCCAGGAAGTTTCGCAAGAGGTAGACCCGATTCAGCTCGTCCTTGTCCATCAGCAGCTCCTCTTTTCGCGTCGAGGTCCGCTGGATGTCGATGGCGGGATAAATCCGCCGATCGGCAAGTCGCCGATCGAGCACGAGTTCCGAGTTGCCGGTTCCCTTGAACTCCTCAAAGATCACTTCGTCCATCCGGCTGCCGGTGTCAATCAGTGCCGTGGCAATGATGCTGAGGCTGCCGCCCTTATCGATGTTCCGGGCTGCCCCGAAGAAGCGCTTCGGCTTTTGCAGCGCGTTGGCGTCCACGCCGCCCGACAGGATCTTGCCGGAGTGGGGAACGACGACGTTGTGGGCCCGCGCCAACCGAGTGATCGAATCCAGCAGGATGACGACATCGCGGCCGTGCTCCACCAGCCGCTTGGACTTCTCGATGACCATGTCGGCGACCTGGACATGGCGGTCCGCGGGCTCGTCGAAGGTAGAGGAGATGACCTCCGCCTTGACGTTTTCTTCCATGTCCGTGACTTCCTCAGGCCGCTCGTCGATGAGAAGCACGATGAGGACGATCTCCGGATGGTTCTCGCTGATCGCGTTGGCGAGCTTCTGCATCAAAATCGTCTTGCCCGCCTTGGGGGGCGCCACGATAAGGGCGCGCTGACCCTTGCCCAGCGGGCTCAGCAGATCAACCACCCGCATCGAGAGATCGCCATTCTTCCGCTCCAGCCGGATACGCGCGTCCGGGTAACGGGGGCGGAGGTTATCGAACGCGATCCGGTGCTTGGTCTTTTCCGGCTCCTCGAAGTTGACCTGCTCGACCTTCAGGAGAGCGAGGTACCGCTCCCCCTCCTTTGGCGGCCGGACCTGCCCCATGACCGTATCACCGGTCCGCAAGTCGAACCGCTTGATCTGGCTGGGGGAGACGTAGATGTCATCGGGCCCATAGAGGTAGTTCCAATCCTGGCTCCGGAGGAAGCCATATCCCTCGGGCAGGATCTCCAGGACACCCTCTCCGCGGATAACGGTATCCGAATCCAGCAGCGATTGCTCGATGCGGAAGATCAGGTCCTGCTTACGGAGTCCCGAGTAATTGGTGATGTTCAGCTGCTCTGCAAGCGTGTGCAGCTCAGCCACTGATTTTTGCTTGAGCTCAGCGATATCCACGGGAGGGACTCCAGAGCGGGCGGGCACGCGCGGGGACGGGCCGGAGTGAGAGGTTGTAATAAGAGTGCAAGACCCAGCGAGGTTGGACTGTATGTAAGGTGGGCCCAGAGGGCGCCAAAGCTAGCAAAACAGGTGTGGGGACGGGGAGTTTCCTATCAACAAGAAGCGCTGTAAAGTAGACATCCCGAATGGGGGAGTCAAGAGGGAGCGGGTCACCCCCCGTCACTAACGGGCTTTGACGTATTGCTTAACTTCCACAGTGGTACAATGTTTGACCCATCCTCTATGAACGATTCCGAGCGGCTGAGCAGGCTACGCCACGACCTGTCGAATCCGCTTTCCGCGCTCCTCGCCGAGACTCAACTCCTGCTGCTCAACGAATCTCAGATCGATCCTGAAACGCTCACCGGTTTGCGCGAGATCGAAGCGTTGGCCATTCGAATGCGAGCAATGTTGCGCGAGATTTAGGGCGCTGCAATACCAAGCCATAGCTCCAATGGCCTAATGTCTCTCCAGAATCAGCGTGTAGTAGGGGGTAGTCAGCGACCGGTGGGGGTTCTGGCCCGATCATTTCGAGCCGGAGTACTCTTCAAGCTGAGACCGGTAACTCCCGGGGGTCGGGAAAGGCGGCGACAAAGGCTTCCACCGCCTGAGGATCCAGTTGCGTGCCGGCGACCCGGCGCAGCTCCCGCAAGGCATCGTCTGGCGGTCTGGCTTCCCGGTATGGTCTCCGGGTTGTCATGGCATCGAAGGAATCGGCCACGGCCACGATCCGTGCCTCGATCGGGATCCTCTCTCCGCGTAGTCCGTCGGGGAACCCGCGTCCGTCGAGCCGCTCGTGATGCGACCGGACAATGCGCAGCACGTCGGGTGACTCGTGCGCTAACGGAGAGAGCATCCGCTCGCCCAACACCGGATGCTCTGTGATTTGCTTGAATTCTTCGGGTGTAAGGCAGCTCGGCTTGTGGAGTACCGACTCGCGGGTACCGATCTTCCCTATGTCGTGTAGCTCCCCGCCAAGTCGGATTCCATCCAGCCCAGGACCGGCAAAGCCGAGGCGCGCCGCCGTCGCCACCGCGTACTGACTCACCCGGATAGAGTGACCTCTGGTGTACGCATCCTTGGCCTCGAGCGCTCGGGCCAGCATCTGGACCCCCTGGAGGAACAGCTCCTGAATGCGGGTCGCCTGTTCCTGGACCTGCCGTTCGAGGTGCTCCTGATAGAAGCGGTTCTGCAGCACCAGCGCCCGCTTCTCCAGCGCCCGCGCCACCCTGGCTTGCAGCTCCCCCAGCGAAATGGGCTTGAGCAGAAAATCGGCAGCACCGAGGTGGAGGCAGTCGACCGCCGTCGTGGTCTCGCTGATCCCGCTCAGCATGATGACGGAGCTATCAGGGAAGCGCTGGCGGACCTGCTCGAGGAATCCCATCCCGTCCAGCTCGGGCATTCGCATGTCTGAGATGATCAGCGGGATCTCGCCCGTCCGGTTGAGGACCTCAAGCCCTTGCCGGCCGGAGCAGGCTTCGAGGCAGTGGAAACCCTGGGCTTGCAGCATGCGTGACAACGACCGGCGGACGCTTGGCTCGTCGTCCACGATAAGACAGTTGGCGCTGCCGGCCACGACCGGCTTCGCTTCTTCGGCGTGTGGCATTGCGGCTATGACCTGGGGTAGGATGATGGATGCCACGAACATCCAATCGGACCACCATCGTAAATGCATCGGGCCGGATTGTCCACTGTCGGAGATTTTGCCAGTATGATGCCACCTGCGAACCGCGTGCTGCCACAGCCTAAAAGGCTTATGTTTCCACTATGACAGACACATTTGGTGCGAGATCCACGCTCCAGGTGGGCGGGCGAACCTTCGAAATCTTTCGCCTCAGTGCCCTGACCCAAGCGGGCATCGACGTTTCCCGCCTCCCCTACTCCCTTCGAATCCTGCTCGAAGATCTGCTCCGCACCGAGGACGGGGTAACTGTCACCAGAGATGACATCGAGGCGTTGGCGCGCTGGTCTCCGGGGAATCCCTCTTCCCGGGAAATCTCTTTCACGCCTGCCCGGGTTCTGCTCCAGGATTTCACGGGAGTCCCTGCGGTCGTCGATCTAGCGGCCATGCGCGACGCCATGGCCGACCTCGGCGGCGATCCCGGGCGGATCAATCCGCTCCAGCCGGTGGAGCTCGTGGTGGATCACTCAGTACAGGTCGACGCCTTCGGAACTCCGCAGGCGTTTGCCACCAACGTGGACCTGGATTACCAGCGGAATCGTGAGCGCTACCAATTTCTCCGCTGGGGGCAACGAGCCTTCGAGAACTTCCGGGTGGTGCCACCCAACACCGGGATCGTTCATCAGGTCAACCTCGAGTACCTGGCGCGCGTCGTGTTTACCTCCGACGAAAATCCCCAGCTCCGCGGTGGGGAGGTACCGCAGGCCTATCCCGACACCCTGGTGGGCACTGACTCCCACACACCAATGGTGAACGGGCTGGGTGTGCTGGGCTGGGGAGTCGGCGGGATCGAGGCTGAGGCCGCGATGCTGGGACAGCCGGTCTCCATGCTCATCCCCGAGGTGATTGGATTTCGGCTGGAGGGCCGTCTGCCGGAGGGCGCCACCGCCACCGACCTGGTGTTGACGGTGACCGAACTCCTCCGCCGGAAGGGTGTGGTCGGAAAGTTCGTGGAGTTCTACGGGCCGGGGCTCGGCAGCCTGGCGCTCGCCGATCGCGCGACGATCGGTAACATGTCGCCGGAGTATGGGGCGACCTGCGCCATCTTTCCCGTCGACGAGGTCACCCTGCAGTACCTGCGTTTTACCGGCCGGCCGGAGGAGCGGGTCGCGCTGGTGGAAGCGTACATGAAGGAGCAGGGCCTCTTCCACACAGCACGGTCGCCTGAACCGGTGTTTACTGATACGCTCTCACTCGACCTCGCGACGGTCGAGCCCAGCATTGCGGGGCCGCGGCGGCCGCAGGATCGGGTCAAGCTCTCCGACGCCCGCCGATCGTTCCGGGACGCGCTCCCCAGCTTGCTTCCAGCAGGGACCACCCTGACCGGCAAGGAGGCAGCCAAAGGTGGAAGCGAAGGGCCCGCTGCCATCGGCGTCTGGGGGGAAGGGTCGCCGGAGTCCCCTTCGGCGCGCTCGGTGATGGTAGAGGACGCGGCCGAGGTGCTGGACCACGGTTCGGTCGTGATCGCTGCGATCACCAGCTGCACCAATACGTCCAATCCGTCGGTGATGCTGGCCGCGGGACTGCTGGCCAAAAAAGCGGTCGAGCGTGGGCTGGAGCGGAAGCCTTGGGTAAAAACCTCGCTCGCCCCCGGCTCCAAAGTGGTGATGGACTACTATGACCGGGCCAAGCTCACACCCTACCTCCAGCAGCTCGGTTTCGATCTGGTTGGCTACGGCTGCACTACCTGCATCGGAAACTCCGGCCCGCTTCCTATGGAGATCTCCGATGCCATACAGCGCCGGCGTCTAGTCGCCTGTTCGGTACTCTCCGGCAACCGGAACTTCGAGGGGCGGATCAACTCCGACGTCCGGGCGAACTATCTGATGTCGCCGCCCCTTGTCGTCGCCTTTGCCATCGCCGGCCGGATCGACATCGACCTCCTCCAGGAGCCCCTCGGTCACGACCGGCAGGGGCTGCCGGTCTATCTCCGAGACATTTGGCCCAGCTCCGCCGAGGTGGAGCAAACCCTCCAGACCTCCATCAAGTCCGATATGTATCGTAGGAGCTACGGCGCGGTATATGCCGGCGATGAACGGTGGAATGCCCTGGAGGTGCCGAGCGGAGATCGGTTCGAGTGGGCGCCCACCTCGACCTACGTCCGCCGCCCCCCCTACTTCGAGGGAATGTCAAAGGAAAATCCGACGACAGTACCTGACATCAGGGGCGCTCGGGCGATCGCTGTTTTGGGAGACAGCGTCACCACCGACCACATCTCTCCCGCAGGAAGCATCAAGAAAGATTCTCCGGCAGGGCGTTACCTCCTCGGGCAGGGTGTCGCCCTGTCCGACTTCAATTCCTACGGATCGCGTCGGGGTAATCACGAGGTGCTGGTTCGGGGTACTTTTGCCAATACTCGGATCAGGAACCGGCTGGCGCCGAACACCGAGGGGGGAGTGACGACCTATCTGCCGACCGGCGAGGTGATGTCGATCTACGATGCCGCGGTGCGCTACCAGGCCGACGGGACACCGCTCGTCGTCCTGGCCGGAAAGGAGTACGGGTCCGGGTCCAGCCGGGACTGGGCGGCCAAGGGTCCCGCTCTCCAGGGAATCCGGGCTGCGATTGCCGAGAGCTATGAACGGATCCATCGGTCCAACCTGGTGGGGATGGGGATACTGCCGCTTCAGTTCGCACCGGGCGAGTCGGTCGAGTCCCTCGGCCTGAACGGTCGGGAGGTTTTTGATATTGAGGGGCTCTCCGCCGCCATCGAGACCGGATTCGCGGCAGGCCGCACCCTCAACGTCGTCGCCCGGAGAGAAGATGGGTCGCGCACCGCCTTCCAGGCGACCATTCGGATCGACACCCCACAGGAAGTCCTCTACTACCAGCACGGGGGAATTCTCCAGTACGTGCTGCGGCAGCTCCTCTTGGGTCGGCAGAAGCCCCCCGCTATCAGTGCTGGACCGGCGACGACGTCCGGGTCGCGCACCAACGCGAAGAAGGTGGAGGAGGGCTCGCTGGAGTCGTTCCCCGCCAGCGACCCGCCGGCCTACTAGGATGGCCGCCTAGTCCCTCCAACTACCCTCGCCTTAAGTTTCGGACGCCCCGCCCGAGATCGTTCAAGGCCTGCGAGGAGAACCGATGCCCGGCGTACAGGCACGTCTCAAGGCTGAGCACAAGCGACGGTACCTGGACCTGGACCCCACGGTCTGGTATCAGGTCGTGCCCATTTTTCCTGGGGTGACTCAGCGGATGGTCAATATGGCCGGCGAGCGTCTCGCCCGGATCTCCACGCCTCGTGGATTCGTCACCTTGAGGGCCGAGCACCTGGAATTCCGTGACGCCGACGCCAAGGCTCAACCTACCTGAGCGCCTCGCCCAGGTTGATCTGAAGCTGGCGTCTTGGCTCCCGGGCGTTGATCGAGCATCGCCCGCACCTTGGCCGCTAGCGTCCCGGGGGTAAAGGGTTTCTGCTGGAACGGAGAACCAGGATCGAGTAGCCCTCGCTGGACGACATCCTCACCGGTGTAACCCGACATGTACAAGATCGGCAGCTCGGGCTCGAAAAGTGCCAGGTGCTGGCCGAACTGCCGCCCGCCCATTTCGGGCATGACGACATCTGAGATGACTAGATCGACCGTCCCGGGATGCTCCTGGACGTAGTGCAGTGCCTCGACGCCGTTTTTCGCCTGCACCACCGCATAGCCGTGGTCCGAGAGTCCCCGGGAGGCCAGGTTTCGGACCACTTCCTCGTCCTCGATGACGAGTATCGTCTCCGAGCCTCTCTGCGGTACTGTCGCGGCCCCAGAAGAAGGCTCTATTACGGACGAGCTCGCCTCCGGCAGGTACACCTTGAAGACGCTCCCCTGATCGACCTCGCTGTAGACCCAAATGAACCCACCGCTCTGCTTGATGATCCCGTAGACGGTCGAGAGCCCCAGGCCGGTTCCCTGGCCGATCGGCTTGGTGGTGAAGAATGGCTCGAAGATTCGGGCCTGCACGTCGGGATCCATGCCGCAACCCGAGTCGGTGATCGCGAGCATCACGTACCGACCCAGCGGGATGTCCACGCCCTCGTGTCGCTC
>JBKPAO010000050.1:0-65894 GCA_046726475.1 Gemmatimonadota bacterium | reverse complement strand
CGGCGCTGCCGCTGGTCGTTTCAGGAAGATCGCCGGTGCTACGGCGATCGCCATCATCAGTAGTATTGCCCATATGGTACGACGGTCCATGACTCAGTTCACAGGATCAAGGAACGGGATCAAAGCCACCGGGATGAAATGGGTGGCAGCGGACCAGCCTTCGGACTGCCAGCCAGCTTCCGCGGAGGGCACCGTGGCGGCGGACCGCCTCAAGCGCATATTGGGAACAGGAGGGCGTAAACCGGCAGCTCGGCGGGAGTAGCGGGGACACGATCACCTGGTACCCGCGGATGAGTCCTGCTACCAGCTGACGCGGTATCGAGACTAGAGGCACTGCTCATCCTCGGGCGAGCACAGCGTCACCCCAGGCGAGAAGCTGAGACCGCAGCACATCGAAGCTCGCAAGGTAGGCCTCGCGCCGGGCCCGAATCACCAGATCGCAGCCCTGCTGCCGCACTTGCAGATCCTGACGCCATATCTCCCGCAGCCGGCGTCGCAGACGATTGCGGGCCACCGCCGATGACTGGAACTTCGGAACGATCAGTCCCATCCGCGGTTGGCCCGTATCATTGTCCATCCAAATCATGTCTAGATGCTCGAGACGGCGGCGCCGGCCATGAGTGAGGCAGCGGCGAATGTCGGACGCGCGCGCGAGCCGGTGGGCTCGCGGGAGGCGCGCCGATGGCGTCAGGAGCCTCCGTGCTTCGACGGCAACGAGACAGTGAGGCGCTTGCGCCCCTTCTTCCGGCGTCGGGACAGCACCGCACGGCCCCAGCGAGTAGCCATCCGCGCGCGAAATCCGTGTTTGTTGATGCGGCGTTTGTTCCGCGGCCGATACGATGGCTTCATCCGAGGCTTCCTCCAAAGTGAGCCGAGGAAGTTAGTCGGAGGAGCGCAATGGGGTCAAGTTGAACGCGGGGGAGGGGCGGAGAGGAGGTGGAATTTTTTTCCACGCTTCTCAACGTTCTCAACTTTCTCCACGTTTTTGCAGACCTCTAGATGACTTTGGGGGCACCTTCTTTCCTGCTCACTCGGTCTTTGTCTTCGGCGCCTTTTTTTCTGTCAAGACCCGATTGACATTTCCATACCTCACCCGTAACATCTCTCGCCCTAGAAAAAATTCCCTCCGTTTTCGAGTAGCGATGCAGCTGTCCGCCAAAGACGCCTGGAAGCGCATTCTCGATGAAGCCCACCGAGAACTTCCCGACCACACCATCCGAACGTGGCTCGAGCCGACGGAGGCGATCGCCCTCGACGAAGGGCGCCTGATCATCGGGGCACCGGATCAGTTTGCGGTCGAGTGGAACGAGACCAAGCACGCCAACCTGCTGTCGCGGCTCGCCGAGCCGGTGCTCGGCTCGCCCACCTCCGTGGTCTTTCGCGTCAACGAGGACCGGCAGAAGCGCCCCCAAATGGACTTCTTTGTTGCGCCCTCGACGCCCAACCTAGCGGCCGCGCAGGTCAATCCCAGCACTCAGCCGCTCAACGAGCGGTATACCTTCGATACCTTCGTCATCGGCAAGTCCAACGAGTTGGCCGCGGCGGCCGCCCACGCCGCCGCCGAGTCACCGGGGAAGACGTACAATCCACTATTCATCTATGGCGCCACCGGCCTGGGCAAGACCCACCTGATGCAGGCCATCGCTCATGCCGTGGTGGAGCGGCATCCGGAAACCCGGGTGCTGTACGTCGGTGCCGAACAGTTCATCAATGAGGTGATCGAAAGTATCCACAGCCGGACCATGCCAGAATTTCGCCGCCGGTACCGGACCGACGTGGATCTCTTCCTAGTGGACGATGTGCATTTCCTCGAAGGCAAGGAAATGACGCAAGAAGAGTTCTTTCACACCTTTAACGCCTTATACGAGGGCAACAAGCAGATCGTGCTGACCTCTGATCGGCCGCCCAAAGAGCTGCCGGGCCTGGAGGCCCGCCTGGTGAGCCGCTTCGAGTGGGGGATGGTCGCCGATATCGGCCAGCCCGACCTGGAGCACCGGATCGCCATTCTCCGCAAGAAGCAGGAGCAGGATCACCTCGAGCTCACCATTCCCGACGACGTGCTTCGGTTTATCGCCGAGCACGTCCGCTCCAACGTCCGGGAGCTCGAAGGGTGCATCATCAAGCTGCTCTTGTTCGCATCGCTCAAGCATAAAGAGGTGTCGATCGAGCTGGCTCGGGAGGCGCTCTCCGACAAGATCAGGCCGGGCGAGGACGGTTTGGCCGCGCCGCGAGCACTTCCCTCCATCAACAAGGTGCAGGAGGTCGTCGCCCGCCGCTGGGGTGTCACCCCGGAGGGACTTCGCTCCAAGGCCCGGATCAAAACCCTCACCGTGCCCCGTCAGATTGCTATGTATCTTGCGCGGGAGCTACTTGAAATGCAGTTGGTCGAGATCGGGCAGGCATTCGGAGGCCGGGATCATTCGACCGTCATTCATAGCGTCGACAAGGTGAGCCGGCAAATGTCACGGGATCGTGGGTTTCGAGAGCGGGTCGAGCATGCGCGCCAGGAGTTGTCCGCAGAATAATCCCCGCGTCATGTTTTCAGTTGTGGGCAGTCTGGATAGGAGTGGACAGCAGCGATTTTCGAGTGCTTACGTCCCCATAGCACACATGGAGTCGACAGCACTACAGACCCGTAAATGTAAGTGACCTGACTTCCTTGGAGAGCCGTTCAACATTTCCAGAGTCTCTACTACGGCTACTAAGTTTTTTAAATAAGAAGAGTAGTATCTATTAAAGCGTTCCGAGGAGAGGCATGAAGCTTACGATCACGCGGGAGCAGCTGCAGGAGGGTCTCGTTGCCGTTGCTGCCAGCGTTCCGGCCAAGACGACGTTGCCGATCCTCTCGAACATTCTACTCGAGGCGGCGAAAGACGGCATTCGCCTGTCGGGCACCGATCTCGATATCTCAGTCAGCACCACCGTATCAGCATCGGTCGACCAGGAAGGTGCGATCACCCTGCCGGCCCGCAAGCTGGTCGAGATCGTGAGGGAGCTCCCCAGCGCCGCGATTCGGCTGACTGCTTCGGGCGAGCAGCGGGTGACCATTGAATGTGGGCGATCCAGATTCCGGCTGCTGGGGCTGCCACGCGAGGAGTTCCCGGCCTTCCCCAGCGTCAAGTTCGAAGGCGGCTGGCGAACCTCCTCGAGGGAGCTCCAGAAGCTGATCGGCCATGTTGCCTTCGCAGCCAGCACCGAGGAGAGCCGGCCGATTCTGAACGGGGTTCTTTGGGAGCTGCGCCCCGAGCGCATGCGCATGGTGGCAACCAATGGACACCGGTTGGCCCGCATGGACGTGCCGACCAGCGAGACCCAGGGAGCCTCGCAAGCAGATCTGATCGTTCCACCTAAGGCCCTGGAGCAAATCCGGCGGCTCTTCGACACCGACGAGACGGTGGAGATCGCCCGGAGCGAAAACCATCTCGGTTTTCGTACCAGCTCGACCCAGATCTTTACGCGGCTCATCGAGGGACCCTACCCTAACTACGAGCAGGTCATTCCCCGCGAGAATGACAAGGTGGCCACGGCCGACAAGACTGCTCTGAGCTCGGCCCTCCGACGGATGAGCATCGTCGCAAGCGACCAGACCCACCGGATCCGCATGGCCTTTGCCAACGGGTCGTGCAAGCTCTCGGTGCAGACCCCGGACCTCGGCGAGGCGCAGGAAGAAGTCAACGTGAGCTACGAGGGCGATCCGCTGGAGATCGGCTTCAATGCTGCGTACCTGCTCGAAATCCTCAAGTACATCCCGACTGACGAGGTCCGGATGACATTCAAGGCTCCCGAGCGCGCGGCCACCTGCGAGCCGGTCGGGTGGGACGACCCGGCAAGCTACCTGGCGCTGGTGATGCCTTTACGGCTGGTAGATTAGTACCTATCGCAATCGACCAGAGAGACCATCAATGACCACACAGGACAATCGACAGATTTCGGAACGAGGGGGATTTATCTCGCTGGCAGCCCTCGCCGCCACCCTCGGTGCTGGAGCGGCCATATTATTGGCCCCGGAAGAGGGTGCGAAAACCAGACGGCGTGTCGGCCGGGGGCTGGAGTCGATCAGGGGAGAGGCGGCGGGGACGATCGCCTACCTCCAGCGGGAGCTCCGGCGTCGCCGGCGTCAGTCCCAACGGGAGAAGTGGGTCGCCGCACTGACGGGAGTTGTCGTTGGAGCGGGGATCTCTGCGCTGCTCATGACAGAGCGCGGTGCTTCCACCCGGAAGAGGCTGGGCGGGACCTTGAGCCGGATCAAAGTCGGTGCAGTCGACCGCATCGACCGACTTCGGGAACGGTCGCGCGAGACGACGAAAGATCGTAGTCCGGAAGAGCAGCCGATCCGTAGCGTCCAGGAGCTGGGCCGAGATCCCGACTCCGTTTTCTAGGCCCGTGGCAGTCAGCGTTTGGTCTGACGCGTTGTGCTGATGATGTAGGTACCCGCCTGCTTGACCGGCACCGTCTGCCCGACAGCCGGAACGGTGATGGTCATGTCTCCTGAATCGCTGCCCCGAGCCGACGCCAGGGTGCCGTCAGGGTTCACATAGTACACCCCCATCCGGCTGCCCGAGGCAGTCATTTCCATCTGCTGGTCGTACTGAGTTCCCTTCCCGGTTCGCTGGTACGTTCCCTTGCTGTCCAGCTTGAGCGCCTTTTTCACCTTGGGATCGTCGCTATCCGTAGCGTGGTAGCTGGTGAGCGATCGTTCGACGGCGTCGAAGGCATCGGCGCGGATGGGGACTTCGGTTGTATCCGTCCATTCCATACCGGCACGGGCACCCCCGGGAGGAAGTGCCGGGAAAAGAGCCCGCAGGCTGCTCCCAATCTGGTCGCCGAGGGTGGTGGTACGGTCGGCTCGTAGGGCGGAAAGCTCGCCATTGGGTGTGAGGGTGGCGGTCCAGCGCGTGCCCCGAGCCGGGATGATCGAATCCGGAGCTGCGGGCACCCCTCCGACCGCCGCCTGGAGCGAATCGAGCACGATGGTCGCCAGGTATCCACTGGTGTCACGGGCTAGTGTGAGCCGGACATAGGCAGTGCGGTCGATGATCTGAACCTGGTTGGCCCCGCCAGGTAGCTGCAGGGTGATACTGTCGTGTCTCGCCAGCTGATACCCGACATCCCGAATCGGGAGGTAATTGATCCCCCCACTGGCGCTGTTTGGCGTGCCCGGGGTGGAGGGGTTTGGCTCGGGTGCGGGGGTGCCGGGTTGGTTGGTCGTCGACGTTGCGCCTCCGCAACCGACGATGATCAAACAGCCCAGCAGAGCAAGACTCGATCTCACAGGCATGAACGGCTCACTTGAGTGTGCTGACCGTGGTCTTTTGAACGATGGTGATCGGCAGCGGCTGCGGTGAAAAGGTGCCGGAGATCTTGAGTGAGGATTGCTGCTGCCAGGTTCCTCCCAGATACCCACCATCGGGTCCGACATAGTATGTACCGTTGCCGGTGCCCGTCCCTTCAATCCGTGCCGGCCCCTGTGGGGTCGGCTGGGTCCCGGTGACCGAGGACGTGAAGTCCTGGGTGATGAGAACGGCTTTTCGGGAGTTCCGGGTCTCATTCGACGTAGCCTTGTAGGAACTCACCCGACGCACGGTGACGCTATCGGCGCCGACGCCGTTAGTGTTTGCCGTGGTGTCCGCCCAGCGGTCTCCCACCTTGAGGCCCGGCCTCGCCCAGGGGAAGAAATCGCTCAGTAACCCCTGCACCTGGACGCCCGCCCCGCTCGTCCCGGTAGGCTTGAGTGCCGATGGTCGTCCCGATTTCTCGAGAAAACCGCGGAACTCGGCGCCTCGCGCGCTATCGAGAACTGCCGCTGGGATTGGTGTCGCGCTATCGCCCCGCAAGGAATCGACGATGACCCGAATGACCTTGCCGCCGCCGCTGTCCGCCAGAGTGACGGTCACGAAGCTGGTGGTACGAAAGGCGATCTTCTGCTTTGCGCCGCCAGCCGGCGTGGCATCGATTTCCTGCGACAGGGTCTGATCGATCCGATATTTCGTGGTCGTTGGTGCAGTCGACAGTGAGAGCCCGAGGCTCATCACTGCCAGAGCCCGAAGGTCGATCCGTAACCGCATTGTTCCCCCAAAGGTTCGAGCCAGAAAAGGTAAGGCGCTGGGGACTAAAACCAACAGCCCTCCGGAAATCCGGAGGGCCGCCGCTGGTCGAGCCGTAAGCCGAGTTCTGTTTCCGGGATCGCCCGGAGATGGTCATCTGTCTGCGATAGCCGTCGCCGGCTACCTCTAGCAGCCTACCCGCGGCTTCCCGCTTCCTGGTGCAGCTTGGATTTGGGATGGGCGGTGTGGGTCACACCTCGCCGCCTATTTGGCCTTGCTCCGACTGGGGGTTACCCTGCCACCACTGTTACCAGTGGCGCGGTGGGCTCTTACCCCACCATTTCACCCTTACCCACCTCGCGGTGGGCGGTCTCTTTTCTGTGGCCCTATCCGTCGCCTTTCGGCGCCCAGGCATTACCTGGCAGTCCACCCGATGGAGCTCGGACTTTCCTCGGGCACCTCATCGGCGCCCGCGACCATCGTGCTTGACCAGTGGGAGAAAGATAGCGGGGAAGCGGGGCAGCGGGGAAGCGGGGCAGCAACTCGATGTAGGGGAGCCATTTCCCCGTAGTGCATGGTCTTAAAGTCGTTCCGGGCTGCCCCCGCTTCCCCGCTGCCCCGCTGACATCACCCCGCATGACCTACCCGCGCCAATCCTCGCTGGGCCTGCTGGATGAAGGGCTGGAGGGCTGGGTCGGCCTGCCGCCATTGCGCCAGGACTTGGCGATACTGCTCTCTCGCCTCGGCTCTGCGCCCCAGCCGCTCGTAGGCCGCTCCCCGTAAGAGCCGGACCCGGCCAAGCATCCCCCATCCCGAATCAAAGCTCCCGGTCTGGAGCGCAGACGGCTGATATCCCTCCAGGATCCTGATCGTCGTCTTGTAGTCACCCAACAGATAATAGGCCTGTGCCGCCAACGGTTCCGTCAGCACCCGGAACATCTGCTTGCCGTATGTCGTCGAGTCCGGCTCCGCCAGTACCCGACGGGCGACAGCCGAATCACCCCGGCTCACCGCAAGCAGGGCTCGGACTTCCTTTGCTGCCGGTTCACCCGAGATGACCTCCAACTCGTGCAGCGCTGTGGTGTCGGCGGCGATCCCAGTGAAAAGACCGATGGCGGCACTCGCTCCGCTGTGGGCGATATGCTTTCGCTGCTCTGGCGGCGCCATGCGCGCCGCTTCGGCGGTCCCCTGCCAGATCTGGCGCAATGCCGAGGCCGGGCCTCCCGCCGCCGCGTAAAGCTCACCCATGACCGCGCGACGCCAACCCCCGCCTTTGGATCCCATCCACTCGGGATGAGCCACGACCTCCTGTCGGACTTGATCAGCCAGATCGAGCGCCTTGGCCGCATTGGCCAGGTCGCCCTGATAGGCAAACACATTGGCTGCCGCGGCAATGTCGCTGACGACAGTCGAAGTGCCCTGATACAGCTTGAAGTCCTTCGATGCCGCCGTGTCCAGCGCATTCCTGAGCTGGGCCGCCGCACGATCCACATCCCCGGAGGCAAAGCGCACCCTTCCTTCCACAAACGGCAGCTCGGGGTGGAGCGGTGTCGCCAGTCGAAATCGCTCCAGCTCGGCGAGTGCGCCGCTGTAGTTACCGGCCGAGACGTACGCGTTCACCATGGCGCCATGAGCCCGGAGCGTGGTCGGCTGCGTCGACACCCAGGTACGGGCGGTGGCCAGCGCCTCCGTCCGAGCCCGCTGTACCGCCGACCGGACGGTCACGCTGTCCACTATTACCCGTCCGGCCGAGGTCCGGGTGACGGCAAATGAATCACCCGGCAGGAGAGCGTAGGTTGGGTGGTCGGAGCCGGCCACACTCAGCATGAACTGGACGTGATCGTATGCCAGGGCGTAGTTGGGATCGAGGGCCAGAGCGCGTTTGAAGGCTCGCAGTGATTGGGTCCAGAACGGTGCTTCGTTGACGCCGGCCGTATCATGGAACCAGGCGTCTCCGAGGCCGTACCATGCGTCCGCGTCGCCCTGGTTGCGAGCAATGAGCTGACCGTACAGCGACCGTGCCTCCTGGTACTGATCTCCGATGAAGGCCCGGTAGGCGTTGATGACCGTGCGCTCGTGGGCTGGGAGGTTTGCCGAATACGTGGTAGCGCGGAGCATAAGCCGGTCGGACACCGAATCTTCGGTGCCCGCCATCCAGCCCCGGGTCAACGCGAGCTTGTAGTAGGCCAGACCGAAGGTGGTATCCATGGCAATCGCCCGCTGGAGGTCCCTTTCCGCGCCCGCCAGGTCCCACCGGTTCAGCTGCTCTACGCCGCTCAGATAGGCCCGGAACGCCTCCAGTGATCCCGTCGTGGAACGAGCCAGTCCGATCCTGATCTCGTTGGGGGCACCGGAGAGATCCAAGAGTTTGGCAGCCAGGTCATCGAACAGGGGCCGGACATCCGCGCCGGGCCGGTCATCCACTCTGGCGATATCGACCCGCTTCCCGCTGGCTACATCGAATACCCGCGCCGCGAGATGCAGTGAATCGCCGGCCGGGGTGAAATCACCGAGCACCACGGTCCAGACTCCGGCGTCCCGCGCGAGTCTGCGGGCCATGTCCAATCCGATATCATCGCCCACTCTGAGATGGTGCTTGGCCAGCAGATCGTGCAACCGCTCGTGATCCACGACCGTGAGATCGTTCCACTGCGACAGGTTCAAGCCCAGCATGCTCACGCTGCCTTCGCGGAGCCAGTCGACTGTGCGATCATCGCGGAGGTTATCGAAGGGAAGCACCAGGATCGAGTGGCGCGGATTGACACCCCGGGGAGGCCCGGGATTGTGCCGCATCAGTCCGATGGTTGTGGTGAGCAGGGCCAGCAGCACGGCAGCCGTTGCGGCCACCCGGCCGAATCGCCGTTTGGGTCGGGCGACCCACTCCCCGGCCAACGCCCTGCGAAGCTCCTCACCGCTCTGCCAACGCTCGGAGGGCTGCTTCTCCAGCGCTCGCATCACCGCCGTCCCCAGAGAGTTTGGGATTTCGGCTCTGAGGCGCTCGACTGGCACCGGCCGCTCGGCGATGTGCTTGGACACCACCACGCGGTGGGGACCCTGGAACGGCGGATGCCCCACCAACATCTCGTACGCGACCACGCCGAGCGCGTACAAGTCGCTCCTGAGATCGATCTCCTCACCGGCCGCCTGTTCCGGACTCATGTATACCGGGGTGCCCACCGCCACCCCCTGTCCCGTGCTCGAGCCGCCGACGTCCGCGGCCACGGCACGGGCAATGCCAAAGTCCGCGAGGAGCGCCCTTCCGCTTGACTCGTCGAGGAGAACGTTCTCCGGCTTTACATCCCGGTGAACCACACCGGCCCGGCCGGCAGCGTCGAGTGCTGCAGCGAGATCGGAGATGATTCGAGTGGCTTCGTCGACGCCGAGCCGTCCATCTCGACTCAGCCGTTCGCGAAGGCTCTCACCGGCGACCTCGTCCATTACATAGTAGAGCAGCCCTTGCGCGCTGCCGGCGGCGTGAATGGCCACGATGTTGGGGTGCCGGAGGCGGGCGATCGTCCTGGCTTCCGCCAGGAAACGCCGGGTAATCGCCTCGTGAGGCGCAAGTTCGGGATGGACGACTTTGATGGCGACACGTCGGTCCAGTGTCGTGTCGACGGCCAGGAATACGACACCCATCCCTCCGCGGCCGAGCTCACGCTCCAGCCGGTATTGGGGGCCCAACGCCGCTTGTAAAGCGGTGAAGAGATCGAGAGTCGTATCGCTCACATCAAGAGTCCGTGAGGGTGGCTACGAATATACCCGATCCAGGGCCGGGCGGACCGCCCCGACGATGCTGCGCACTTTGAATCCGACGAGGCGGAGGTTCGCCCCGTTTCAGATTTAACCTTAGTTGACGTGGCAGGCGTACCCTCCCGCACCAGTCGACGGGAGGCCACGTGCCATTCAGCCCAACCGAAAAGTCACCAACTGTCGCCACCGTTCTACTACCGGTGGAGCGAGCGCGGGTCGATGCTGCTGGATGCGGCTGCTTTGCGGTCGTCCATCGAGACTCAATCCCGGACGCGGTGCGTATCGTACGAGAGCGGCCGGTGGACGCCGTACTCGTCTCCGTCCATCGGTGTGGCCCGGAGCAGGTCGAAGTACTGGGGCATCTGGTCCGGGAATTTCCTGGGATTCCGACAGTCGCGCTTTTGTCGCAGCACGACCCTAGCGCCACCGAAATGCTACTGCGGCTCGGCGCGTCAGGGGTACGGCAGGTCGTGGATGTAACCTCGCCTACCGGGTGGAGCCGGCTACGTCAAGTCGTCGGGCAGCCTGCCACCAGAGCCGTCGCCCGTATTCAGGGACCCATTCTCGATGCTCTGGCCGAGGCCCCGGCCGACGCTCGGCTGTTCATCGAGGCGCTGATCCGTCTTGCGCCCGACACGCCAACGGTAACCAACCTCGCCCAGCGTCTCTACGTGCGACCCAGCACGCTGATGTCTCGGTTTGCCCGGGCGGGACTCCCCTCGCCCAAAAACTACCTCGCGGCCATCCGACTGCTGCACGCGTCGTATTTGTTCGAGACTGCCGGCTTATCGGTGGCGGATGTGTCGTACCGGTTGGAATACTCCTCCCCTCAGAGCTTTGGGAGACACTTACGAGCTATGCTAGGCCTCACGGCGCTCGAGTTCAGGCGAAGATTCCCCTTTCGGATCGCGCTCGGTCGATTCGTCGACCTCATGCTGACGCCATATCTCTCGATCTGGCGGTCATTTCATCCGGTTGCGGCGGGCGGCTGGGACGGGGTGGCCGAGGGGCTCGAGCGTAAGCTGGGTGCTTAGCGCTTGAGTCGTCCGTACTTCCGGAGAATGCTGCGGAGTTGGTCGTGGGGCAGAGCGGTAACCCGGAGATCGTCCGCTCCAGTCATGGTCTGGGCGGCAAGAAGGGCGTTGATAATGGCTTCTTCGGTCGCCTGTACCGTCGCTTCGTAGATGGGATCGATCCGCTCATCGCTGAGCATGGTCAGCGGTAGAACACCGATGCTGTCCCCGTGTTCCTCGACTCGGGCGGTCGAGAAAGCCAAAAACAAGTCGCCCGATCCCGCTCCGGAAACTCCTCCCATGCGGCCGATACCGAGGGTTGCCCGTCGGGCAAGGCGGCGCAACTGGTGCGGGAGAAGCGGGGCGTTGGTCCCGATGATGACGATAATCGAGCCGTGCTCCCGCCCAGGCTCACTCCGGGTTGGGCAACGCATCTCCTCCTGCTCTCGACCGAGCGGCCGGTCGGTGTCGTAGCACGGTTGGTCTGCCTTGATCTCCTGACCGACCGGAACTCCTGCGACACGCAGCTGTCGACGAAGCCCGAAATTGCACTGCACCAAGACGCCAACCACGAAGCTGCCGGCACGAGCGGGGAGCTGGCGACTTGCGGTCCCAATGCCTCCCTTAAAACCCAGGCACTGCATGCCGGTCCCTCCACCCACGTTGCCCTCGGGTACCGGTCCGCCCTTCGCTGCAGCCAATGCTGTAAACACGTCTGCTTTCGCGACATGGAATCCGTAAATGTCGTTCAAATCCCCGTCCCAGGTTTCCGCAACCACGGGCAAACAGCAGTTGAATACTCCCGGCACCCGCGTTCGTCCCCACTCAATCACCGCATCTCGCACCGTGCCCACACTGTTGGTGTTCGTGATGCTCAACGGGTAGAGCAGGAGAGCGTAGTCATCGAGCCAGGCGGTCCCCGTCATCTCGCCGTTCCCATTCAGGCTGAACCAACCGCCGAACACCGGTGCGAGATCCGCCGTCCCTCGAGGGAATACCACAGTGACACCGGTCCGCACCGGTCCGGAGCCCACCCGTAGGGCACCGGCTCCCCTGATCAATGTGCTGTGTCCTACGGCTACCCCCGGTACGTCCGTGATGGCATCGAGCTTCCCCGGGGTGCCGTCAAGCGGAATGTCGAAGTCGCGTGCTCGCTGCCCAGGCGCTTGAGCCCATGACACCTGAGCCGTGAGTGCCGAGCCGAGGATCGCAAGGACGAGTGATAGGGGCATTACGCTGCAGGCGAGCGAAAGACGAAATACACGGCGCCGACCAGGCACAGGGCAGCCCAGAGGTAGTCGAGCTTAATCGCTTGCCGCATATAGATGACGGCAAATGGGGCAAACACCAGCAGGGTGATCACCTCTTGAAGAATCTTGAGTTGCGCCAGGGACAGAGCGGTGTAACCGATCCGATTCGCAGGTACCTGGAGTAGATACTCGAAAAGAGCGATACCCCAGCTTACCACTGCTGCGATGTACCAGGGCTTCTGTCCCAGATTTCTGAGGTGTCCGTACCAGGCGAATGTCATGAAGACATTCGAGAGGAGGAGCAGACCACTGGTCCGAAAGAGGATGCTGGTGGGAATCGGCTGCTCCTTGTGGCGGAGGGTTATCAGATCCAGCCCATGCGGTCTCGCAGTGAGGCTATCTGTGCGACGTGATGTCGGCCGTGCCAGGCATACATGGCCAGTACCTCGTCGAGCTCGATGCTGCGGCCCTGCTCGGGATGTTTGAATCTGCGGGAGAGATCGGCCGCCGTGAGTTCCCTGAGCAGCAAGACCCAGCGCCGATGCAGGCACTCCAGGAGGGTGAGGGACGTCTCCACCGGCGCCGCCCGCACATCCGCCAGTTCGGCCCAGCGGGCTTCATCGTACGGCTTGATCGTGGGCTCGTCTTCGGTCAGCGCGAGCTTGAATCGAGTGTAGGCGTTCAGGTGGCTATCCGGGACATGGTGGACCACCTGTCGAACCGTCCAGCCCCCCTCACGATACCGGGTGTCGAGCTGAGTTGGCATCAGATCCGCCACAGCTGCACGCAGATGGCCTGGAGCGGCGGCGATCTCGGCGATACAGCGCGCTCGTGATTCAGGATCGAGTTTCGCGGAATAACGGAACCGTCCGATAGGGTAGCGGGGGTCTTCCATCATTCCCCTCGATTCTGCACGCGAGCGCCACTGGAACCTCCCTGCGACTCGGCGGGTACGTCCCCCCTGAATTCGAAGTGCTCTTCGTTGAGCACCCGATCCTGGATCGGCGCCTCAGAAATTTCCAGCAACAACAGTCGAGCCAGGACGACTTCGGCGATCCGGGCTGCCGGTTCCCACTGTCCGGGGATAAGGGTGGGGTACAAATGCGCATACTCCGGTCGCAACCGCGCCTCTCGCATTCTCGATCCTAGCTGGAGTCCGAGAAGGGCGCCATACCTCCTCGCGCTCGGAGGTCTCGCATACGCGGGATCAACGAATGGTCGGGCTCAATGGGCCGGTTGTCTTCCGGAGCAGAATCTCGGAATGGCCCTGTACGATGTAATCGGTGAGTTCTCCCACGACATGATACCCCAGTCTCTGGTACAATCGGCGTGCGTCGTGATTGAAGGAGGAAACACACATGAACACGTTGGGTGACTCAGCAAGAATCCGGCGCTCGGCAAAATCGATCAACCTGCTGCCGAGGCCCTGACCTCGCCGATCGGGTTGGATTGCGATTGTCTGGATGTAGCCGACGAAGGCACCGAGCATGCACAGGATCAGGAATCCTGCAACACCGTTTTCATCCCGAGCGATGTAGACCTCCCTGCTCGGGTCCCGGACGATGCTGAGGGATGCTTGATAACTGCGGCCCAGCGTCAACCATGGCTCCGACTCGGCCATTAGCCTGGCACAAGCTTCCGCCTCGGCGTCAGTTGTAAGTCGGGTGATCTCCAGCGATGTCAGGCCTGCCATCGGTCCCGGATTCTCCCGGCGGCGTCAGCCCTTTGGGCCGGAGTCGGGTTCGGCCGAAGGCCCACCTGCCGGAGCAGGTTACGGGCTCGGCGGTAGAGATCAGACACGACATGGCCTCGGGGCATCTCAGCGGTGCGCGGAAGCAAGAGGAAGTGCAGATGACGAACACGTTCATTGAAGGACACCGCGTAGATCCGCTCGGCGGGCACCACGCGTTCGAGGGCCTTGACCGCTGACCAGAGTACCGGTCCCAGGGCTTCCGCCTCGGCCTGCGTGAGCTCAGCCAGTGATTCGCAATGACGCCGCGGCTTTACGATCAGCTCACCCGGGTCGGTGTACCGTCCCGTATGATGGCTGACAAACCACAATCCGTTGTCGAAGATGACTCCGCCTGGCGCAGCGTTCTTTCCAGCGATCTCGGCACAGGCGCTGCAGCCCGGCGATTCCCTGCTCGAGGAGCCTGCCTTCTCCATCACGCGCCGAGCGCGATGCGCTCCGTCATGATCCACACCTTCGTCGCAAAGAATAGCCTGATCATCGTCGGATGGTCCTCCGCCTGGACCAACAGCACCAGAGCCTGACCATCGGTACCTCGCGTGTTTCTCACCTTTTCCTTCACTCGCATCCGACGTTGGAGCTGGTCGAACCAGCGAGGCAGCTGGCTCCGTTGGTCAGCCCGGACGATGTCCCGGCTCTTGGCACCAGTAGGGTCGGCCAAAGCTACCTGACAGTACCATCTTCCCCGGGCATCTCCCTTGGTTGCTCGGACAAAAGTCAGCGACCGGTCAGGGAGCTCCGCCCAGGCCTTCACGTTCGGCGTGGTGCGGGGGCGCACCTCGATTCGCTGGTCCCGGCCGGCCGGAATGCGGACGACGAACTCCCATTCGTTTCGGGAAGAAAAGTTCTCATCTCGGACGGCGTAGGTCTGCTCGATCCCTGATACCGGGCTACCAGCGAAAGTCCAGGTAGAGCTTCGGCGCTCCCCCGGCCACACGGTGACACGCTCCAGCTGGTAGCGCCTTCGTGGTGCCATCGCAGCCTCCTTCGGTGGTGTACGCCGAGAGCTTGCCGAGATCAGAACCTAGGATGGGTGATCCTGCGGAAGGACGCAACTGCGGCGGTGGCCGTCAGGCGACGACGCACCGCCCTGTTATGCCAAGTTTACGCCGCGGCAGCCGGTGGGGTGGCCGCCCACTGTGCTCGGGGAGGGATCGCTATCCCCGCGTTCACGAGCGCCGCCACTCGCTTGGGAAGGAGCGGGTGCGACGACATCAGCTCGGCCCGTCGGACCCAGAAACCTTGGTCTGACAGTGCTTGAGCAGCGTACTCACGAACATCCACGTGCGCGTGGAGCTGCTTCCCGGCTGCGAGCGCCAGTAATCCGCTGATTGCCCCGTCCGGCTGACAATAAGCTCCCAATCGGTCACAGGTGTACTCGCAGGCCCGGGAGTAGGCGGCGCCGAGGTAGGGGAAGAATCGGCCCGGAGCGGTGAGCCAACGGTGCTTGAGATGTCCTCGCCAGATGTGCGCTAACTCGTGGGCCACGATGAACCCTACCGCCGCTTCACCGCGCGCCAGCGCCAGCTCGAGGACGTCCGAGTAAATAATCACGAAGTCGCGCCCCAGGAAGCGAGTGGCGAACGCGTTGAGCAGGCCACCGGATTCCATAACGTAGACAGCTGGAACCTGCTTGAGCCCGAGCTTACGGGCATGTGCCGCGGCAAGTGTTGCAACAACGGAAACTGTCGCTCTGACACCCGCACCGCATTTCCCCGGATCCGTCCCAAGGCCAGGCCATGTGCAAGCAATCCTATGAGGCTGAACAGGAGCCCGTAGGTAATGATGGTCGCGGCTACCTGGGGTTTGCTTAGCGCCGCCAAAATTAGACCCGCGTACACCGTCACGCTCAGCAACAACATCGCACCGTAATACATGCGTTCGCGCGGAGAGACCAGCTGGCGCGGCGACGAGCCCGCGGGCGCGTGCGGCGTAGGCATGAAGAGCTCCAGCTTTGTGAAAGGTGTAGGGGGCTCGGGAAGATCGATTGCGGTGCTGCGCTACGTCGATGCGTGCAAAGAGTTGCAGCGCAGGAGCTCATTGTTTGGCGAGCGCGATCTCCCCATCGATGCGAAGACCCGGAAGCAGTGATCCCAAGCTGAGTGTGGCCTGTACCTGGAGTGTCTCATTGCCAGTCAGGACCCCGCGTTCGATTCCGACCTGCACTGCCTTCTCGATCTCTCGTTGAGCGGTGATCCCGAACTTTTTCAGGAACTTTCGCAGCTCGAGATTGAAGACTTCCTCATCCATGACCCCTCCCGGAGCTTGGGTTCTCGGGCCATCGGCTTTCCGATGGCGCTTCCAGTCCGCAGCTGGCCGAGAAAGTACCCCTATGGCGCGCAAAGGTGCGGTACGCCCAATCGAAAACCGTTCGAAACCCTGGTGCCAGGGAAAGCAGGTACCCAGGATACGCCCACCAGATCCGCCGCATGACGTAACGATAGACATCCGGCCCAGATGTGAGCCGACCATCAGGCTGAAGCAGGCGCACATCGTCGAGCAGCTGTGCTTCCTTTAGGCCAGTGCGGGACGGGACCCACGGGCTTTGCAGCGGGGCAACCGCAAACCCGTGACGTTGGAGGGTCGGCGTCCAAGAGGAAACCCATCGGCTGCAGATTCCGCACGAGGCGTCGTACAGGATCGAGCCTTTCGGTTCGGGATCCATTGTCAGGTTGCCAGCGCAATCCTTGCCATACGCAACCGCTCTGCGTCAACCCGCTCGAACTGCTCTCTCGCTCTCCCTTGGAGCCGGGTGAAGTCGACAGTTCGAACTGCGGGAATGGAATCAGATGCCGATGCCAGCGCCCGCCAGATCAACAATTTGCCTTGGATTCCGAGTGCCAGGGTCTCCAGTGCTTCGAGAACTCGGAGCTGATTCCCTCCTGGATCGTCAAACGCGAGCTTGGCCTGTCCCACCTTTTCGGACAGCCACGCTGCGGCTTTGCGCACCGAGCTCTCTCGGCCACCAACCTGCTCTAACAGGTTCTGAAGGACCTTTTGATCCTCCTCGATCTCGGCACGAAGTCCCCGGTAGAATGATTCGCGATCACTCTTTTCGTGGAATTTGATCAAGTGATCGAGCAGCTCGAGGGCCCCGACCGAACCTGCCAGATGATCGTTAAGGTAAGTTCTCACGATCTCGGTACTCATTTACCGCGCTCCCCCTGCCGTGCGGCCGGTCGCCTCAGCCCCATGTTCCCGCACGGCGAACCAAAGACACACGAAGCCGATGATGAGTGCGGGTCCGACCAAATCTGCCCCTCCGATCATCCAAGCCCCGCGGAGGCGGGCGACTAAGGGGATGTGATGTTGCAAAGCCGAGATGATCAAGGGCGCCACGCACCCGACGGCGGCAGCGATCGCGATGGCCACCAGTGATCGCTGGCGGGGCCACCGCCAGACCATTGGCGCGACCAGGGCGACGATCACCGTAGCACCCAGCAACATGAGGAATCCGTCGTAGACCCGCAATTCCGGAATGGAGGACGAGCGCGACGCCCATACCGCCCAGACAAAACAACCGAGCGACAGTGCCCCGGCGGCTGCCTGTCCGAGTCGTCTCCGATTCACGAGTGCTCTCCCAGGCCCAGTTCGCTCGCACTGGTTAACACGACCACCTGCCGGCCCTGGGACTCCAGCGCCTGCTTGCCACCCTGCTCCCGGTCGACAACGGCAAGAATCCCCAGGACGCTCCCTCCTGCCTCCTCGACAGCGGTGGCTGCTCGAGCCGCCGAATCACCAGAGGTAATCACGTCTTCCACCACTACGACCGGGTCACCGGAGTGAAAATTCCCCTCGATGAGACGCTTGGTTCCGTGGCCCTTGGGCTCCTTCCGTACGGTGAACGCGTCCACCGGCCGTCCATTCAGGAAGCTGGCGGCGGCAATGGCGTAGGCAACGGGGTCGGCACCCAACGTCAATCCGCCGACCCCTCGCGGGCGCCAGCCGGCGCTCACGATGGCAGCCCATCCCATACGTCCAAGGAGGACCATTCCCTCTGCCGACATCGTCGTCAGCCGGCAATCGATGTAGTAGGAGGAGCGACGACCCGATGCAAGAACAAACTCGCCTCTCTGGACCGAGCGCTCCAGCAGGAGTCGCCGGAGCGAGGCGCTGTCGCTCAATCTGCCCCTTTGCGGAAGAAGCCGGTAAGGAAGCCAGCTCGTTTCCGGGGCTCCTCCCGCACTGCGGCGCAGAACGCCCGGGCAAACTCGTCTACCGTCCGGCAGCGCTTGGTCAGATCACGCTCGAGGCCATTCATCACCGTCGCCTCGATGGCAGGAGAAAAACGGAGACCCCGCTTGGCTTCGTTCAGCCGGACGGGAGGTTGGGTGAGGAGCTGTTGGAAGAGCTCTCGGGGGCTCTTCCCCATGAATGGAAGTGCACCGGTGAGCAGATAATAGGTGATGGTGGCAAGGCTGTAGACATCGGCTTGTTCGTTGACCAGCTCGCCGCTCAGGGTTTCCGGTGCCACGTACTGGAGGGTGCCGACGAAGAAGCCGGCCCGGGTGAGCCGCTCCTCGGGGTTCAGTTCCGCGTCCCGGGCGATTCCGAAATCAAGCAGCTTGGCTGTCTGCTGCGCCGGATCGTACATGATGTTCGCCGGCTTGAGGTCCCGATGAATGATCCCCGCGCGGTGGGCCGCCGTGAGGGCGGCGCCGATCTGTTCGACGATCTTTGCCACCAGCGCCGGCGCCAAGGCCCCGGAGCGATTCACAAACTCGGCGAGCGGCTCGCCGTCAGCCCATTCTAGCGCAAGGTAGTGAAGACCCTCTGCCTGGCCGTAATCGTAGGTCTGTACGATGTTCGGATGGTTGATCCTGGCGCCGTATTCAGCCTCGCGCAGAAAGCGTTTGACCGCTACCGGATCCTGTGCCAGGCGGGCGCGCAGAATCTTGACTGCGGCGACGCCGCGCTCGGGGTGGTCTGCCCGGTAGACGGTGGCAGTCCCACCCTCGCCGACGTGCTGCGTGAGGCGGTATCCCGCGATCGTCCTGCCGGTTAGCGTGTCTGTGGTCATTGAATGGCCAAGCTACTCCATCTCAGAGGAGGCAGCAAGTTGGTCCTTCTTCTGACATTAGGACGTGCTTGACGCCTCTCCTGCGGCGTCACTAACCTTCGCGTTCTGCAACAATGCCAGCTCAGCTCGATTTCGGGGGTAAGTCATGCGTCGGTTGGTCATCCTGGCCCTGCTCTGTTTCGCTGCACTGCGGTGCGGCAGCTGGAAACGAGTCGGTACCCAGGACAGCCCCGCGCCCGCAGATCAGCTGACCAAAGTCGTTAACCCCTCTGCGTTCTATCAGCGGCTCGGCCGTCTCGCAGCCGGCGATCCGTTGCCGTTTGTCGGGACCGTAGCGTTCGCCGCCGGTCCGAAAGACTCGGTCATCACGATTATCGGGCTCTCGCTGGAGAATCGAGCCCTGTCATTTCAGCGTGACGGAAACATCTTCGTGGCAAGATACCGCGTCGGGATCTCATTCCAGCGTGAAGGGGCCCGATCGGTCGAGTTGACCCGGGATGAGATCGTACGGGTCCCTACCTTTCAGGAGACCTTGCGTGCCGAAGAAAGTGTACTGTTTCAACAGGTACTCCGGCTGACGCCAGGCCCCTACAACGTGTCCGTCACGGTGCGTGATGCAAGCTCCACCGCGGAGAGCAGAGCGCAAGGCCGGTACACCGCACCGGCGTTCCAGCCGGGCACCACGTCGGCACCGATTCTGGCCTATCAAGCGACCGGACGAGGCAGTCCGGCGGATCCGCTTTCGGTGGTGCTGAACCCGCGCGGCGCCGTCGGTTATGGCTCCGATACCCTGTTGGCATATATCGAGGGATACGACTTTTCCGGCCCGACCACCATTCCGTTCGAGGTCCTCGACGAACAGCAGGAGATCATCTACACCGACTCCTTGAGGTTCCGTGGTGGGCGGCCGGTCGAAAGTCAGGTTATCCGGCTGGCGCCCGACAGCATCTCGCTCGGCGAGCTCCAGCTGGTCGTCGGCAGCAAACCGACCCAACGGACCACGTCCGCGCTGGTCTCGTTCTCTCAGGCCTGGGTGATCACCAACTACGATGAGATGCTCGACCTACTCCGCTACTTCGGAGAAGATGCCCGGGTCAACGCAATGCGGAAGGCGCGTCCATCGGAGCGCTCCCGTCTGTGGCGACAGTTCTACGCCGATACCGACCCCAATAAGATCACCCCGGAAAACGAAGCGCTGAATCAGTATTTCGGACGGATCAGCTCAGCCAACGCTCGATTCACTGACGAGGGTGTGCCGGGCTGGAGGACCGATCGCGGAGAGGTCTTCATCGCTTTAGGGGCCCCCGACGAGAGCATCGAAAGCACCCCAGGGACCGCGGGAAGGGTCGTGCGCTGGAGCTACCTCACCTACCGGCTGGCTCTCTTCTTCGAGGATGAGACCGGGTTTGGCCGGCTCCGGCTGACGCCGGGCTCGCGCTCCGAATTCGAGCGAACACTCAACCGAGTTCGCCGGCAGGGGTAGATCGGTAGGCGGAAAGACGGGAAGGCCGGGATGACGCGAGGCCCATGTGACGCGCTTCTCGATTTTCCCGCCGTTCCCCTCTTGTCCGCCCTTCACGTCCTTCCCGCCTTATTTTCCATCCATGCCGAATCACAATCCGCCTCAACTGTTCCTGATCGACGGGTATGCCCTGATCTATCGCGCCTTCTACGCGATGATCGCGCGACCGCTTCGCACGGCTAAAGGCGAAAATACGTCGGCGGCCTTGGGCATCGTCAATTTCCTCCTCCGTCTGCGGGAGAAATACCGGCCCGATTATGTCGCCTGGATCAATGACGCGGGTACCTCGTTTCGAGAACAGCGGTTTGCCGAGTACAAATCGACCCGGGAAAAGCTGGATCAGGAGCTGCAAGCAGACTTCAATAGGTCGGTGGAGCGGATCTGCCAGCTGCTGGAGGCGTTTGGCGTTCCGATCATCGCGATCCGAGGGTATGAGGCTGATGACGTGATCGGGACACTGGCCCATGCTGCAGCGAACAGCGGCCTCCAGGCGGTGATTGTATCAGGCGACAAGGATTTTTATCAGCTGGTGGGACCGGGAATTGCCCTGTTGAATCCGGGTCGGGGTGGGCCAGCTGCCGTGGACGAAGTCTGGGTGGATGAGTCCAATGCGACTGACCGGCTGGGTGTCCCCCCGCGGCAAGTGGTCGATTTTCTCGCCTTGGTCGGCGATTCCTCGGATAACATCCCCGGGGTCAAGGGGATCGGCGAGAAAGGGGCGCAGAAGCTCCTCGCCGAATTCGGCGATCTCGAGACCATGCTGGCCCGCGCCAGTGAGGTGACTGCCAAGCGACCCCGGGAGGCGCTCTTGAGTCAAGCGGAAAACGCGCGACTCTCCCGGGAGCTCGTCACCATCAAGCGTGACGTCCCTGTCGAGCTCGACATGAGAGAGCTGATCCTCCACGAGCCCGACCGTGACGCCGTGATTCGGCTGTTAACCGAGCTCGAGTTCTACTCCTTGGTCCGGCGGTTGACCGATTCCCCTGCCGCGCCGGAGGCCTCACCGCCAGGCATTGGGGAGGCTACCGATGACGAATCCTCAGACCTGGATTTCTCGGCCGACTCCTGGCTCACCCTCTCTGATTTGTCCGGCCCGACCGCACCCACGGTGACCATCGTGGACGATCCCTCCGACATCCCCGCTTTGATCGCGCGGCTGCGAGAGGCCCCCCTCGTAGGTCTCGATGTGGAAGCCTCCTCTTTTGAGGCTCACGACGCCGAGGTGGTGGGACTCTCGTTGGCGGCAAGCCCGGAAGAAGTGTGGTACCTGCCGTTTGGACACCGTCCCGCCGGTGGCGAGCTTGCGGCTCCCCCTCCGGTTCGGAACCTCCCGCCCCTCGACCACCCTGCTTCGGAGCCCATCGGGGGCTTGTTGCGAGACGTTCGTGTGCCCAAGGCCGGCCACGACATCAAGTTTGGTTGGCAAGTGCTCCGCCGGGCCGGGGTCGAGCTGGACGGAGTCACCTTCGATTCCATGCTGGCGAGCTTCGTGCTCGATCCGGGACGACGATCTCATACCATCGACACACTTTGTCTCGAGCATCTCGGCCGTACCCTGCAGACCTATCACGAGCTGGCGGGCAAAGGGAAGGCAGCGATCCCATTCGCCGAGGTCGCTGTCCCCATCGCGGCAAACTACTGCGGCACTGATGGCGCGACCGTGCTCGCACTGCATCGATACTTTGCTCCGATGCTCGCTGAGATGTCACTGGAGCCGTTGCTCCGCGATATCGAGATGCCGCTCGTGAAGGTGCTGGTCGATATGGAATGGGAAGGCATCACCATCGATCGGAGCGTGTTTCAGCGCCTGAGTGCCGAGCTCGGCGGTGATTTGCGCCGGTTGGAAGAGGAGATTGCACGGGCGGCGGGGACCGATGTAAACCTCAACTCGCCGCGTCAACTGGCGAGCATTCTGTTTGAGAAGCTCCAGCTCCCGGTGTTGAAGAAGACCAAGAGCGGACCCTCGACCGATGCCGACGTGCTCGAGCAGCTGGCGGCAATGGGTCACGAGCTCCCCCGACTGATTCTGGAATATCGCGAGCTCCAGAAGCTGAAGAGCACCTACGTCGATACCCTACCCGGCCGGATCAACCGGACGACGGGACGGATTCACACCAGTTTCAACCAGGCGGGTGCTGCCACCGGCCGGCTCAGCTCCGCCGAGCCTAACCTGCAGAACATTCCTATCCGAACTCCTCGTGGTGAGGCGATACGGGCTGGCTTCGTACCTCGCGCCGGCTGGGTTTTCTTGGTCGCAGACTACTCCCAGATCGAGCTTCGCATCATGGCTCATTTGTCCGGCGACGCGGCATTCATCGAGGCGTTTCGGCAGGGCGGAGACATTCACCGCCAGACTGCCGCACTCATCTTCAGCGTGCCGGTCGACCAGGTCACCCCGGAGATGCGCGCCCGGGCCAAGACCATCAACTTCGCAACGATCTACGGCCAGGGTGCCTTTGCCCTGAGTCGGCAGTTGGGCATCTCTCTCGACGACGCCAGGGGGTTTATCGCCCGGTATTTCGAACGTTTCTCCGGGGTCAGGGCCTTTCTCGACCGCCAGATAGCCTTGGCCAGGGAGCAGGGATATGTCGAGACCCTTTTCAAGCGCCGTCGCTACATACCGGAGATGAAGGAGCGCAACTTCAGTCTCCGGGCATATGGAGAGCGCAACGCCCAGAACTCACCGCTTCAGGGTTCCGCTGCAGATCTGATCAAGCTCGCCATGGTGCGGATTCACCAGGCTATAAGCGACCGCGGATTGGCTGGCCGCATGCTGCTTCAGGTACACGACGAGCTCATCTTCGAAGTTCCGCCGGATGAAGTGGAAGTCATGACCGAGCTGGTCCGGGACCATATGGAAAACGTGGCCCAGCTGCAGGTTCCGTTGGTAGTGGATATCGGTATCGGCCCCAACTGGCTCGAAGCGAAGAAGTAGGGCCGCCGCGCGCAGAACTTGCATCAAGCTGAAGTGACGCCGCTGTTTGCATCACCGTGACGCTGGGCTGGAGATGGCCCAAGCGGGTATAGGACACGGAGCTGGGTGGCTGCCGGACCCCGAACCATCTCGCGGAGATCCATGAAGCGCGCGGTTCTGCCCCTGGTGACATTCGTGCTGTTTGCGATGGTGGTAGCGGACCGGGTGTCGCATGGCCTTACCCACTCACCGCCTCCAGCGGTGCAAGGCCCGAGCGACACCCGGTCCGCTACCGTCGAGCTACGGCCTTCGGCCGAACCGGTTCCATCCTCAGAGCCGACGGTCTCAAGCACCCCGGCGCTTTCCCCGGGTACTCCCACAATCGATCGTTTAGCCCGTCTGGCTGCGCGCCAACAGCTCAGCCGCGAGGCAAGCCAGACCTATCTGGACTCTCTCATCATCAGCACTGACTCGGTAATACGTCGGTGGCCTGACCGCAGCGGGGTTCCGCTTCGGGTGTCCATCGTGGAAGGGGGACCGGCGGGTTATCAGCCGAAAATGGCGGAGTACGTCCGCGAGGCGCTCGCCCGTTGGGAAAGCGTGGGGACCGGGATTCGATTTGCCACCATCGCGGACACCGCTGAGGCGGATATCCTGGTGCAGTGGATCGATCACTTCGATTTCGATCGCGCCGGCCAGACCGACCTTACCTGGGATCAAGCCGGACGAGTGCGCAAGGCTGCAATCCTGCTGGCACTCCGCACCAATACGGGGGTCGTGCTGCCCGATCCGGCACTGTTGACAGTTGCAGTGCACGAGGCTGGCCACGCCCTCGGGCTACCTCACTCGCCCGATTCCAACGACGTGATGTTTCCCGCGACCCAAACGGCAATTCTGTCGGGACGCGACCGGCGTACTGCTCAAGTGCTCTACCAACTTCCGATCGGCCCGGTTCGAGATCAGGGAGAGCGTCCCTGAAGACTCTTTGTCTCACCCGCCTTATACTACCGAGGAACCTGTCCCGCTGGGCGAAGCGGCCTGCCGGGTACGGCATGGTTTTGCTGTCCATTTCCGCGCTTTCTGGAGCAGCCCTTCCCGTGCGAGCTCAATCGGTGGATGAAGTGGATGCCGCCGTTCGCGAGGGTATCGATCGTGGCATCTACCCCGCTGCCGCGGTGGTAATCGGACGGGGCGACTCGATCCTCTATGCCCGGGGATACGGCCACTTTACCTGGAACCCGGCATCGGTGGTTCCGAGTCCCGATTCTACTCTGTGGGACATCGCCTCCATCTCGAAGGTGCTGGGCACCGCGAGCGCCGTCATGCGTCTGGTGGATGCGGGCAAGGTCGATCTCGAGGCTCCCGTTAAGCGATACCTCCCAAGGTTTTCCGGCGGCCTCAAGGAACGGGTCACCGTCCGAATGCTGCTCGATCACACCAGCGGCCTTCGCAGTTACGCACCACTCTTCAAGCGCGCCCGGACCCGAGCCGGTGCGATCGAGCAGCTCTACGCCGAGAACGTGGTACGCGAGCCAGGAGCTGAGCCGGTCTATAGCGACCTAAACGCGTTGCTCTTGGGTCTTTTGGTGGAGGCGGTCGGCCAGACCTCCCTGGACCGCTTTGTAGCCCGGGAAGTGTTCGAGCCATTGGGGCTGGAGCAGACCACGTATCATCCTGCCGCTGCGATTCGCCGGCGAGTTGTACCGAGCGCCGTATGGCGCGGACAGCCGGTGCAAGGTCAGGTGAACGATCCCAACGCCGCGGTGCTTGGAGGAGTGGCCGGCAACGCCGGGATATTTACCACCGCGATGGACCTGGCACGGTACGCCCAGGTATGGCTGCGAGGCGGCTCGGGAGCGACTGGTCAGTGGGTCAGTCCCGCTACCCTGAAACGCTTCTTGACTCGAGGGGAGACTGCAGGACCGCGACTGTTGGGCTGGGACACTCCCGAGCGCAACCTCGGCCAGGAGAGTGTGTTTGGAACACTCATCAGCGATGCTGCCTACGGCCACACCGGTTTCACCGGTACCGAGCTCTGGATCGATCCCACCCGAGACCTGTTTATGGTGTTCCTCACCAACCGGACCTTCGACCCTCGAGTGCGGGACTCCATGCACCGGCTGCGCGATGTGAGGGCCGAGCTGTCGGATGCTGCCGTGCGCCTGGTTCCCCATGCCTGTCAGCAGGAGCTGGTTGCCCGATGCTGAGGGCGCCGGACGATGCTATGTTTTATGTATGTCCTCTCCTCTCCCCTCTGCGGGCCCACCCATCCCCACATCGGACGCGATCCGTAAAGCGCTTCGCGCGGTCAAGGACCCGGAACTCAACCTCAACATCATAGATATCGGTCTGGTCTATGACGTGGAAAGCGACCAGGCGGGAAATGTCCGTGTGGAAATGACGCTCACTTCCCCTGGCTGTCCCGCCGGTGGAGAAATCATTGAAGACGTGAAGCGGGTGGTGGGCGACATGGAAGGGGTTCAGGCGGTCGAGGTTGAGCTGGTGTGGGACCCGTATTGGACCCCAGAAAAGATGGACCCTCGGGTCCGCGCGTTCCTCGGCTTCTGACCGATTTTACTCCCCGGCGACAGGTTGTTGAAGTGGGTTGAGTAGCGCTGCGCCAAATTCACGCAGCTGCCAGCGACGCATTTCCCGTATCTCGGACATCTGTTCGAGCGTACTCGGGTTGATTCTGGCGATCGCTTCCAGCGTACCATTGGGACAAAGAATACCCGGAGCGAGCTGATACCGTTCGGCGAGACCGTTGCGAGCCACCTTCAATCGCTCCAGCCGCGCCTCATACGCGGCGTCGGGGGGCCTGCGAGACGGGCGCTCCACTCGGGGAAGATCACTATCCGGGATCGCCAGACCACGCTCCACCGCGGCAAGCAGGTCTTTGCCCCGTCGCTCCAACTGCTCCTGGCCTATTCCTCTGATCGCCCGGAGACCGTCTAGATCCCGGGGCGGTGATTTGGCCATGAGCAACATCGGCTCGTTGTTGAGAATGCGAAACGCTGCCCGGTCGGTCCGCCGGGCCAGCTCCTCCCGCCACTGGACTAGCTCCCGCAGAACCGCCAGCTCTCGACGGCCGAGCGCCTTTGCCCCCTTGAGCCGGAGATACGCCGGTTCCTCAGCCTCGACCGGGGTACGTGGGTTCGCGCTCAATATCGAGAACTCCTCCTCCGCCCATTCGAGGCGTCCACCCTCGCGCAGCTTCTCTCTCAGAATATCGCGGAGCTCGGGGAGGTAGCGGGTATCCGCGGCCGCGTAGTCCAGCATCCCGGGTGTGAGCGGACGGGCCGACCAGTCGGCTCGCTGGTACCGCTTGTCGAGCTGGATCCCGAAGTACTTCTCCAGGAGCGCCGCGAGTCCCACCCCCGGCTCGTTGAGCAGCTGTGCCGCAATGCGAGTGTCAAAGAGGTTCGTTCCCCGAATGCCGTACTCATGGGCCAGGAGCCGAAGATCATAATCGGCATCATGAAAGACGATCTCGATCTGCGGATCGGCCAGGATATCGCCCAGTGGGGTGAGATCGGTGACTGCGAGAGGATCGACCACCGCGGTTTCCTGCCTGGAGGAGACCTGGATTAGGTAAACCCGGTCCCGGAACCGATGAAAGCTGGCCGCTTCGGTATCAAGCGCGACGAGCGGCTCCGACTTGATCTCTTGAACCAGTCGCACCAGCTCGCTCTGACTCTCGATCAGGCGAGCGTGGTTGGGTGCCTGTTCCGGCGGGGCGTTCACCGGGAAAGGTGCCAGAGGCTTACGTGGTCCCGTCGCAACGCGATCAGTCCGGCTTGCCTACGAGCTCCAGGCCGGCGGCGATCTCATCAAATGCCTTGGAGAGTGCTTTGTAGAACTCGGCATCAGGTTGCGGCGTGCCTCCCACAGCACCCTCCATTTGCAGCTTTCGGGCGAGCCGGGCGGCGTGGCGGATGTAATCGGTCGGTGGTTTCATGTCGGCCGGGCGGCAGGGCCGCTGGAAGCAGGGCAGTGAATAACAGCTCGAATTGCTGGAAACATAGACACAGCCCCGCGGCCCCGCTGCCCCACTATTATTTGCCCATGTCACTCCCAGAAGTCGACCTGGTCGTCTACCCCGACGAGTGCGACGCATTCGGTCACCTCAATCAGGCGGCGTTCCTCAGTCTCTTCGAACGCGCTCGCTGGGAGATGTTACTGCGGGGCCCCGGGATGGACGTGTTCACCCGGGCGGGGACTTGGCCGGCACTGCGGAAGACGGTGATCGACTATCGCGCTGCAGCCTTTCCCGGTGACGTCCTCAGGTTCTCTCAGACACTCACTCATCATGGACGCACCAGCTTTACCATGCGTCAGACGGCGCGTCGGGTACGCGATGATACTCTCATCGCCAGTGCCGAGTTCGTGTTCGTGTGCATTGATCGCGAGGGACATCCCATTCCTATCCCTCCGGAGTTCACGGAATACATGCACGCTCGGCGCGAATCGCCCGGAAATGTGCAACGCCTCATGGTGCACGGAGTGAACCTCGCCGTCGAGGTTCGGGGAGAAGGCCCCGCTGTGCTCTTCGTTCACGGGTACCCCTTGGACCATACGATATGGCAAGACCAGATGAATTCGCTTGACGGCTATCGGCGCATCGCACCCGATCTCAGAGGCATGGGGCAGTCGGACGCCCCGGATCTCGGCTATGGTATGAACATCTATGCGGCTGACCTTGCGGCTCTGCTCGATGCCCTCGGAATCGATGACGTGGTGCTCTGTGGACTCTCCATGGGAGGGTATGTCGCGTTCGAGTTTCTGCGGCACTGGCGAGCCAGGGTGAGAGGACTGGTGCTGATGGATACCCGGGCGGAGGCGGATACGGTGGAAGGTCGGCGTGCTCGAGATGCCGCGGCCGCGATGGCGCGGGAACGCGGTGCTACTGCCATAGCCGATACAATGCTGCCGAACATGTTAGCGCCAGTGACGCAAAGGAGCGCAGACATTGTCGAGAGGGTACGCACTATGATGTTGAATACTCCTGTGGCAGGAATCGTGGGCGCGCTTGCTGCCATGCGTGACCGTGAAGGCAGCGAGCTTCTTCTCCCCACCCTGGCCGGCTTGCCTACCCTGGTCGTCGCCGGCGAAAGCGACACACTGACACCGCCCGATCAAGCTCGGGTAATGGCCCAAGCTATTCCTGGCGCTCAGCTAGTGCTCATCCCCCAGGCGGCTCATCTACCCCCAGTGGAGCAACCCGGCGAGACGACCGAGTTGTTGCGACGTTTCCTCGATTCGCTGCGATGAAACCTTTCGGGGGGGTCGTGCGTTCTAATCTCTGGTGGCGTGCTCTGAGGCTTTCGGAGTCGCTGCTGTTATAAGCTGTCCTTCCACACATTGGCTCCGGGATCGCGGCCAAGCAGTACGATCCCGGGGCTCCTCTCTTTTTATCTCTGCGGTCTTCCTGGCGGATGGTCGCTGTTGAACACTTCCTTATTCTTCTCGATATAAGACGCGTACTGCGGAGGGACGTCTTCCTCGGGGAAAATCGCGGTTACCGGACATTCGGGCTCGCACGCACCACAGTCGATGCATTCGTCGGGATGGATGTAAAGCTGGTCCTCACCCTCATAGATACAGTCCACCGGACAGACATCTACACAGGCGCGGTCCTTCACCCCAATGCATGTTTCGACGATCACATAAGTCATCCTGCTCTTCCTCCCAATGAAGCCGTGTGACACGGCACCTCTGGCAAAGTTATACGAAGTCGACTGAAGCGGCGCAAGGGTTTTGTCCGGCCTTATCTTGCGCTCACATGTCTCGATGGCTGGTCCTGTTAGCCGCCGTGCTCGCGGCTTCGCCTGGCGCTGCCCAGACCTGTCGTTCCCAGCGTACTGCCCTGGTACTCTCCGGTGGTGGGGCCAAAGGCTTGGCTCATATCGGGGTACTTCGGGTACTCGACAGTCTGGGCATCCGGCCCGACCTAGTCGTCGGTAGTAGCATGGGTGCCGTCGTTGGAGGCATGTATGCCAGCGGCTACCAGGGGCGGGAGATCGATTCCCTGGCCCGTTCTCTCCAGATCGCCGACCTGTTTCGGACTTATCAGCCCCGTGCACCGCGATCGCTCGGCCAGCTGCAGCCACTCATTGTATGGGAACAGGGAGAGCGACGCTTCAACATCCAGAGTGCTTCGGTCGCAGAGCCCGACGTGAACGCGCTGGTCAACGCCGCCATGCTCCGGGGCAATTTGCTCGCGCGAGGACACTTCGACTCCCTACCAATCCCGTTCCGTGCGGTGGCGACAGACTTGGCAAATCGCACCGCGGTGGTCCTGAGTTCGGGCGACCTCGCCCGCGCGGTCCGAGCCAGCTTCGCCATACCGCTCATCTTCGCCCCCGAGTCGCTCGATGGACGCGTACTGGCCGACGGAGGGCTGGCCGCCAACATCCCGGTGTCGATCGCACGTGCAGCCGGCGCGGAGCGAGTGATCGTGTCCGACGCGACCGAGCGGCTGAATGACTCGCTCGATCTCTACTCACCCCTCGTCCTGGCCGATCGACTCCTCGGCTTCCTCTTTCTACAGCCGGCAGACTCCCTTCGACGCGGCGATGTGCTGGTGCGTCCCGCCGTCGAGGGGTTTACCGGACTCAACTTCTCCGCCGCCAGTGTCGATGCGCTCATTCGCCGCGGCGCAGAAGCAGCCGAGTCAACCCTTCCCGCCGCTCCTTGCCTTCCCAAGCGGGCGCCGCTGGCGAAGCAGCCACTCCCAACCCGGGTAAGCGGTTTTTCCATCGCCGCTCGCAACTCGTCGGAACGGCTCTCGCTGGAACGCCTGCTCGGCCTCGGTTTGGATGATCGTCTGGACGTGGCGCTGCTGCGCAGCAGGGTACGGGGCCTGGCCCAGGCAGAGGCGTATCAGGCGGTATGGCTCTCCCCCCGAGGAGGAGGAGACTCGGTGTCCTTTAGCGTGTCGGTCCGGCGAAGTCCAAGACGTATCGCCGGTCTCGGACTGGCCTACGACAACGAACTGGGGGGGCGAATGTGGGTGGGGGGCGTGGAGCGGCGAACATTCGGCCTGGCGCTCGAGGGAAGTGCGGCGCTGTTTCTCGGAGAGCTTCGAAATGAGCTTTATATCGGGCTTCGGCGAAACTACCAAGTTGGCCGCCAGCTGATGACTCCTACCCTCACCGCACGCCTGGCTACGGAATCGATTCGACGCTTCGATCCTGATGGAAATGAGCTGGATCCCGACCATACGAGGGACGGGACCATGTTCTTGGGAGTGGAACGGGCCTTTCCTGATGGCTGGGAAGCCTCCCTCGGGGGCATGGGAGAAGCGTGGCACGAACCGGCAGGGGACCACTCAACCCTAGGTGTAACCACTGGCCTGATGAAGGTGAGCCCTTCCGGGTTCCGTCTCGCCCAGGCTGCTTTTCAGTGGACCGGTCTGTACCATCGGGCCGCCGTTGACGGTGAGTGCACCATCGGTCTCGGGGCACTACGGATTCGTCCGTCCTTCCGGTGGGGCTGGGGTGAGCACCTGCCGTTGCAGGCAAGCTTTCCTCTGGGTGGCGACGAGGGATTCCCGGGTCTTCACATCGGCGAGCTTCGAGGAGATCGCGAAGCGATGGTGAGCGTTCTTCTGACTTATACGATCCGGCGTCCCTTCGTGGCTCGAGCGGAGGTGGCCTCCGGCAGGTCGGCAACCGGTGGATCGGCGCTAAGCACCGCAGGATGGATCTTCGGCGGACGCTCGGGATTCGGAGCGGATACCCCGGTTGGTCCGGTGCGCTTCGAGTACGGCGTGGCGAAAGACGGTCGGTCGGCGTTCTTCGTCAGACTGGGGCAGTGGTTCTGAGGAAACTGCTATAGCTGAGTAGCGTAGCTGGCCACCCTGGGCTCCGGCGGACCATAACGACCGTTGATGCCGTGCTGCCGATGCCACTCCTCCCGTAAGCAGAATGGATCAAGGCCATGCGCCCGATCCACCGCCAATACGCCGTCGAGATGATCGATCTCATGCTGCAGTAGCTCGGCACGATCCCCTTCAACCTCTAACTCCAACCACTCTCCCTTCAGGTCTTGGTAGCGGATCTTGATGCGGTACGCCCGGGATACGCGGACAAGCAGGTTGGGGAACGAGAAGCAGTCGTCCCAAACCTCGAAGTCCTCATTGCCGATGTCGACGATCTCGGGATTGATCAACGGCCAGGGCTCGCCCATGTCTACATACACCATCCGTACCGGCGCCCCAATCTGTGGCGCGGCGATTCCCCTACCCCCAGCAAAACGGGACTGCCAGTCACGCAGGGTCTCCCGCATGTCGTCCATAATGACCCGGACCGCGGTAGACCTCGGCTTGGTGATAGGCTCACACCGGGCCCTCAGGATGGGGTCGCCCAAGAGACGAATACGATGAATCGTCATGTGGATCGTCCTCCCGGCGAGACGCAGCAATCATCCGTAATACGGCCAATATGCGGTCCGGGGGCCAGTCGGGCCAGGATATGTTGAACCAGTGTTGAAGTAGTATCAAATACTACTATTAATTGACGTATGGGGGTACTAGGGGTCTAACCCGCCGAGTCCAGCCGTAAGTCATTACTGGCCATTGAAATATCTATTCACACCAAAGTCGTGGCACGAATTGACAATCCCGACTTATTTACTTATGATTTCCGCAGATGCCGATACCTCTCCCCCTTGCCGCCAGCACAGCTCCCAGCCTTCCGCCGGGTTATGGAGGTTTGCGGGGCACAATTTTGCTGGAACTCAAGAAGTCTCAAGGACTGACCGCTAAAGAACTTGCCACCCGGGCCGGTGTTTCTCTCAACGCGGTGCGCCACCATATCAAAGAGCTGGAAGCTGAACGCGTGATAGCCTATGAGCGCCAGCATCGGGGAGTAGGAGCGCCGCCGTTCGCTTATCGTTTGACGAGCCGGGGACATGCACTCTTCCCCCACCGGTACGAAGCCTTTTTGACTGAGGTTTTGGACCACGTAGTCGAGCGGCAAGGCCGCGACGCGGCCGTCTCGCTTCTCGAGGCCCGCTACGAAAGGCTGACCGAGCAGCTGCGGCAAGAGCTCAGCGGCGCTGACTCGGCTCAAAAACTGATAGCGATGGCCCGCTTGCTCTCAGACGATGGCTACATGGCGGAGGCGAGCTCGGCCGCCGCTGACGGCGGAACGCTGACTGAGCACAACTGTGCTGTTCAGACTGTTGCAGAGCGCTTTCCCGAAATCTGCGCGGCCGAAGCAAAATTTTTGGCAGCTGTCCTGGGTGGTGAAGTCCACCGTGAACACCACATTCTGGCCGGGTGCAGCGCCTGTGAATACCGGGTCCGGTTCAAACCGTCGGATGCGACAAGCCGGGCAGAGGAGACGATATGAGTTCGTCAGTCGAGACACTGGTTAACAAAGAATACAAGTACGGGTTTGTCACTGACATCGAGTCTGACATCGCCCCGCGTGGCCTAAGCGAAGACATTATCCGCATGATCTCCGCCAAGAAGGGTGAGCCCGAGTGGCTTCTGGAATGGCGGCTGAAGGCGTATCGCGGTTGGCTCAAGATGGTCGAGCCGCATAACTGGCCGAATATCAAGTACAACCCGGTAGACTACCAGGCGCTGCGGTACTACGCGGCCCCCATGACGAAAGCGCCTTTGGGAAGCCTCGACGACGTCGATCCCAAGCTCCTGGAGACCTATCAGAAGCTGGGTATTCCGCTCTCCGAGCAAAAGCTCCTGGCCGGAGTCGCCGTAGACGCCATCTTCGACAGCGTTTCGGTTGGCACGACCTATAAGGCCAAACTGGGCGAGATGGGAATCATCTTTTGCTCGTTTGGCGAGGCGGTAAGGGAACATCCCGAGCTTGTGCGGAAATACCTCGGCTCAGTGGTCCCCTTGAGCGACAACTTCTTTGCGGCGCTGAACGCAGCCGTATTCAGCGACGGATCGTTCGTCTTCGTTCCCAAGGGAGTCCGCTGCCCCATGGACCTGTCGACCTACTTCCGCATCAACGCCGCTGAGACAGGCCAGTTCGAGAGAACACTCATCGTTGCAGAAGAGGGCGCGTCGGTTAGCTACCTGGAGGGCTGCACCGCCCCGCGCCGGGATGAGAATCAACTCCATGCCGCGGTGGTCGAGCTGGTGGCCCTGGAAGGGGCATCCATCAAATACTCGACGGTTCAGAACTGGTATGCGGGAGACGCGGAAGGACGGGGCGGCATTTACAACTTCGTCACCAAGCGCGGAAAGTGCGCTGGCGCCAACTCGAAAATTTCCTGGACCCAAGTGGAGACAGGGTCGGCGATCACCTGGAAGTACCCCAGCGTGATCCTGCAGGGCGATAACTCCGTGGGGGAGTTCTATTCGGTAGCGGTGGTGAACGGTAAACAGCAGGCGGACACCGGTACCAAGATGATACACATGGGCAAGAACACCCGGAGCACTATCGTCTCGAAGGGGATTTCTGCGGGTCATGGACAAAACAGTTATCGCGGTCTGGTCAAGGTTCTGCCGAAGGCCGCCGGAGCCCGGAACTACACCCAGTGCGACTCGATGCTCATCGGCAATCGTTGTGGGGCTCACACTTTTCCGTACATCGAGGTGCAGAACGCCACCGCCGCCGTCGAGCACGAAGCTTCAACCTCGAAGATCGGGGAGGACCAGATCTTCTATTTGAAGCAGCGCGGGCTGAACACCGAGAACGCGATATCCATGATCGTGAACGGATTCTGCAAGGAAGTCTTCAAGGAACTGCCAATGGAGTTCGCCGTCGAGGCGCAGAAGCTCTTAGGCGTGAGCCTCGAAGGCAGCGTAGGCTAACCACAAGGATCGGAAGGTACAGGTTGCTGGCAATCAAAGGACTCAGGGCGAGCGCGGGAGAGACGGAGATCCTCCGTGGGATCGATCTCAAGGTCAATGCCGGTGAGGTGCACGCCGTGATGGGGCCGAACGGCTCGGGAAAAAGTACCCTCGCCCAGGTCATCGCTGGACACCCGGCATACAAGGTGACCGAGGGAGAAGTGCTGTATGAGGGTCGGGACCTGCTGGACATGGAGCCCGAGGAGCGGGCTCAGGCCGGCGTGTTCCTCGCGTTTCAGTATCCAGTCGAGATTCCCGGTATCAGCAACGCCTACTTTCTCAGGGCTGCTTACAACGAGATCCGGAAGGCTCGGGGACTTGATGAGGTCGATTCTATAGACTTCATCGATCTGCTCGAAGAGAAGCTTCAAGTCGTCGAATGGGGGCCCGAAATCATGAGTCGCGCGGTCAACTCAGGGTTCTCCGGAGGCGAGAAGAAGCGCAATGAAATTCTCCAGATGGCAGTGCTGGAACCCAAGCTGGCAATTCTGGACGAGACTGACTCCGGCCTGGACATCGATGCCCTGAGAATCGTCGCCGGCGGGGTGAATGCCTTACGCCGCCCGGACAGGGCCACGATCATCGTCACCCACTATCAGCGCCTCCTAAACTACATCGTGCCCGATCGGGTCCACGTGCTGTCCGCCGGCAGGATCGTAAAGTCCGGCGGAAAGGAGCTCGCATTCGAGCTCGAAGAGCGTGGCTATGAGTGGCTCGAGGAAGAGGTAGCGACGTCGTGACCCAAGTGTACCAGGGCGAACTCGAAACCCTCAGCGCCACAATCATGGCGGACACACCAGAGTGGCTCGAAACTCTCCGTCGCAGGGCTGCCGACCGGTTTGCTGCCGTTGGATTCCCCACTTCCCGGGATGAAGAGTGGCGCTTTACCCCGGTAGCTCCGATCGCGAAGACGTCCTGGCGCGAGGCGCCTGCCTCGGCGCCGATGAGCCTGGATGAGCTGCAGCCCTACCTCTTTGGTCACCCGGAGTGGACCAGACTGGTCATCGTCAACGGCATCTACCGGCAGGAGCTGAGCTCGCTTCCGCCGAGTCACCATGGGTTACGAGTTGGCAGCCTAGCTCAGGCTTTACGCGAGGGGATCCCGAGCCTGAAACGCGAGCTTGGGCGCCGCGCCGGCTTGGAGTCCAGCCCGTTCACTGCGTTGAACACGGCCGTTTTTCAGGATGGTGGGTTCATCGAGGTGCCGGCGAACACCGAGCTGGAGCAGCCGTTCCATTTGATCTTCGTGTCGACTGACGCAGCCGCCGGGTGTGCCATTCACCCCAGGAACCTTCTCCTGGTCGAGCGCGGCGCACGCGCCTCGTTCATCGAGAGCTATGTCACAACTGGCTCGGCTGGGAACTATTGGACCAACCCGGTGACCGAGGTCGTAGTGGATGCCAACTGCTGGGCGGAGCATACTCGGATCCAGAGGGAGAGCGAGCGAGCATACCACGTTGGTGGGACCTACGTGGATCAGCAGCGCGATAGCCACTACCGCTCGTTTTCACTCTCGATGGGAGGCGCGCTTGCCCGGCATAATCTGCAGGCCCGCCTGAACGACGAGAACGTTGAGACGCTGCTGTATGGCCTTTATCTCACCCACAGCGATCAGCTCGTCGACAACCACACCGCCATCCATCACGACCAGCCCAACTGCCGCAGCTGGGAGGTATACAAGGGGATCCTCGACGATCGCTCCAGGGCGGTCTTCAACGGCAAAGTATTCGTCAAACCCGAAGCCCAGAAGACCGACGCGAAGCAGACGAACCGAAACCTGTTGCTGAGCGATGGGGCCAGGGTAGACACAAAGCCTCAGCTGGAAATCTTTGCCGACGACGTCAAGTGCACCCACGGCGCCACCGTCGGGCGGCTTGACGATATCGCGCTCTTCTATGCCCGGAGCCGCGGGGTTCCGGCCGAAGAAGCCCAGCGACTGCTCACCTATGCTTTCGCCGCCGAGGTGATCGGTGAGGTGACGCTTGAGCCGGTGCGCCGGGAGCTCGAGCGGCTCATAAAGGAGCGACTGGGGGCGCAATGAGTCCGACCTCTTCCCCGGTCGACATCCTGAAGCCGGCCCGGCCTCGGAAGAGTACGGGTCATTTCGACGTCGAGCGCATTCGCGAAGACTTCCCGATTCTCCGCCAGCGGGTCAATGGCAAGCCCCTGATCTACCTAGATAACGCCGCCACTGCCCAGAAGCCCCAGGTGGTGATCGACGCTGTTTCCCGGTTCTACTCATCCCAGAACGCCAACATCCACCGTGGTGTCCACCGTCTGAGCGAGCAGGCCACCGCGGCATATGACGCTGTTCGGGAGAAGACCGCCCGCTTCCTAAATGCCAGATCGCCTAGCGAGGTGATTTTTACCCGCGGCACAACCGATAGCATCAATCTGGTTGCCCAGAGCTATGGACGGAGTTTCCTGCGAGCCGGCGATGAAATCCTCATCACTGGTATGGAGCATCACTCCAATATCGTCCCGTGGCAGCTGGTCGCCGAGCAAACCGGCGCTGTGCTCAAGGCTGTCCCCATCACCGATTCTGGGGAGCTCGATCTTGCCTCCTTCGAAGCCTTGTTGGGAGAGCGCACGCGTCTGTTGTCGATCGTCCACCTATCAAACGCGCTTGGAACCATCAATCCAGTGAAGAAGATGATTGCGGCCGCTCACGAGAGAGGCGTTCCGGTACTGGTTGACGGCGCGCAGTCGGCCCCTCATCTCGGAGTCGATGTCCAGGATCTCGACTGCGACTTCTTTGCCTTCTCCGGCCACAAGGTCTACGGCCCCACCGGGGTCGGCGTCTTGTTCGGCAAGGCACCGCTTCTCGATCGCATGCCGCCCTCTCAGGGCGGTGGGGACATGATCGCAACGGTGACATTGGAGCGCTCCACTTGGGCCCCGGTACCGGCCAAGTTCGAAGCCGGCACGCCAATGATCGCCGAGGTGATCGGTCTGGGCGCGGCACTCGACTATGTGTCAGGGATCGGCCAGCACCACATCGCAGAATGGGAGCACCAACTGCTCAGTACCGCGACAGAGCGCCTTCGTGGCATACCGGGTCTCCGATTCATCGGAACCGCCCGAGAGAAGGCGAGTGTTCTTGGATTTGTGATGGATGGTGTGCATCCCCACGACGTCGGGACCATACTCGACGACGAAGGCATAGCGATACGTGCTGGTCACCATTGCGCTCAGCCCGTCATGCAGCATTTCGGGATTCCAGGTACGGCCAGAATCTCGTTCGCTTTCTATAACACCATTAGCGAGATCGATTCAGTGGCTGTCGCGCTGGGCCGTGTCATGAAAATGTTGACTTGATGGCAACTCTAGACTCCTTGTACCAGGACCTGATCCTGGATCACAACCGGAAACCCCGGAACTTTCGGATCATGGAGAACGCAAATCGCCGGGCCGAGGGGAATAATCCGCTCTGTGGCGATCGCCTGACAGTCTGGCTTTTGGTTGACGACGACAAAATCCAGGACGTGTCGTTCGAAGGATCGGGGTGCGCCATCTCGAGAGCATCCGCTTCACTGATGACTGCTGCCGTGAAGGGCAAGACTCGGAGCGAGGCGGAGGCTCTCTTCGCGAGCTTTCACCGCTTGGTGACCGGGTCACTACCTCCGTCTGAGGCCGATGCCCTGGGAAAGCTGGTCGCGTTCAAAGGCGTATCGGACTACCCCATCAGGATCAAATGCGCCAGCCTGTCCTGGCACGCCTTGAAAGCGGCTTTGGAACAGCCGGATGCGGTTGTCTCGACAGAATAGCGCGCACGACGAGCTGCTGGCAACAACTCATCTTAGGTGAAATCACTGATCTTCTGTTAGCATTGACTAAACTGTGAGGATATTTCCCGAATGCCATACAATCCTGCCCTGGTGGCTCCCATGCGGGCCGAGGTCACTCGACTGGGCGTGAAGGAGCTTACGAACGCCGCCGAGGTTGACGCCGCCCTGGGAGACCAGAGGGGATCCATGTTGGTTTTTGTCAATTCTGTGTGTGGTTGCGCGGCGGGCAATGCACGTCCCGCTCTCGCCCTCGCGCTCAAGCATTCTGTGGTACCACAGCAGGTCGTAACGGTATTTGCCGGCCAAGACCTCGAGGCTGCCGCACGAGCGCGGCAGTACTTCGGGGAATATCAGCCGAGCAGTCCGTCGATGGCCCTGCTCCGAGATGGCGAGGTAGTTCACTTTGTTCACCGGCATCAGATCGAGGGACGCTCACCTCAATCGATCGCCGCCGACCTTACGGCAGCTTTCGACAGGTTCTGCCCTGCCCCTGTTTAAAGGGCCACTAGATGACCGGACCCGTATTTCATCCAGGGCATGCCCCGCTTCACGGCATCACGGTTGTGGTAGAAACGAGCGACGAGCGCACCTATGTCGGCCGGTACGACGTAGAGGACCAGCGTGGGATTCACTTGCTCGACGCTGGTTCACATGGGCCGACCGCAGCGGCCCATGTGTCGAAAGACGAGTATCTACGGAGGTGCGCGAAATTCGGCGTCGCAAGCGAACACAAGCATGTAGTGGTTCCCGCAGAACAAGTCGTGCGGATTACCCGCCTCAGCGACATCTCGTGACCTATCAGCGCTAGAACTACCATGGACCAGTACGATGTGATTGTCATCGGTGGCGGTCACGCTGGAACCGAAGCAGCGGCAATGGCGGCTCGGCGAGGAGCCCGCACTCTCCTTCTTACGCAGAACCTGGACACCGTCGGCCAGATGTCGTGCAACCCGGCTATCGGTGGAGTCGCCAAGGGAACTATCGTTCGCGAAGTCGACGCGCTCGGCGGAATCATGGGGCGGGCAACCGATCTTGCTTGCATCCAGTTTCGAATGCTCAACCGATCCAAGGGTCCAGCTGTGTGGTCACCGAGAGCCCAGTGTGACCGAACCCTGTATCGTCGAGCAGTTCGAGCGCTGCTTGAACGTCTTCCTCTTCTGGACCTGCGACAGGGGACTGTAGCCAAGCTATCAGTGACCAGAAACGGTCTGGACGGTGTCATTACTGTTGATGGCATCATTTATGGTGCCCGGGCACTAGTACTTACCACAGGGACATTTTTGAGAGGGAGGATTCACCAAGGTCTCGAAGCTTCGATTCCAGCTGGTCGTGCCGGCGAAGCACCGGCCTTGGAAATCGCGGAAGCTTTGGAGGCAGCTGGCCTACAAACTCGCCGGTTCAAGACCGGCACTCCGCCGAGGATAGATGGCCGAACGGTAAACTTCGCGGCCATGCAGATTCAAACTGGAGATCCGGATCCATTCTGGTTCTCGTTTTACCACAAGGCAGCAAAGCCCGAGCAACGCCCCTGTTATTTGACCTACACCGGAGACAGGCTCAGGGAGATAGTCCGCCAGCATCTGAGTAGGTCGGCCCTTTATGGAGGTGCGATCAGCGGTCGTGGTCCGCGCTATTGCCCGTCGATTGAAGACAAGGTTGTGAAATTCCCAGATGCCAAGCGGCACCAGGTCTTCCTGGAGCCTGAGGGATTGGACACCTCTGAGATGTATGTAAATGGCCTCTCCACTTCACTACCGCCCAACGTTCAGCTGGATTTCTTGAGGAGTGTACCTGGTCTTGAGCAGGTCAGAATGACCCGCTCCGGTTATGCCATCGAGTACGACTACTTCCCTCCCGAGCAACTCCGTCCTACCCTGGAAACCAGGGCTATAGGCGGGCTTTACTTGGCGGGGCAAGTCAACGGGACCACCGGCTATGAAGAGGCAGCGGCCCAAGGAGTGGTGGCCGGCCTAAATGCCGCGGGACACGCCCTCGGGGAGGAGCAGGTCGTCGTTGGGCGAGATCAAGCATATATCGGAGTACTGATCGACGATCTTGTGAGTCGAGGAGTGGATGAACCATACCGTCTCTTCACGTCACGATCGGAATACCGCCTCCTGCTCCGGCAGGATAATGCTCTTCGGCGCCTCTACCTGATGGCTCAAAGACTGGGGCTGCTGAGCGACGAGGAGCAGCGCGTGGCGGAAGATCGCCTTGCAGCTGAGAACGAGATCCTGGCCTTGGCGACGGTCACGCCGATTGATCCGGAGCGAGTGAACTCGCTGCTCGGCTCCAAAGGATCTACTCAGATACGCGATTCCATGCGCTTGGCTGATCTTGCCCGGCGGCCAGAGGTACCACTCTACGAGCTGCTCGATGCAGCTGAAATCCGGTATCGGAAGGAGGATACCGACTGGGCGAACATCGAATTCAAGTACTGGGGGTATCTGGCGAGGGAGCGAGCTGCGGCTGAAAGAATTAGTCAGATGGATGGATTCCGTTTGCCCGATGGCTTCGATTATCGCCGAGTGCAGGCGATGTCATTTGAGGCAAGGGAGAAACTCCAAGCAATCCAGCCGGAGTCCCTGGGACTGGCGAGCCGAATCCCTGGGGTGTCGCCAAGTGACCTCCAAAATCTGGTCGTCGAAGTGCTGAAGCATCGTGGCTCATCACCGGACGGTGTTTCACGTGAAACCTGAGCTCAAGCCTGAGCTGTTTCACGTGAAACGAAATTCTCGCCTCCTGTAGACCCCGCTTCCCCAGAAGTCCGCAACTTACCGGGTCTTTCCGCCGAGCCTGGGGGTTCTTTCGTAACAGGGCTATTATCGTCGCACGTTTTGTGAAACTCGTCGACAGAAAAATATTGCACCCAGGAGTCAACGTCCTATATTCGTGCGGGCCGCTGAGAGGCGGACCTCCCCTGTCACTCGCTTCATTTTCTAGAGACCGGTCAGTTCCGACGGCTTTTCTTGCAAGAACACCTCCAAAGCACAAGGCCTCTATGGCTCATGTCATAGCAATCGCGAACCAGAAGGGTGGTGTGGGGAAGACAACTACCGCAGTGAATCTGGCGGCGTCTCTCGCGATCGCGGAGCGGAGGACGCTGCTGTTAGATGCAGATCCTCAGGGCAACGCGACGAGCGGAGTGGGTATTGCCAAGGAAACCGTAGAGCTTTCGCTCTACGATGCGCTTGTGGAAGAAAGGCCAGCAGAAGAATCGATCGTACCCATCTCCGTGCTGCCCTTTCTCTCGGTACTTCCGGCTACTCAAGACCTGGTAGGAGCGGAACTCCAATTGGTAGAGCGAAGCAGTCGAGAAGCGATTTTACGGCAACTCCTTGATCCACTTCAAGATAGATACGATTACATCGTGGTTGACTGTCCTCCATCGTTGGGGTTATTAACGCTTAACGTCCTCGCCGCAGCGAACGCCGTCTTGATCCCTATTCAATGCGAGTACTATGGGTTGGAAGGGATCTCACAGCTTCTTAACACTGTCAGGTTAGTGCAGCAAAATTTCAACCCTGGTTTGGCCATCACCGGCGTGCTGCTCACCATGTATGATGCTCGATTAAACCTGTGCCGCCAGGTTGCGGAGGACGCTAAAGAGTACTTTGGGGCCAAGGTTTTTGGGACACCGATCCCGCGCAACGTGCGCCTGGCCGAAGCCCCAAGCTTCGGAAAACCGATTCTCCTCTACGACGTGCACTCCGTGGGAGCCAAGAGCTACCTGGCGGTTGCCCAGGAGCTCCTTCGCCGGGTCGAAAATCCCACGGTAACAATTGAACAGCGAGCAGCTCCAGTCGCAGAGCCGCACACTGAAGTAGAGCCAGCCCATCTGTCGGACTCGTCCCCACTCGAGGATGCACCCGTCCCGCACGAGGATGCACGCGTTCCCCTTCCCGAGGTGACCACTCATGACTGAAACCAAACGGCTGGGACGAGGACTCGAGGCGCTGCTGGGCTCCGTTTCCCGGGAGCAGGCGGAAGCGGCCGGCGCTCTGCGGGAGTTGCCGGTGAATCACATCGTTCCGAACCCACTGCAGCCCCGCTCTCATATAAATGAAGCGGAGATGGTCGAGCTCACCGCCTCGATCGAGGCTTCCGGGCTACTCCAGCCAGTCGTCGTGCGGCCCCGGAACGGGAAATACGAGTTGATCGCGGGCGAGCGCCGCTGGCGGGCGGTACAACGGTTGGGGTGGTCCAAAATTCCGGCGGTAATAAAAGAAGCAGACGACAAGACGCTGCTGACCCTTGCACTCATCGAAAACCTTCAGCGGGACGACCTGACGGCGATCGATGAAGCGGCCGGATATCAGCGACTCACGGACGAGTTTAAGCTGGGGCAAGCTGAAGTTGCGAGATTAGTGGGACGGGATCGCTCGACCGTGGCCAATCTCCTCCGTCTGCTTCGCCTGCCTGACCCTATCAAATCGCTGATCCAGGACGCAAAGCTCTCGGAAGGCCACGCGCGTGCGCTGCTGGCGGTCTCCAATGAGACCGCGATGATCGCGTTAGCCAACGAGGCGGTTGACCAGCAATGGTCGGTCCGAGAGTTGGAGACGCGGACCCGGGATGTGGCCGCTTCCCCTGCTGCTGTCAGTAGTCCCGAAGGACGCCCTCGAGCTCCGCAGAAGATGGCAACCGCCGATGTCCGTCGGGTAGAGGATGCCCTGCGTAAGCGATTGGGAACGGATGTACGCGTCACCGCTCGCCGCCGCGGGCGCGGGTATCTGAGCATCAGCTACTACTCCAACGACGATCTGGCCCGAGTGCTGGAGCTGATCCTGGGTGAGCCTTTCGCAGGATGAAGAAGCGGAAGCGTTCACGTTCCATCACCATCGTGATCCAGCGGGATGGAACGACCAGGACGCGCAGCATCCGTCTCCCGATCTGGACTGTTAGGGCAGGTGCGTGGTTGCTAGGCTCTGCGGCGTTTTTGCTGTTGATCATCACCGCCCTGTATGGTCCTTTGGTGCGAGCCGCGGCGCGGGTCCCTGGGATGGAGCGGGAGCTGGGGCGACTCCGAGCGGAAAACACCCGGGTGCGCGAGCTTTCTGCGGCGGTGGACAGCGCCGAGTCCCGGTACGCCCAGGTCCGGCAGATGATGGGCGGTGGTATTGTTCGGGATCCGGTCTCGAAATCCTCCCAACTTCCGGTTGCGCCTCCCATTCGGGCCCGTCTAGCGGCGGTGGTATCAGCCGAGCCTGGGATATCCACTCCGCGACACTGGCCACTCGAGGAGTCGGGTTACATCACGCGGGGGCAGGTTAAGGCTGGGGGTAGGGACGAAGCCCATCCTGGGATCGATATCGCAGTGGCCATAGGGAGCTTGGTGCGGGCCTCCGGCGGCGCGACTGTTGCCCAAGCTGGCGAGGATCCCGAGTACGGGTTGTACGTGTTGCTCGACCATTCGGAGGAATACCAATCCATGTACGGCCACCTCTCACGCATCTTAGTGACACCAAATGTGACAGTGGAATCTGGCCAAGTCATCGGCCTCACTGGGAACAGCGGGCGATCCACGGCACCGCACCTTCACTTCGAAATTCGTCAGCGCGGGCTCTCGCTGGATCCTTTGACAATGGTAAGGGAGGGCCGCTAATGGGCATCTTCTCGAGTCCGGCTCGCGATGATCAAGGAAACGAGCTGAAGCGCAGACGTACGGACCAGATACCCTTCTCAATCATTGCCAGCGACATGACAGTGATCGGTGACTTGGAGACAGAAGGGGTGGTCCGAATCGAAGGGCGAGTCCGCGGGACCGTTAGGGTTGGGTCTCAGGTATTGGTGGCTCAAGGTGCCGTAATCGAGGGCGACCTACACACCCAGGAGGCCGTCATCTCCGGGCAAATCAGTGGAGCGATCCACGCCCGGGAAAGGGTGGAGCTGCAGGCGACCGCCATGGTGGCCGGCGACATTCTCACGCCCCGAATCTCTATTGTTGAGGGTGCTAGGATCACCGGCGAGGTCAAAATGGACGTTAAAGCGGCAGGTGAGCCGGTCGGAAGTTCCCACAATAGTTGAAAATTCGGCTAAGTGTGTGGACAATAAAACTTTGACTTTGTCCTTACCACGCCATACGGTGCAAATTCTCGCACTCCTCCGCCCTAAGCGTGCTCTTGGTATTAGCTGGCCCTATGCTGCTGCCTTGATGGCAGCAGTCGGCTGTACTACCCACTCAAAAAGCGGCATCAAGGTCGGCTTGGTAACGCCGGGATCCGTGGCGGATGCAGCCTGGAATTCCGGGGCATACCAAGGGTTGCTCCGGATCCGCGACTCGCTCAAAGTCCACGTCAGCCACGTCGAGGCCAGAACGCCAGCAGCGCAAAACGAAGCGCTGCGGGCCTACGCCGCCCAGGGGTACGATCTGGTTTTTGCCCATGGGTTCGAGTTCCAGGACCTTGCCGAACGAGTGTCCGAGGACTACCCCCATACTGTCTTCATTGTGACGTCAGGTCGCCGAACTCGCCTGAACGTCTCTCCGCTGATCTTTAGACTGGAGGAGGCGAGCTACTTGGCCGGCATGGTGGCCGGCCAGCTCACCAAGACCAACATTCTCGGGTTCATCGGCGGAATTGAGCTTCCTCCCATCAAGGCGGCTTACCAGGGCTGGCTGAATGGGGCCAAAGCGGTAAATCCGAGGGCCCAGAGCCGGGCAGTGTACCTGAACAGTTTCGACGATGCCGCGGCAGGCCGCGAAGCAGCCCTCGCGCTGATAGACGCGGGGGCTGATGTCTTTCACCATAATGCGGATGCCGCCGCGCTTGGCCTATTCCAGGCTGTCAAGCAGCATGCCGGTGTTTATGTCTTCGGCGCAAACACCGATCAGTCCAGTCTTGCCCCTGGTCATGTCCCCGGCAGCGCCGTCATCGATCTGCCCCATGCTTTCCTCCTGGTTGCCGAGGAGGTGAAGCAAGGTAGCTTCGTACCTCACCTCGAGGTCTTTGGACTCAAGAGTGAGGTCGTGAAGTATGTTGCGAACCCCGCCCTAACGAAGCTGGTTCCCGCTTCCTTACAGGAGCGAATGAGGGCCGCGGCGGACTCTATCGCCCAGGGCACTCTGGTTGCCGCACCTCGACCGGGAACCATGGAGGCGCGGGCTCCCCAAGAATCCCGAAGTACCGCACTTCGCACGTGAGCACCGGCGTCTCGCTGAGCGAACTAACCCGCTATCTCGATGAATATCTCCGAATCAGGGAGATCCCTGACGAGGCCAATGCAGTCAACGGGCTTCAGGTGGAGAATCGGGGACGGGTCGGTGCTGTCGTGGCCGCGGTGGACGCTTCCCAGGCAACCATCGATGGGGTGATCGCCGGGTTGGAGCCAGACCAATTGTCTCCACTTCTGCTGGTCCACCACGGCTTACTCTGGGATGGCAACGTTCCTTTGACCGGACGACGGTACCGCAGGGTGGCTGCCCTCGTGGATCATGATATCCCGGTGTATGCAGCTCATATCCCTCTGGATGTTCACCCTGAGGTAGGAAACAACGCTGTGCTGGCCGAGCGGCTGGGAATCGAGGTCGAAGGGTGGTTCGGAAGCTACCGCGGCCACACAATAGGCGTTTGGGGGCACGCTCCCGGGAGTCTACCTTCCCGCGAGTCGGTCGCACTGGAGCTGGATCGCGTGTTGCACACGCTCAAAGGCAGTGCCACTCTGATCCCCGGCGGCCCCGAGCGGCCGACGCGGATTGGGATCATCAGTGGCGGTGCGGGCAACATGATCGCCGCGGCACGAGATGCCGGTCTCGACACCTTCATAACCGGTGAAGGTCCCCATCACACCTATTTCGATGCGATGGAGTGGGGCCTCAATGTCATTTACGCCGGCCATTACGCCACCGAAACGCTAGGGGTTCAGGCCCTGGCCTCGCACGTTGCCGAGCGATTCGATCTCGACTGGGACTTCCACGACCATCCTACCGGACTCTGAGGTGGTGCCACCGGCCCTCGAGCTCGTCGGCATTCAGAAGCGATTCGGCTCCGTGCAAGCGTTGCGCGGAGCCGATTTTTCACTTGGCGCGGGAGAGCTCCACGCCTTGCTCGGCGAAAACGGTGCGGGAAAGTCTACCCTCATGTACGTGGCCAACGGGCTGGTACGGCGGGATGCGGGAGAAGTCCGCGCCTACGGTACTGCACGGTCGATTTCCTCTCCGCGAGCCGCCCGGGAGCTCGGCATAGGGATGGTTCACCAGCACTTCACCGCAGTCCCCGCCATGACGGTCGCCGAGAACATAGCGCTCTTCGCCGGCTGGTCAGCACCGCCCCGAGATCTCAGGGAACGGGCCCGCTCCGCGTCCGAACGGGTGGGGCTTCCCCTCGATCCTGATCAGCGAGCGGGGCGGTTGTCGGTCGCCCTGAAACAACGACTGGAAATCGTGAAGGCCCTCGCCACCGATGTCCGCATTCTCCTCCTGGACGAGCCAACCGCAGTGTTAGCGCCCGCTGAAGCGGAAGAACTACTGGCTGTAATAAGGAACTTCACCAGCCAGGGTGGCTCTGCCGTGCTCATAACTCATAAGCTGGATGAAGCGCTGCGAGCCGCCGACCGGGTCACCGTTCTGCGGCAGGGCCTGGTGACCTATACCGGAACCCCGGCTACTCAGACGGTGGAATCGCTTGCTCGAGCGATGATCGGCGCGAGCCGCGATCTGCCGTTTATGTCGAGCCGCGGCTCGGCGCAGATCGGTCGAACAGGGTCCGGCACGCCGCTCGTTCGACTCCACGCGGTGGAGGTATCTCGGGAAAGCGGGTACGGCATCGCGGTACGTCCGGCGACGCTTGCTGTGCATCCGGGGGAGATCGTAGGACTGGCTGCAGTGGAGGGAAACGGACAACGGGAGTTGCTGCGCGCCGTGGCCGGCCGGATCATGCCGCTCCGTGGCAAGGTGGAGGTGGCACATCCCGTCGGTTTCATTCCCGAGGATCGGTCGACCGAGGGGCTGGTTCCGGAGCTCACGCTTACTGAAAACGTGGTGCTCGGCTCCAGGGCGGGAGCGCCGTGGCTGCAGCGGAACAGAATTCAGTGGAGCCTGGCGCGAGCCCAGACCTCGCAGTTGCTCGAGGAGTATGGGATATCCGCCAACGGCCCAACCGCGAAGGCGGTGTCGCTCAGTGGTGGCAACCAGCAGAAGCTCGTGGTCGCCCGGGAGCTTGCCCGGAATCCACTGGTGATCGTCGCCGAAAATCCCACGCGTGGTCTGGACGTCAGGGCAGCGGCGGCTATCCAAGGCCGACTTCGGGCGGCGGCCGAACGCGGGGCGGCGGTTCTCTTCCATTCCAGTGATTTGGACGAGGTCCTCTCGCTGGCCCATCGAATTGTGGTCGTCGTGCAGGGCACTCTGAAAGAGGTTCCTCCCGGAGCTTCTCGGAGCGAGGTGGGCAGTCTGATGCTCCGCAGCGTCGTGCAGCAGTGATCCGGCTGGCATGGGCCCTGGCCGCGCTCCTCCTGGGAGTGGTAGTGCTGCTGGCTGGACTCGAGGCTGGCGGGTATGACGCTGCGGCTGCATTGTCCGCTCTCTGGTCGGGGGCGTTCGGTTCCTGGTACAGCTTCACCTCAGCCACCCTGGTTCGTAGTGTCCCGCTCATCCTCATCGGACTGGGCATTGCCGTTGCTTTTCGCGCCGGGGCACTCAACATCGGTGCCGAGGGACAGTTCTATGCCGGCGCGATCGCCGCCACATGGGTGGGCCTTCATGTAGCGGGGCGCCCCTCGGTGATCGCAGTCCCCACCCTCCTCTTGGCATCTGCTCTCGGCGGCGCCGCGTGGATCGCCGTTCCGGTGTGGCTCAAGCTTCGGTTCGGTGTTATTGAAGTGATCAGTACCCTGCTGCTCAACTTCGTCGCCGAAGCGCTCGTAAGTTTGATGGTTCAGGGTCCCCTGCAGGAGCCAACCGGGATCTATCCCCAGAGCGATACCATCGCCGTGGCAGCTCGCCTGCCGCTCTTTCCCGGAACCAGGCTGCACGCCGGCTTCCTTCTGGCGGCGGCCGCAGCGTTGCTGCTCTGGTATCTCTTCGATAGGACGTTGTGGGGCTTTCATCTTCGGGCCGCTGGATTGGGACCCCGAGCCGCTCAAATAAGTGGAGGTATCGATAGCCAGCGGATTGGAGCGGTCGCTCTACTGGTATCGGGCGCCTTAGCCGGCCTCGCCGGCGGGGTGGAGGTGAGTGGGGTGTCCTACGCCCTGTATCAGAACCTCTCTCCGGGCTACGGATTCACCGGCATCGCGGTAGCGCTGCTGGGAGGACTGCACCCCGCCGGGGTGTTTGTCGCCGGCATTCTCATCGCAGCGCTTGAAGCGGGGGCGGGAGCGATGCAGCGGGAGGCCGGCGTCCCTGCCGTCGCCGTGTACGTGGTAGAAGCAGTGATCATAGTGGTCGCGGCGATTGCGACTGCGCCGAAGGGAGGATGGACCGGAGCACGGGTCATCCGGAGAATTCGATCCTCTGCCCAAAAAGTGATCGGATAGTGGATCCGGTTGTTCTGGCTGGTGGCTTTCTGGCGGCCGCGGTCCGAGTCGCGACGCCACTCCTGTTCGCTGCCACGGGAGAAACGGTCACTGAGCGCTCTGGCGTGATCAATCTGGGAATCGAGGGGATGATGCTCGCCGGAGCGCTCGCGGCTGCTCTGGGAGCGATGGCCTGGGGACCGTGGGCTGGACTCGGGTGCGCCGCGCTAGCCGGGATGGTGCTCGCCGCCGTCTTCGCGCTGCTGGCCGTTGGAGTGCGGTCCGACCAGATCATTACCGGCACGGCGATCACCCTGGCGGCTGTGGGAATGACGGGTACCATCTCGCAGCGAGCCTTTGGCCCGGAGGGGGCCGGTCTCACGATCCCGACCTTCTCCTCCCTTGCCATTCCCGGCTTGGCCAACATTCCGGTACTCGGCCCGGGATTATTCCAGCAGCCGGTGCCGACCTATCTCTCCCTCGCGGCGCTCCCATTAATATGGTGGCTTCTTTTTCGAACCCGGCTCGGCCTGATGCTGCGAGCGACCGGCGAAGCGGCGGGCGTCGCACGAGCTGCCGGTGTGCGTACCGGTCTGATGCGAACCGGGGCGACCCTTTTCGGCGGAGCCTTTGCGGGATTGGGAGGGGCCACTCTCGTTCTCGCTCAGGTCGGGACTTTCGTCGAGCGAATGACGGCCGGGCGCGGTTTTCTCGCCATCGCCATTGTGGTCCTGGGTCGCTGGCACCCCGCCGGAGTTGCTCTGGCGGCTCTGTTGTTCGGAGCGGCGAGCGCAATGCAGTTTCTCTTCCAGGCACTCGGCGTGCGAGCTCCCTATCAACTCTTCCTGATGCTGCCCTACGTACTCACGTTGCTTGCGCTGGCAGGAGCGGTGGGACGGGTGCGAGCCCCGGGAGATCTGGGGAGATAAGGTCAACGCCGCCCGGCCGCGAGCGCGTCTCGGGTGCGGATGATGAGCTCGCGGATGCGGATTTTGAGGGCGGGAACATCGTCCAGCGTCAGTCCGGTGGTCTCCACCGGCTCCAGCACCCGAACTTCAGCGGCCGATCGCCCGAAACGCCAGCCATGCTTGGGCAGAGCGGTTCCGGTTCCGGAGACCGCGAGTGGCAGGATGGGAACGCCGGCCTCGATCGCCAGCCGGAACGCGCCGTCCTTGAACGGCAGGAGCTCGGTCGTCTTGGACCGAGTGCCCTCCGGAAAGATCATGACCGACACCCGCCGGCGCAGCACTTCCCGGCAACGCTCCATTGCTTCGACCGCGCTGGGCCCGAATCCACGCTTCACCGGGATGTCACCGGCCAGCCACATCATCCAGCCCATGACGGGAATACGGAAGAGCTCGGCTTTGGAGAGCCACTTCATCTCCCAGGGCAGATGGCTGATGAGGAGGATATCGGCAAACGATTCATGATTGGAGACGACGACATATGGCCGACGGGGGTCAGGAGGCATGCTTCCCGAGTACCGGAAGCGCCAGAGCGGATTCAGGGTGGCCATGACCGGGCCAATCCGGCGAAACAGGTATCCAGTGATATACTTGCCGCTATCGAACGGAGCCGTCACCAGTCGCAGGATGACGAGCAGCGGAAACCACACCAGAATGCAGATCACCAGCACCAGCCAGGCCCACAGCGATAAGATCGATTGCCAGAGGCGTGACATGCTACTCTATTCCGGGCAGAACGAGTGGCGAGTATGCCGGAGCACGGATGCTCGGTCGGGAGTCGGCAACCTACTCCCTTCGAACTGGGAGGGACAAGGGTGACTGAAGCAACCTCGCCGTTCGAGCCCGACGTTCCCGCACCACCACCCGAGCCCGGTGCCGGGGAGCCGGTAGAGCACCCGGATATCACGAAGCTGGGCGAAGCACTGCGGGATCGATTCGAGGTTCGCTCTCTCGCCTTGACCGGGCTGTTTGTTCTCGCCTCGTTCTATACGCTCTATTTCGCCCGCGCCTTTTTTCTTCCGATCGTTCTCGCGGTGCTGCTCGATTTCCTTCTAAGCCCGTTGATCCGCGGACTTAAGCGTGCCCGGATTCCGGAGCCACTCGGCGCAGCGCTGGTGATCCTGGTCTTGCTCGGAGCTGTAGGTGCCTCGGCCTACGGCCTTGCCGGTCCTGCCAAGGAATGGGTGGCAAAGCTGCCCATCAGCATGCGGGATGCGCAGGACCGGTTGCGGCAGCTGCGCAAGCCGGTCGAGCAGGTCAGCAAGACCGCCGAGCAAGTGGAAAGGGCGACGAAGATAAGCGACCAGCCCAAGACTCAGGAGGTTGTGGTTAAGGGTCCAACCCTCACTGAACGGCTATTCGGCACCACCCAGACGATCGTGGCAAGCGCACTCGAGGTAATCATCCTGCTCTACTTCCTGCTCGCAGCCGGTGATCTCTTTCTTCAGAAGCTGATCAAGGTTCTACCGCAGCTGCGCGACAAGAAAAAGGCGGTGGCCATTGCACGGGAGACCGAGGCATCGATCTCCACCTACCTGGTCACCGTCACGTTGGTGAATGTGGGGCTCGGAATGGCGGTGGCAGGGGTCATGTTCCTCCTCAAGATGCCCAGCCCGCTGCTCTGGGGAGCACTGGCGGCTCTTGCCGAATTCGTTCCCTATCTTGGCGCTACCGCTCTGTTCACTGTGTTAGGACTTGCCGGGCTGGTCACCTTCGATCAGCTCGGTCACGCACTGCTGGTCCCGGTAGCCTATCTCGGTGTGAACCTTCTGCAATCCCAGTTCATATCGCCGATGATTCTCGGACGAAGACTGACATTGAACCCAGTGGCCATCCTCATTGGATTGGTGTTCTGGTGGTGGATTTGGGGAGTGCCGGGGGCGTTCATCGCCGTACCACTGATCGCCACCTTCAAGATCTTCTGCGATCATATCGAAGCACTCGCCCCGATTGGAGAGTTCCTGGGGCGATGAATCCATGTCTCACCGGCTGACTTCCACCGAGTGCGCCAGGCTGGGCAGCCTGGCAAGCAGCCTGGACTGCAACCGGGTGCGGATCTACCGGCACAACGCGAGCGGCGCGAGGAAGCTGCTCCGCGCGCTGGTTCTTGGCTTGAGCCGTGGTCGTGCCATAGCACTGGGCAACCACATTTTCTTACCCGATCGACACGAGCAGGATCTCGCCGTGCTGGCGCACGAAGTGACCCACTGTCGGCAATTCCAGGCATGGGGAGCATGGACCTACTTCAGTCGCGGAGCGGCAGCCCAGCTACGCGACCTGGCTTATCGCACGACACGGATCGGCTCCAGCCCTTATTGGTACGATGCGGTACCCGGGCAGCCGTTTCAGGCGTATGGAATGGAGCAGCAGGGTCAGATCGTCGAAGACTGCTTTCGGGGCCATCCCGTGGCACAGGCCATCTCGCCGTTTCAGCCTGGCCAGCGGGGCTAGGTTACGCTGTCCCGTCCGCCTGATCGACTGAACTATGCTCTTGGGTGTCCGGCAGCTTGTCTTCCCAGAGAGCGAGAATGTTCCCGTCGGGGTCCGCCACCATCGCCATGATGCCCCACGATTGTTGAGTGGGCTCCGCAGTAAATCGCACGCCGCGGGCGTGCAGGTCGCCGCAGAAGTGAAGCAGGTCGGGCACAAACAGCGTAATGCCGGTATGCCGGCCCACCAGCGACTTGGCCTCCGGGTGTACTGCGGGATGCACGCCAACATGGGTGTCACCCTCGAGAAACTCCGCACCGAAGGATCCCTGCTTGGTGAGAGGCAGCTGGAGCGCGTCCCGATAAAACTCGACGGCTCGGCCTATGTCGTTCACGAAGATGGCGACGCTATGCAAAGACGGTTTCATGCGCTCAGGATACTCTGACAACGGTCATGTTGGCGACCCACACGCCGAGCGCGATAACCCCAGCTAGGATCAAGAGCAATCCGACTCCCACCAATACCAGTACTCGGCGGCTGGTCCGGTGGGCGGCGACAGGCTGTTGCAGGTGCTCCTCCAAGAGGGCCATGTTCATGCTGTTTGCCTTCCAGCCGAAATCGAAAAGGTCACCGAGGAGCGGAATTTCTCCGACGATCGTGTCCAGTCCAATATTCGACATCATACGGAACAGCGTCGAGTTGGGTGCACCGAGGCGAGCAGCCTGAAATACGATGAACACGGAGAAGATCGCACCGATTGCATCACCGATGCCGGGAACCAAGCCGATCACGGCGTCGAGCCCGAAACGATATTTCGTTCCCGGAATGCGTAAGGCATTGTCCAGCACTCGTGCGAGCGTCTTCAGCCGTTGGACGCGAGGATCGGATCGAGTCTGCAACGTGTAGGTCATGCTGAATAGTAAGGGAAGCCCCGGTTTGAGCGCATGAAGCGGGTAGCGGCGGCTGTGGTACCACTAGACGATACTGGATCAACTGGAGCGAGGACATGAGCAAGACGCCAGTCAACGACGCTCTGGAGGAGACGCTCGATCCTTCCGATGCAGCCGCCTGGTCCGCGTTTAGACGGTTGGCGCATCAAATGGTCGATGATATGCTGGACCATCTCTCCGGGTTATCAGAACAGCCTGTATGGCGACCGATGCCGACCGAGGTACGTGAATCGTTTCACCAGCCGGTGCCTCGAAAGGGAATCGGCGAGGATGCGGCCTACCAGGGGTTTTTGCAACTGGTGCAGCCCTACCCCAACGGGAACCTGCACCCTCGATACTGGGGCTGGGTCAAGGGTAACGGTACACCACTTGGGATGATGGCCGACATGTTGGCTGCCGGGCTGAATCCTCACCTCGCAGGCCTCAATCACGCGCCGGCACTCGTCGAACACCAGGTCATCGCGTGGCTGGCGGAGCTGATGGGATTTCCTGCCGGCACCAGCGGACTCCTGGTGACCGGCGGATCGATGGCCAACCTGCTCGGCCTCGCGGTAGCTCGTCATGCCGCACTCCAGGCCATCGGATTCGACGTACGCGAAGATGGACTGCAGCCACAGCCGGGCGCATCGAGCCGGCCCAGGCTGATGTGCTACGGCTCTGCCGAGACTCATGGCTGGGCCCGCAAAGCCGTGGAGCTCCTTGGCATCGGGAACAGTGCGTTCCGTCGTATTAGCGTGGGCCCGGACTATTGTATCGATCTCGAAAATTTGGCGCACGCCGTCGCCCAGGATCGGGCGGAAGGAGCGCTGCCCTGTTGCGTTATTGGAACGGCTGGTACGGTCAACACCGCAGCAACCGACGATCTCGATGGCCTCGCCGACTTCTGCCGGTCCGAAAGGATTTGGTTCCACGTCGACGGGGCGTTTGGCGCACTGCTCAAGCTCTCCGACCGGCTCAGCCCCTTAGTCAGCGGTCTCGAGCGGGCGGACTCGGTCGCATTCGATCTGCACAAATGGGGATATTTGCCGTTCGAATGCGCCTGCATTCTGGTGCGGGACGCGAAAATCCACCGGGCTGCGTTCGCCACGACGGAGAGCTATCTCGCCGAAACCTCGCGTGGTGTCATTGCCGGCGGGCTGCCCTTTGCCGATCGCGGGATCGATCTCACCCGCGGCTTCAAGGCGTTGAAAGTGTGGCTCTCGTTTCGGGCGCACGGGATCGACACTTACGCCAGGCTCATCGAGCAGAACGTTGCCCAAGCTCGGTACCTGACCGAACTGGTGGAAGCTCATCCCGACGTCGAGCTTCTGGCCCCCACCGCCCTCAACATCGTGTGCTTCCGGTTTGCGCCGGCTGAGTTGCGGCGATCGGATCTGAACGCGCTGAACGAGGAGATCCTGCTGCGATTGCAGGAGAGCGGCATTGCGGTGCCATCGGCTACGGTGCTGGGTGGGCGCTTCGCGCTCCGCTGCGCCAACGTGAATCACCGCAGCAAGCGGGCAGATTTCCGAATTCTCGTCGATGCCGTGGTCAAGATCGGGCGGGAGCTGGCGGGGTCTTTGATGCTGGGGAAGGCCGCCCTAGAGAAATCGGTTTAGCAGGTTGAGGATCAAGCTCAGCACCACTGAAACCAGGAACATGGAGACCAGTGGGATATAGATGTGTACCGATTCTTTTTCGATTCGGATGTCTCCCGGAAGCCGGCCAAACCAGCTCAACCCCCCCGACCACACCAGCAGGCCTATCAGCACGAGAGTCACTCCCGCCGCGACAATGAGCGGGCCTGCCGAAGGTGTGCTCATTCGAGGAATCGCTGCCGAACCGCGTGGATATAGTCGGTGTAAGCAGGCTCCAGGCCGGCCGAGCGAATGTCGGAGGCGATCTGGCCGCGGTGGTACGCCGAATGGATCGTCACGTGAGTGAGAATTTCTTCCACTGAGCTGCTCCAGGATTCTCCCCTGGTATTAGTGTACCGAATCGTGCGGCCGATATCACCACCTCGGGCAGCGGCCGGCAGTAGCTGCGAGAGCTGGCTGAGTCGACTGCCGCACTCGTCGAGGCTGAGCTCGGGCCAGACCGGAAGCGACTGCGGCCGCCCACCAATGCGGTCGAGCCAGAGAAATTCGGCTCCAATGATGTGGCTCATCCAGCGCAGGCTCTTGGCGGGGGCGGAGCCCTGCTCGAGCGATTTCAGAGTCTCTCGATTGGCCCACACATCGTAGTGGAGGAGCCGCTCGAGCGCTCGCGTCATGACGACGGTGCCCCAGAGGGTGCACTAGCGAACACCGCTCGGTAATTCCTTCGCATCCCGTCGAGTCCGGCTCGCTCCAGCGGTGAGCTTCCGAATCGTTCTTGGAACTCCTCCTCGGTCATATTCTCGAAGTAATGGGGATTCACGTCCAACGGCGGACGAGTTGCTTCGAATTCACTGATGCCGGTCGGCTCGGCGAACCGCTGATTCCAGGGGCATACGTCGTTGCAGATGTCACAACCAAACGCGTAGCCCTGAAATCGCTCGGCGAGCTCATCGGGAATAGGACCGGGTTGTTCGATGGTCAGGTAGGAGATACAGCGGGTCGCATCCAGAAGTCTCGGCTCTAACAAGGCGCCGGTGGGGCAGGCTTCCAGGCAACGGGTACAGCTCCCGCAGCGATCCAGCTCGAACGGCGGGTCCAAGTCGAGCAAGAGATCGGTGAACACCGAGCCGATGAAGAAAAACGAGCCGGCCTGGGGCCTCACCAGCATCGTGTTCTTGCCGATCCATCCCAGGCCGGCGCGCTGGGCGAGCTCGCGCTCCGGTACCGGCCCCGCGTCAGTGTAGCTGCGCGCCAGCCGCGCCCCTTTCTCCCTCAGGAATTGCGCGAGTTGCGCCAAGCGGCCCATCGTGACCCGATGATAGTCCTCCCCTCTGGCATACTTTGCGATTCGGGGCGGCTGAAGATCGCGCTTCTCATCTGCAGTGTAGTAGTTGTCGAGCACCACAACGACAGAGCGGGCTTCTGGAGCGATCAACCCCGGCTCCTTCCGCCGTTTGGCCTGGCGGTGAAGGTACCGCATGGTGCCGGCGTACCCCTTCGCCAGCCACTCATCGAGCCGGGCGGCGTGGGTCGATGGTCCCGGATGGGTGATCCCGCAAGCAATGAACCCGAGCTCACGGGCTCGGACCTTGACTGCGTCGGTGAGGCTCATTGTACCTCCGCCGCCACCGTCACCGGTGGCAGCGGCGGGATGGTGCAAGGCGTCTCTCCGGCGATCAGCCGAGCGCCGCGCCCGTAGGTCAGGTACGACCAGGCCCACTGAATCATCACCAGGATCCGATTCCGGAAGCCGATCAGAAAGAAGATGTGAACGAAGGTCCAGATCAGCCACGCCAGGAACCCGCCAAAGTGCAATCGCCAGATGTCCGCCACCGCGCGCCCCCTTCCGATGACAGCGAGCTGGCCCTTGTCCCAGTAGTGGAAGGCGCGCCGGGGCTCGCCGGCGAGGTCAGCTTGAATGGTGCGAGCAGCATACTCGCCCATCTGAATGGCAACGGGACAGATCCCTGGAAGGGGTCCGCCATCCTGGTGGTTGAACAGCGCCGCGTCCCCCAAGACGAAGACCTCTGGGTGGCCGGAAATGGTGCAGTCGGGCTCAACGATGGCCCGCCCGGCTTGGTCTAGCGTAGTGTCGAGGGACCGGAGGATGGGGCTCGCCACGTTTCCCGCGGCCCAGATCACCGTTTGAGTTGGAATCGTCCACCCTGCTGCAACCACGGAGCCTGGGCGGATGTCGGTAACCAAAGTCTCGGTTCGCACTTCGACGCCAAGCCGCCGAAGCTCATGCTTAGCCTTGTCGCTGAGACTCGGCGGGTACGACGGCAGGAGGCGGGGGCCGCCTTCCAGCAGCATGACCGTGGCCTCGCCGGGATCGATGTGGCGGAAATCCCTGCGGAGAGCGTAACGGCGAAGCTCCGCGACCGCGCCGGCGGTCTCGACGCCGGTAGGCCCTCCACCCACGATCACGAACGTGAGATAGGCGTGGCGACGTACCGCGTCGGCTTCTCGCTCGGCGCGTTCGAAGGCGAGGAGTACGCGCTGGCGAATTTCGACCGCATCCTCCAGGCTCTTGAGCCCGGGCGCAAGTGGCTCCCATTCGTCATGGCCAAAATAGGAATGGCGGGCACCGGTGGCCACGATGAGATAGTCGTAACCGATCTCGGATCCGTCGGTGAGCGCCACCCGCCGTTCCATGGTATTCACCGAGGCTACCTCAGCGAGCAGCACCTCAGTGTTGGCCTGACGCCGGAGGACCGATCGGATTGGGGCCGCGATGTCGCTCGGGTTCAACGCCGCGGTAGCAACCTGATAGAGCATCGGTTGGAAGAGATGGTGATTCCGCCGGTCCAGCAGGGTGACTCGCACAGGACAGCGCTTCAGGCCACGTGCGGCGTACAGCCCGGCAAAGCCACCTCCCAGAATGACAACCTGGGGAACGCCGGCTGGCTGCTGGCTGTTCACCGCTTACCTCTCACCTCTCACCTCTCACCTCTATAGCCCCATGGTCTCGCGCCGCCACCGGGCAAAGCGAATCACGTCGTCCACCGGCGGGACCGCGTTTTCGTCCGCGTACACCGTGTACATGCGCCAGTGCAGATAAGTCCGGTCAGGCAGGGGCAGAAACGGCGGCTGGGACCACCACTGCCTGCGCCGAAACGCCCAAGCTGTCCGCAGCAGATCGACTGCCAGGCGTGGATTCAGTGCTCCACGCAGCGCCAGTCGACCCGTCAGGGACAGCCAGGAGCGGGACATCGGCGAAGTATAATTGGTATATTCCGCTCCCTATGAGCCGGTCTTGTCCCTACAATCGTGGCGCTGCAGCGCCGCGCGCGAGCGTCCCAGCGTGACCAACAGTCCCTACCGCACGATGGATGATCACAAGCGGCCGACGGAGGACGAAACCCTCCTCGAAGGGCCCCAACCCAGGGAGCGGCACGATAAAGGGCAGATCCTCGTCTCCGATCCCTGGCGTGTGCTCCGGATCATGGGCGAGTTCGTGTGGGGTTTCGACAATCTCTCCGACGTCCAGGATGGCGTGTCGATCTTCGGCTCGGCGCGCACCAAGCCCGACGACCCGCACTACCAGGCCGCGGTCGAGACCGCCCGGTTGCTGGCACGTGCCAACATCCCGGTGATTACTGGAGGCGGGCCCGGGATGATGGAGGCCGCCAACCGGGGTGCCAAGGAGGCGAATGGCATGTCGATCGGCTGCAACATCGAGTTGCCGTTCGAGCAAGGCTCCAACCCGTACCTCAGCCGCAGCCTCAACTTCAAATTCTTCTTTGTGCGGAAGACGATGTTCGTCAAGTACGCCACGGCATTCATCGTGTTTCCCGGCGGCTATGGCACACTCGACGAACTGTTCGAGGCGCTCACGCTCATTCAGACGGGAAAGGTGAAGGATTTCCCGGTGATCCTCTTCGGCAAGGAGTACTGGTCTGGCCTGGTGGACTGGCTCACCCGCACCGTCGCCGCCGAACGGAAGATCGATCCCAAGGACCTCAAGCTGTTCCGGATCACCGACGATCCCGCCGAAGCCACACGGATCGTGATCGAAGCACGTAAGGAGCGGGGCCACCGATGAACACGGATCGACACGGATGGGTTCTTACTGGAGAACCCTGCTTGCGTGGACAGAGACGCCATTTTTCTGCGAAGACCGCCTTCGATGGCGTGTGCGTTGGAGGTCGAGATATCCGGGTTCATCTGTGTTCATCCGTGGCCCATTCTTCGATGCCAGCGGCATGAATCGGCCATCCGAACCGTACCTTCGCGGGCAGCGGATCGACCCCAAGGCGACCACCGGGAAAGAGACGGTCGCCGAGCTGATCGACAATGCGTTTCTGGCCTACAACGCCGGGCGGCTGCGCGAAGGATGCCAGCTGTTCACCCAGCTCATGCTCGAACCGGACGTGACGGTGGGTATGACGCTGACCGGCGCGATGACCCCGGCTGGGCTCGGAATGAGTTGCCTCATTCCGCTGATGGAGGCGGGGTTCGTCGATTGGATCATCAGCACCGGGGCGAACCTCTATCACGATGCCCATTTCGCGCTGGGACTGGCGATGCATCGCGGTACGCCCAACGCCGACGACGTCGAGCTGCGCGACAAGGGAGTCGTCCGGATCTACGACATCTTCTTCGACTACAACGTCCTGCTCTCGACCGACGCCTTCATCCGTGAGGTGTCGGCCCGCGAAGAATTTCAGCGCTCCATGAGCACCGCCGAGTATCACTACCTGCTGGGTGGGTATGTTCGGGAGCGCGAGCGGGCGCTGGGCCTCTCCCGCCGGTCGGTGCTCGCCGCGGCACACGAGTTGGAGGTGCCGATCTATACCAGCTCCCCCGGAGACAGCTCGATCGGAATGAACGTCGCCGAGCAGGCGCTCGCCGGCAGCAAGCTCCGGTTCGACGTAAGCGCCGATGTGAACGAGACGGCCAGCATCGTACTCGAGGCAAAGCGCAACGGCGGCAAAAGCGCGGTCCTGATCGTGGGGGGAGGAAGTCCCAAGAACTTCATGCTGCAAACCGAGCCGCAGATCCAGGAAGTGCTGGGCATCGACGAGCGCGGCCATGACTACTTCCTCCAAATGACCGACGCGCGGCCCGATACCGGAGGACTCTCGGGAGCGACCCCCGCTGAAGCGGTGAGCTGGGGCAAGATCGATCCTGACCAGCTTCCGGGAACGGTCGTTGTCTACACCGACAGCTCGATCGGTTTGCCGCTGCTCACCGCATATGCCCGCGAGCGCCGCGCAACCCGGCCATTCAAGCGACTGTACGCCCGGCGCGCCGCCATGATGGAGCGGCTGACGAATGAATATCGGGCGGCGCTGGAGTTCCGTGATCAGCGGGCGGATGAATCCCTGGCTCACATGCACCCGGGGGCCGGGGGAGCGGAGACGGTCGCGCGTAGGTGAAGTCCCCGACAGCTGCTGCATTCGGGATGGAGACTGCTCGCCGGTACCGCAACTACGCACTCGGCCTGCTCGCAGTCACCAACCTGCTGAGCTTCATCAACCGCAACATCATCTTCGGGCTGTTCGACCCGATCAAGACTGACCTGGCGATCAGTGACGCCCAGCTCGGCTGGCTGGCTTCCGCCTACGTGCTGGTCTTCTCCCTTGCGGCACTGCCCTTCGGCGTACTCAGTGACCTCCGCTCCCGCCGAGCCGTCATCACTGTCGGCGTACTGCTGTGGAGCGCCTTTACGCTGGCCAGCGGCTTAGCCACCAGCTTTGGTCAGCAGCTGGTCTGTCGCGCACTGGTCGGGATGGGCGCCGCGGGTTTCAGTGCAGCGGCGCAGTCGCTCACCGCCGACTACTTCCCACTCAGGGGCCGGGCCGTCGCGCTCGGCATCCTGGCGGCGGGGATCACGCTCGGCGGGGTGAGCGGTATCTGGCTTGGCGGCCAGCTCGAGGTGATGTATGGATGGCGCACGGCCATGATCGCGGTAAGCCTCCCCGGCTTTGTGTTGGCGCCGCTCACGGCGCGGCTCCAGGACCCAAGGCGAGAGACGCCCCGCGTGCCGCTCCTGATGGCACTCAGGGAATTGCATGTCGGGGTCAGCTCGTTCGTCCGGCAGTTCGTGCCGCTCCTGGTGAGCGTGGCTCTCGGCAGCGTGCTGGCCATCCACTTCGACCGAGTCTATGGAGCCGACTCTCAGTTGGATGTCGCCGCGTTCGGCGCGATGCTCACTATAGGACTCGCACTGAACATTCGGCTCTGGGTCAAGCGTTTCGCCCGTGCGCCAGCATCGGGGCCGAGTGACCTGGTGCGAGCATTCGGCGAACAGGCCGTGTCGCTCGCGGTCGTGCTGCGGACACCGACGCTGGTATACATCTTCGTCGGCGGCGCGCTGATCTCCTTCGGCATGAATGGGCTGGTGGGCTGGGCCCCCACGTTTATGTCCCGCGAGCTCAACCTCAGCGTCACCCAAGCTGCCACGTTGCTGGGAACTTGGGGACTGGTTGCGGGAATCCTAGGCGCGCTCGTTGGCGGAGCCGTAGCCGACTGGCTCCGCCGCTACACTCCGACGGGCCGGGTGCTGACGATCTGCCTGGGATTGCTCATTGGCGGGCCGCTGGCGATCTGGCTGCTCACCGTTCGGGACCTCGACCTCTTCGTTCCGGTCTTTTCCGCCGCGTTCTTCTTCTTGTCCTGGTTCAACGGCCCTATTGCAGCAGTGATCTTCGACGTGGTTCCCGCGAAGATCAGCGCGACCGTAGCGGGAGCGTACCTGCTCTTTATTCATCTGGTGGGAGACACCGTCGCCTTCCCTCTAGTCGGAGCCCTCTCCGACCACTTCGGCATCGATCGGGCTGTACTGCTGCTCCCGTCAGTAGCCGTGCTTGGGGGACTGGTGATCTTAGGCGCGACGAGGACGGTGCAGGTGGATATGGAACGGGCGGGCGGTCGGTCGGTCAGTCGGTCGGTCGGTCAGTCGGTCGGAACCTAGTGGGCGGCCAGGCGGTCAATGCCGCGCTTTTTCGATCCGATATTCCAGGCCTCGATGGATAGGTTGTAAATGTGATAGCCTACGAGAAGTTTACTGCCTGGAGAGCTGCGCACGAACTGGCATTGTATGTCTACGCAGCTAGTGATTGCTGGCCAGCTTCAGAGCGGTATCAATTGACGGCGCAGGTTCGACGGGCGGCTCTCTCCGTTCCTACAAACATTGCTGAGGGTGCGGCTAAACGAGGCCGACGGGAATTCCGGCGATACCTCGACATTGCAAACGGGTCCCTCGCCGAACTTTCTTACCTCCTGCGGTTTGGCAAGGATAGAGGGCTGATCAATCAGGAAATCTTCGACTCACTAAATGCACACAGAGATCGTGCGGGAAAGCTGACCTGGAGCTTGTATGCATCTCTCGCTGGCAATAAGCGAGTCGGACCGACTGACCGACTGACCGACTGACCGCTCGCCCTCACCGCGCATTCCGATACATCAGCTCCATCAGCTCCTCATACATCGCCTCGGCCTGCTCGGCATCGCGCGAGCGCATCGCCTCGGTGACGCAGTGCTTGAGATGGTTATGGAGGAGGCCACGGCCAACGCCCCTGAGCGCCTCCTGTACCGAGGAGAGCTGCATCAGCACATCGGCGCAGTGGCGCTCCTCTTCCACCATCTTCTGGAGACCGCGCACCTGTCCCTCGATTCTCCGCAGCCGGGTCCCGATCGCGTGCTTGATCTCCGGGTCTACGTGGACGGCGTCGGTGCCGTCACCTGGCCGAGCGCCGCAGGCACATGGGGCGGCGGCCCTTACTTCGGTCGACATCGTTAGCTCCTTCTGTGCTCAACTGGTGAGCGGTAAGCGGTCACGCCTTTGTACTTCCTGAGCCTCAGACTATTCGACACTACGCTGACCGAGCTCGCCGCCATCGCGGCAGCCGCCATCGCGGGGCTGAGCAGAATCCCCAATCTCGGGTAGAGCAGTCCGGCGGCGATCGGAATGCCAACGACGTTGTAGATCAGCGCCCAGAAGAGATTCTGTCGGATGACCCGCATCGCGCTGCGAGAGAGCCCAACCGCATCCACCACGCCCAGCAGATCGCTCCGCATGAGGGTGATCTCGCCGGCTTCCACCGCCACGCTGGTGCCCGTGCCCATGGCGATTCCGACATCGGCCTGGGCTAGCGCCGGGGCGTCGTTGAGGCCGTCGCCAGCCATCGCCACCGCCTTCCCCGCCTGCTGCAGCCGGCGGATCTCCTGCAGCTTTCCATCGGGGCCAAGTTCGGCTATTACGCGATCGATCCCGGTGGTGCGCGCCACCGCCTCAGCGGTGCGGTGATCATCACCGGTGAGCATGACCACTTCCACTCCCAGCTCCTCGAGCCGTCGTACTGCCTCCGAACTGCTCGGCTTGATTCGGTCCCCAGCGGCGATGAGTCCCGCGAGCCGTCCGTCGATCGCGATGTGGACCGGTGTCAGCCCGTTACTGGCCAGCTCGCCCGCCGCGTTCTGGGCAGCGGCGATGTCGACGCCCAACTCGTGCATGAACGCCGCGCTGCCGACCGCGACACGGCGTCCGTCCACCATCCCGGCTACCCCTTTGCCGGTGTGGGTCTCGAAATCCGTGGCACGAGGCAGCTGGATCCCGCGCCACCCCGCTTCCAGCACGACGGCTTCTCCCAGTGGGTGCTCGCTGGAGCGCTCGACTGCCGCCGCAAGCTGAAGCAGCCGTTCCTCATCGAGCGCGCCGGTTCCGGATATCACGTGTACTGATGTGACGGAGGGCCGTCCCTCTGTCACCGTACCGGTCTTGTCGAACGCCACCACGTCGATCTCGCCGGTCTGCTCCAGCGACTCGCCACCACGAATCAACACCCCGAGCTCTGCACCACGCCCCATCGCAACCATGACCGCTGCCGGCACCGCCAAGCCCATGGCGCAAGGACAGGCAATGATGAGGACCGTCACCGCCGCGACGAGACCGTGGAGATAGGAGGGCGCGGGACCCAGATTCAGCCATAGGAAGAACGTCAAAACTGCGAGCAGAATAACGATGGGGACGAAGACAGCCGAGATCCGGTCGGCCAGCCGTTGTATCGCCGGTCTCGATCCCTGCGCCTGGCGTACCATCCGGATGATCTGCGAGAGGACAGTGTCCTGCCCCACCTGGCTTACCCGAAGGCGGAAGGCACCATTGCGATTCAGGGTCGCACCGACGACCTGGTCACCAGGACCCTTGGAGACCGGGTTCGGCTCGCCGGTCAGCATTGACTCGTCGACGTGGCTGGCACCCTCAAGTACCACGCCGTCCGCAGCAATGGTCTCGCCGGGACGCACGCTCACTTCATCACCGACGCGGAGCTCCGCGACGGGGATCTCTTGTTCTTCTCCACGACGTACTACTCGCACCGTTGCCGGGCGGAGCTCGGTGAGCCGGCGCAGCGCGTCCCAGGTCCGAGCCTTGGCGCGGGCCTCCAGCAGGTTGCCCAGGAGGATGAGAGCGATGATCCACACCACTGCTTCGTAGTACACCTGGGGGACGACGCCATGCCGAGCGAACCAATCGTCTGCTACCGTCATCGCGACGCTGAACAGAAACGCGGCGCCGGTACCAAGGGCGATCAGGGTGTTCATGTCGGCGATGCGATGGCGAAGCGCCGACCAGGCCCGGGTGTAGAAGTGCCTTCCTGCCCAGCCGACCACTGGAATCGTCAGCCCGAGCAGAAGGTATCGCCAGGCGTCGGCAGACACTCGCTCGGTCCAGGGGACCAGAGTCGTGAGCAGTCGCGTGAGCGGCATCATCAGCCGCATGAATGGATCGGTCATGCCGGACGGCGTCGCGTCGGCTAGCGGCAGGCTGAAGACCATCGTGAGGAGGGCGGCAGCGAAGCTCACGCGGAATTTCCGCCGGAGCGTATCGATCTCGGCTGCGCGTGCCTCGTCTTCCTTGTCCAGGATCGCTTCAGCTGAAGCAGTGGAAGGCGGTACCTCCGCGCCATACCCGGTACCGCGGATGACTTCCACCAATCCCGCCGGGCTGATGCTGGCCGGGTCGAAGTCGATCGTGGCCGAACCGGTCATCAGATTGACGTTGGCCGCATTGACTCCCGGAGTCTGTTGCAGGATTTGCTGTATCCGGCTACTACAGCCGGCGCAGTGCATCCCGCTGACCGCTATGGTGCAGCGCTCCTGGACTTGGTCGATTCCAGAATCAGTATTGAGGTCGATATCGGTTGTCGCCACGGGAAACCGCCGGTTGCTGCGTTAATGCTTCGCTGCCTCAACCAAATTTGCGTAGGGGGTGGGGGTATGTCAAGCGCCGAAGATTATTGAGCATAGACCGAGCGACCTGCAAGAGACGCGGGCAGGACGCGACCCCTGACTGCAAGATATTGCGACGGTGGCGCGGTTCGCCGATGTAAGTTATCCCACCATAAGCGGTTGCTCACCCGGCCGGAGGGGCATGTCTAATGCCTTTCGCCGGCTTCATGAGTATCGACCTGCCTGACGACGAGGCAATCGACGACCCGCTCTCTTCCTCCGGAAGTGAGCCGCTGGTGCCCATCCTTCAGGCCAACGACGGACAGGTGGATCCAGTGGCGCTCGCGACTTGGCATGAGGCGCTCTCCAACACCCTGGCGGTGGAAGTTCCTAACGATCTCATGGGACTATGGCTCTATCCGGCACAGGGTGGAGTGGTGTTGCTCGGGCCAACGGAGCTGGCGCAGGATGACCTGGTGGTGCCGGTGCCGGCGCCGCAGCTCAAGCCGGAGCAGCTTGCAAGCGTTGAAGCGATCGTGACGCAGGCGGGGTACGGCTCGGTCACCTGTCTCCCGGTCCGCTTCGGGAAGCGCGATGTGGCGCTACTCCTCGTCGCCAACCTGGAGGCCGATCGATACGGTGCGGTGGAACGAGTGCTGATCCAGTGCGTGGCTCAGCAGATTGCGCCGATGCTGGGCAGGATTGCGCGACAATGGAAACCGGCAGAAGGATCGTCGTTCCAGCAACAGGAGCGGATTGCTGGACTGCTCAGGATAGTGGCTCAGGCCAACCGTGATGCCGGCACGCCGCAACACTTCATCGCGACGGTGTCCCGCGGGCTGGCCGCGCTCCTCCCTCACGAGCACATCGAGCTGCTGGTGCCAGACGAAGCCGGTACTCGCTATTTCAGGCTGGGCGAGCATCCCGGAGGTCCGATGTGGGCCGATCCGTCTCTGATCATCAGCGCGGAGCATCTCTACATCGCGTCGATCTTCGGGTCGCGCAGCCGCATCCTGGTGTCGGACACCTTCGAAGACGACCGCTGGCCTCGAGGATTTCTCATCGCCAGCGAGCCCGCCGGAGCGGAGATCCGTGCGCTGATAGGAGCGCGTCTCAGTTTCCGGCGGGAGTCGTCGGCGTACCTGCTGGTGGGAAGCACCGGGCCGGATCTGTACGGGGAACCCGACGTGGAGCTGCTGGTGCTGCTCGCCGGCTTGATTACCCCGCAGATCGGAGGGTTTCTCAAGGCGGAGGAATCTGCTTCAGGGATAGCGGCTCCGGTCGAGCACGATCCCTATCCCGAGCTGCTCTTTCGGATCGCGGCCCTCCTCGCCACGACAGCGGAATGGTCGGTCGTCACCCAGTTGGTAGCGAGCGAGGCGATGGCGGTGCTCCCCTGCGACAAGCTCACCTTCGCCCTGCGAGTCACCGGTGGCGATCGAGTGGTGGCGTTCGATCCCGG
>JBKPAO010000049.1:0-13800 GCA_046726475.1 Gemmatimonadota bacterium | reverse complement strand
CTGGAGGACGATCGGGTGCTGGTGGCCGACTTCGGCTTGGCGCGTGCGGTGGACGAGGTCTACCAGAGGCTCACCGCAACCGGGACGGTCGTGGGATCGCCGATCTACATGAGCCCCGAGCAGGCCAGCGGCCAGAAGGAGATCGATGGGCGGAGCGACATCTTCGCGCTCGCGTGCGTCCTTTACGAACTGCTCTCCGGCGAGCCGCCTTTCTACGGCCCGACGCCGCACGCGACACTCAGGAGGCGCTTCACCGGACCGCCCCGCAGACTCCTGCCGGTGGTGCAGGTGCCCGAGCACGTAGAGGCCGCGATCCTCCGCGCGCTGTCCCGCGATCCGACGGAGCGGTTCGCGACGGCGGACGATTTCGCCGCCGCCTTCAGCGGCACACCCAGCTGACCGGCCGGCTGCCGCCAGTGCGCGTGTCTCTCTCCCGGGGATACTGGCTTGCCAAAGGCTTCGTCGTCAGGGACGAGAGGTCCGTACCTCCCTCACCCACGCGGCGCTGTTGAAGTCACCATAGGTCTCGCTCAGGAAGTGGCAGCACTCAACCATGGCGGCGACTAAGGGTCATTGCCGTCAGGAGGCATCCAGATGAAGAGACACGTATTCGTGGTTGCAATGATCGCGCTCTCGTCACCCGTCGCCGGCGGCGTCGTTGCGCAGCAGAACCCTGACAAGCACCTCTCAACCGAGGCGGCGCGCGGCAAGTACCTGACGCAGATCGCCGGCTGCAACGACTGCCACACGCCGGGTTACGCGATCTCTGGAGGCAAGGTGGAAGAGAAGCTGTGGCTCACCGGTGACCAACTTGGCTGGCGTGGCCCCTGGGGGACGACGTATCCTCCCAACCTGCGCCTGCTGGTCCAGAACCTGACGGCTGACCAGTTCATGGAGCGTGCGCGGAGCGAGGTCCGGCCCCCGATGCCGTGGTTCAACCTACGCGTCATGAGCGACCGCGATGTCAAGGCAATCTACGCCTATCTGAAGGATCTCGGGCCGGCCGGCGAGCCTGCCCCACAATACATCGCGCCCGACCAGAAACCCGGCGGGCCTTTCGTGCAGTTCCCCGTACCCTCCGAGTGAGGAGGACCGGGCATTCCCGTGCTGCACTTGAGCTAGGCCTCGTGAGCAGCCGGCCTATGTTCCCCGGTCCCGCGGATACCCGATCGCCGCCAGATCCGCCGATATCTCCTCGAGGATCGCCGGGTCGTCGATCGTCGGCGGGATGGTATAGGGCACCCCGTCGGCGATCTTCTTGATCGTTCCGCGCACGATCTTGCCGGAGCGGGTCTTGGGCAGCCGCCTCACCGGGGTCGCGGTCTTGAACGACGCCACCGGCCCAATCCGCTGCCGCACCAGCTCGACCAGCTCCGGCACGAGCTCCTCTCGGGTCCGGTTTGCCCCGGCCTTCAGCACCACGAGGCCGAGCGGCACCTCGCCCTTGAGCGCGTCGCCCACTCCCACGACCGCGCATTCGGCGATATCCGGATGCGCCGCCAGCACCTCCTCCATCGCCCCGGTGGACAACCGGTGTCCGGCCACGTTGATCACGTCGTCGGTCCGGCTCATGATCCAGAGGTAGCCGTCCTCATCCTTGAAGCCCGCGTCCGCCGTGAGATAGTAGCCGGGATAGGCGCTGAGATAGGTCTCGCGGTAACCCTTGTCGTTGTTCCACAGAGTGGGAGAGCAGCCCGGCGGGAGAGGAACCTTGATGACGACGTTGCCGGTGTCGCCCGCCTTGGCCTCGGTGCCCTCGTCGGTCAGCACCCGCACGTCATAGCCCGGCACCGGCACCGCGCACGACCCCGGCTTCACCGGAAGCAGTCCCAACCCCACGCAGTTGCAGCCGACCGGCCAGCCGGTCTCCGTCTGCCACCAGTGGTCGATCACCGGGATGCCGAGCTGCTGCTCGGCCCACGCGAGCGTCGCGGGATCACAGCGCTCGCCCGCCAGGAACAAGGTCCGGAGCCGGCTGAGATCGTAGCGGCGGACGTGCTCGCCGTTGGGATCATCCCGCTTGATGGCGCGAAACGCGGTCGGCGCGGTGAAGAACGCGCGCACGCCGTGCTGGGCGATGACCCGCCAGAAGGCACCTGCGTCGGGCGTGCCGACGGGCTTTCCCTCATAGAGAATCGTCGTGTTGCCATGGAACAGCGGACCGTACACGCCATACGAGTGCCCCACCGTCCAGCCCAGGTCGGACGCGGCCCAGTACACCTCGCCCGGCTCGACGCCGTAGATGTTCCGCATGCTCCAGGTGAGGGCGACGAGATGACCGCCGTTGTCGCGGACGATGCCCTTGGGGTTTCCGGTGGTACCCGAGGTGTAGATGATGTAGAGCGGATCGGTGGCCAGGAGGGGGATGCAGTCCACCGGCGAGGCAGTCGAGCGGAGCTCGGCCCAGTCGTGGTCCCGTCCCAGGACGAGCGACGCCTTACACTGGGGACGCTGGAGCACGATGACGCACTGCGGCTTGGACCCGGCCAGCTCGATGGCGCGGTCCAGCAGCGGCTTGTACGGCACCACCCGGTCGATCTCGATGCCGCACGACGCGGTGAGGATAGCCTTGGGCCGGGCATCGGTGATCCGGCTGGCCAGCTCGGGCGAGGCGAACCCGCCGAACACCACCGAGTGGATCGCGCCGATCCGGGCACAGGCCAGCATCGCGATAACGGTCTCGGGCACCATCGGCATGTAGATGACGACCCGGTCACCGCGGGTGACGCCGCGCGCCACGAGGATGCCGGCGAACCGGGCCACCTCGTCGCGGAGATCGCGGTAGGTGAACGTGCGCACGGTCGAGGTGACGGGGCTGTCGTAGATCAGGGCGACTTGGTCGGCCCGGCCGTTCTCGACGTGGCGGTCGAGCGCGTTGTAACAACTGTTAGTCTGGCCGCCGGGGTACCAGCGATAGAATGGGGCACGTGAGCTGTCTAGCACTGCGTCCCATCGGCGGTACCAGTGCACCGCCTCCGCCGCCTCGGCCCAGAAGGCCTCGGGCGCGGCGCGCCAGCGGGCATAGACCTCGTGGTATGTCGGGGGCATGATCTAAGCTATGTCCGTGTCCGCTCGTGGCCAGGTGACTCTGCGGCGGGTCGGCGGGCGCGCCTCAGGGAGTCGCTGCAGCGGCCGTAATCCGCCGGCTGTCGAGATAACGTTCCAGCGTGGCCGGCGCGGACTCCGGATCGGCCAAGCCGACATACCCGTCGGGTCGCACCAGATAGACGGCATCGCGCTTGAGGCCCGCGTGGGACGCCTCCGATTGCCAGGGAAAGCTGTGCAAGGCCAGCCCCCGCCTGCCGCAGGTTTCAATTATTCCTGCCGCGGCGGCGCCATAGACGTGCACCTGCCAATCCAGCGAAGCCAGCGGGCGGAAGTTGTCGACGGGGACCCAGGGCAGTCGGTCGCCACCCGTCACGCTCCCCGCGCGCCCCTCGCTCAAGAAGCTGCTGCCCCGATAGTTGATCGCGATCTGCGAGACCGTGCGGAACATTAGCCGCCGAAAGCCTCTCGACGCGAACAGCACCGGGAGCAGGCGCGGCGCGACGTCGACCCGCACCCGCCGGGCGATGGGGCCAGGGCTGGTTACCACCGTAAAGGCCCGATCCGTGGTCGCGACCAGGCGTCGGGCGAAGTTGATCCGCTCGGGCTCATAGGTGTCCAGCAGCGCCATGTCGGCCCGCCCGTGCAGCACCGCCGCGAGCTTCCAGGCCAGGTTCACGGCATCGCCGATGCCGGTGTTCATACCTTGCCCGCCCACGGGACTGTGTATGTGAGCGGCGTCGCCCAGCAGGAAGGCCCGGCTCCGCCTGAAGCGATCCGCCACCCGGTGATGCACGCGGTAGGTCGAGAACCAGTTCACCCGCCCGACCATGATGCCCAGGCGGCCGATCACGACCTTGCTGACGTCGTCCCAGAACAGCGTCTCATCCTGTGCTTGTGCCTCCTGCCGCACGGTGCCGATGAGGCGCGCGTGACCCACCCCCGGCATGGGAAACACCGCGAGGAAGTCGGCGTCGTCCAGCGCGACGTGCAACTCGCCGTCCATGACCGGACCGCTCGACTCGACATCGGCGACATAGAAGAGGTGGGAATACGTCCCGCCAGGAAACCCGATGCCCAGCACCTCGCGGACCTTGGAATGGGCTCCGTCGCACCCGGCGAGATAGGCGGCCTCGCAGGTCTCCTCGGTCCCGTCGGGCCGTCGCAGGCGCGCCAGCACGCGACCGGCGCTGTCCTCGAAGCCGAGCAGCTCGGTCCGGCGCTCGACCTGGACGCCGGTCTCCGCGAGACGCTGGATCAGAAGGCGCTCATGCTGGTCCTGCGGGAAAATCAGCATGTAGGGGAATGGACTTAGCCCCTCCCCCATCGGGCCGAAGACGACGTGCGCCGCCTTCCGGCCTCTCGCCCAGAGGTTCGCGGCCGCGAACTTGTGCGCGCGCTCGACCACCGCCTCTGCCAGGCCGACTTGCCGATAGAACTCGAGCGTCCGCGCGTGCACGACCAGGGCCCGCGACGTGGTGCCGGGCTCGGCGGTCTTGTCGACGAGACGGAGCCGTACGCCCAGGCGACTCAGCCAGAGGGCGAGGATGAGGCCCGTGGGACCTGCTCCGTTGATGAGAACCTGAGTGTCGGACATCGCCTGGCTCGGATCACTTTCGTGGGCATGTGAGGAAGATGGAGGTGCGTCTTCGAACAGACCACCCAGCCCAGCTTTTCCCCTCTTGACCTTCCTCACGAGCCGAGCATAAGCTCGGCGAGCTGCATGACCGCTGGCTTGCGGTGGAGTCTGGAGACAGCTTCGAGTTAGTGTTTCCTGCGATCGCCGCCCCCAAAACAAGCGCATGTACCTAAGGGGCGGGCTAGCTGATGCGCGGTCCGTTGGAGATCGCGAGGAGATCATGGCACCCGAGTCTCTCAAAGGCCTGCTGTTCTTCCTGGGATTGGCCGCCGCCATAGTCATTGCTGTCGTCTTCGGCGACTGGTACGTGCGGCGCAAGCTCGAGCGGTGGGCACGCACCCGCAGGCTGCGACTCCTGGAGTTCAGTGGCGCGCCGTTCTGGCGCGGGCCACGCGCCTGGCGCCGAATGGACTATCAGGAGGACTACCACGTCGTGGTCGAGGACGCCGCCGGCCGCCGCCGAAGCGGGTGGCTCCTCTACACCAGCCGCTGGCACGGCCTCGGGCCCCAGAAGATTGAGATCCGCTGGGATGAGCCGCCCTGAGCGCGTGATCGTCGGGGTCGGCATTACTGGCTCGCTGAATTGGAAACTCCGATCTCGTGGACTACGGATGGAGCCGAACGGGCGGGTGGTTCGATCGTCGGTCGAGCAATGAACGTTTCCGAGCCATCGATCTCGCGGCATCCATGGCTCGCGGCTCTCCTACTCGCCACGTTGGCCACGCCGGCAGGCGTGGTCATCGCTTGGCTGGCGCCACGTCCGCTGGACGCAGTCGTGGCATTACCCCTCGTGCTGGTGGACGTATGGGCGATGTCGCTTGAGGCGACCGGAACAACGGAACCCCCGGGCAATGAAGCAGCCATCACGCGCCTGCTGTTGCTCGTGCTCGGCATCGTGCTAACGTGGCTGTTCTACGTCATCCTTGCGCGGCTGGTGATTTGGCGGCTATCGCTCGATGCAAATGATGGGTGAGGTAGTAGACTACAGGACTAGCTCCACGAGGGGCGTGATTCCATGGGTGTGAGTCCGAGCTTTCGAACGTTTGCTCTGGAGCAACTCGGCCGCGGCGTTCCGCGCATCCGCTCCCGCAGCATGTTCGGAGGCGTGGGGATCTACGCCGGCGAACTGTTCTTCGCGTTGATCGCCGATGACACTCTCTACTTCAAGGTTGACGACTCGACTCGCGGGGACTTCGAGGCGCGTGGCTCGGGCCCATTCCGACCCTACGGTGAGGACGGGGAGACGATGGGGTACTATCGGGTTCCGGAGGATGTCCTCGAGGACCCGGATGAGCTGCGGGTGTGGGCGGAAAGAGCCGTTGGGGTCGCACGCCGAGTCAAGGGCCGGGCGTCGCGTCGAGGCGGCACCTGACCGACGGCCGCGCACTAGAAACCTCCGGGTGAGCGGAGAATGCTACGTGCCGAGTTGAACCGGGCCAGCCGGACCGTTGCCGTAGTGCTCGGCGTCATCTGGATCGTGGCCGGGGTAACCGCGGGGCTCTACGGCGTGGTACAGCGCCGCTGGCCGGCGCTCCTGCTGAGTCCGCTGGCAGTCGGCTATGGATTCATGTGGGTGCGGGTCGCCCGTACCGGCCGGCGGCTCCAGTGGCCGGTGCGCCGCCGGAAAGCGCGGCCGAGTCGCCGCGGCTGATGAACGGCCCCTGAGGCGGCCAACGCTCCGAGGGTCTACTCACGGACCGAGGACCGGGGTCATTTGACTCGCGACCTGTTGCCACCGACCGTCGCGGCGGACCCAGACGACCAGGGCTCGGTACCGGCCCCGCGCTGTCTGGCCGCCGTACTGGCCGCCGAGCATCAGGAGCGTCGTATGCACCGCCACATCCCCGTTCTCGTAGGTACGGATCTGCTCCTCCTCGGGCGCGTGGGCGAGAGAGTCAAACGACGTCTTCCTCGCCTGCAGGTTCGCCAGCCGTGCGGCGCGCGTCACCCGCTCGCCGCGCGGATTGACGAAGGTGTACTCGGGGGCCCAGAACTGCTCGAGGGCCGCCACATCGGCCCGCCGCAGCGCTTCATCGTAGCGGCGAATCGCTTCGCGGATCTCGGCTACCGCCTTTGAGGCCGCGGCGGTTGGCTCCTGGGCGGGCGACCGAGCGGGCAGGATCGGAAGCAGGGCGAGCACCGGCAGGAACCGCGGCAGATAGCGGAACATGAAGATCTCCGTCGAGCAAGTCCGGCAAGGAGTACCTACACTACCGCGTCAGCCTGGCGAAGACTAGAGCGGTATGGGTGAAGGCGCCGGAAGTCCAGGGAGGCAAGATGGCTGCCCAGTCCGTAAACCTGTATGACAACGTGTACGGGGACTTTGCCAGCAGCGCCGAATTCGCGGTGCGGCAGGAGGCCTACGGCGAAGACATGGGCCAGAGCAGTTGGCTGACGGCCCAGGAATGGCTCGCGTTCGCCGATCAACTCGGCGTTGGCCCGGGAGTCGATGTGCTTGAAGTGGGCAGTGGCTCCGGCGGACCCGCCGTCTACCTGGCGAGCGCGCGCGAGTGTCGGATAACTGGAGTGGACATCAACGAGCACGGTGTGCGGAACGCCAGGGCCCTCGCTGAGTCGCGCGGCCTATCGGAGCGGGTACAGTTCGAAGTCGTCGACGCGAGCCGGCGCCTCCCGTTCGCGGACGAGTCGTTCGACGCCGTCGTTTCGAACGATGCCATGTGTCACATCGCGAATCGCGTCGCCGTGCTTCGCGAATGGCACCGGGTCTTGCGACCTGCCGGCCGGGCCCTCTTTACCGATGCGATGGTTCTAACCGGCATCGTTTCCCATGAGGAGCTCGCGACCAGGAGCTCGATCGGGTTCTACCTCTTCGTTCCACCAGGCGCGAACGAAGCCATGCTGCGTGACGCCGGGTTCGCCGTCCTGGCGGTTCAGGACGTGACCGCCAATGCGGCCGAGATTGCGGCCCGGTGGCGGGATGCGCGAGCGCGGCACCAGGAGGCGCTCGTCGCGAGAGAGGGCGAGGCCAATTTCCAGGGCCTCCAGCGCTTCCTGCGATGCGTACATACGGTCTCCGTAGAGAAACGCCTGTCGAGGTTCGCGTATCTCGCGCAGAAGCCCAAGCCGGCCTGAGCCGCAATTGAGGGACGACCTCTGTTCCGATGGCTGACCCTCGGGGTGCTCCTCAGTGCGCTCACGGTGTCGGGGTACCACAGGGCCCGGGCACGGCAGGGCGGGGAGACGGTCGCGCGCCGGCGCGAGGGGTCGCTCTTTCTCGCGGTTCGCGGCCTGATGGCGCTCGCGCTCTTCGGAGGGATCCTGCTTCATGCGATGAGCCCAGATTGGATGGCGTGGGCCTCCTTCCCCGTGCCCGAGATGCTGCGCTGGCTCGGCTTCGTCGTCGCGGTCCTCACCGTGCTGGCGGTTCACTGGGTGCTCAGCGCGCTCGGCCGGAACGTTACTGAGACGGTACTCACCAAGGAGCGCCACGAACTGGTCACCGGTGGGCCGTATCGCTGGGTCAGGCATCCACTCTATACCACGGGGTTGGCGCTCCTCCTCGCCCTCGGTTTGATGGCGGGCAGTTGGTTCGTTCTGCTGGCCACCGTTATCGCGTTCGCCTTCATTCGGATGCTGGTGATTCCCCGCGAGGAGCAGGCGTTGCTGGCCAAGTTCGGCGATCGGTACCAGAGCTACATCATGAGGACAGGGCGACTGGTGCCGAGAGTGAGAAGCGGAGGGGATTGAATGAATATTCAGCTTCTGCTAGTTCCATACGATTCCGGCCACCGCGGTTGGCGCTGCGGAGCCGGCCCCGAACATTTGCTGCGGGCCGGGCTCCAGGACCACCTCGAGCGCCTCGGGCATGTGGTCACTGCCGTCCAGGTTTTGGAAGACGACCCGGCCCATCACCCTGCCGAGATTCGCACCGCATTCGAATTGGCCAGGCGTCTTGCCCATGCCGTGCGCTCCTCCCGAGCGGTCGGCCACTTCCCCCTTGTGCTCAGCGGCAACTGCAACACAGCTGTCGGCACTCTCAGTGGCCTTAGCCCTGCAGGTTGTGCGACTTTCTGGTTCGATGCCCACGGCGACTGTAACACCCCAGAGACCACTACGACGGGTTTCCTTGATGGCATGGGCCTCGCCACGGCAATGGGGCGCTGCTGGCACGACCTCGTGGAGACGGTGCCCGGCTTTCAGCCCGTTCGGCCCCAGCTCACCTTCCTTCTGGGCGCACGGGACCTGGATCCTACGGAGGCGGTCTGGCTGGGAAAATCGCCAGTCACAACCGTCTCGGTTGAGCAGGTCCCAGATGGGCTGCCACTCCTACTGGAGAGGGCTCCGATTGCCGACACCGTCGGCTATCTGCATCTCGACCTCGACGTCTTAGACCCGGCTGTCGGACGGGCGAACTATCTTCCCGTCCCCCACGGCCTCTCGCTGGATCAATTGACGGGCGCCATCGCCGCCATTCGCGACTGCGTCCCCCTTGCAGCCGCGACGGTGGCCTCCTACTCGCCAGAGGAGGACCACGACCAGGCCGTTTGTCGGGCCGCCTTTGCTGCGATCGAGGCTATGGTGCGCCGCGTCTAACCCGCGCATTGGGCTGACGCACGACTATCTCAGAGGGGCACACTGTGTCTTGCCGAGCTCTCCTCGCAACGGCGGTCATGATCGCCGGGTGTCACCCGAGTCCATCGAATCCTGCCGCGGCACCCGGGGTCGCCAGCAGCCGCTATCTCTTTGTCTGGGCCGGAGACGTCGACAAGCGGGAGAGCGACTTCCTGGCCGTGGTCGACGTCGACCGGCAAAGCCCCAGGTACACCGAAGTGGTCACGACGCTGCCGGTGGGTGCCGTGGGCACTCTGGCCCACCACACTGAGTATGAAGCCCCTGTGGGCGGCGTCCTGTGGGCGAACGGCTTTGCTGCCGGCCGGACGTTTCGGTTCGACCTGCGCGATCCAACGCGGCCGCGGCTCGCCGGATCGTTTGGGGACGCCGGCCCCTTCAGCCACCCCCACAGCTTTGCGCGGCTGCCTAAAGGGCACGTCCTCGCAACCTTCCAGCTTCAGAGTGCCGGGGACACGGTTACCACAGGCGGTCTCGTGGAGCTCGACTCCGCCGGTCGAGTCGCGCGTTACGCATCGGCCGCCGCACCCGGGATCGACTCCACGGTCCGGCCCTATAGCCTCGCCATCGTCCCGACGCTCGATCGCGTCGTCACGAGCGCGTCCGACATGCACCTGCAGGTGCGAAGCCGGGCGGTTCAAGTATGGCGCCTGTCCGACCTGTCGCTGCTCCACACGTTGCTGCTGCCACCGGGGAAGAGAGGAGACGAGAATTGGCTCACGGCGGAGCCACGGGTCCTCGCCGATGGTCATACGGTCCTGGTCAACACCTTCACCTGCGGGCTCTACCGTTTGCGCGGCATTGAGGGTGACGCCCCCTCGGCGGAATGGGTGTACTCGATGCCGTGGGCGGAGGGACGGAACTGCGCAGTTCCGGTGGTCGCGGGGAATTTCTGGTTACAGCCGAGCGGTGTGGAGCACGCGGTGGTCAGCCTGAACATCTCCGATCCAAGCCATCCGCGAGAAGCCGGCCGGCTCACCCTGCAACCCGACCAGGTCCCACACTGGATCGCGCTCGAACCGTCCGGGCTTCGTCTGGTGATTACCGGTTATCGGGGTCTCGCACCCTGGGTGTTACTGGCCAATCTGGACCCTGCGACCGGAGCGCTGGAGCTCGACACCACATTCAAGGCGCGGGGCGCCGAACAAGCCGGCGTTTACTTCGGTCGCGACCAGTGGCCCCATGGCGCCACCGGCCCGGCGCTACCCCACGGCGCGGTGTTCGCTCGGCCATAGCCGGTATGAGGATCGCGAAGAGCGGTAACCCGACGCTCAATGGCCGCGGCGGCGGTGCTTCCGCTGTTGCCGCCGATGCTTGCTGCCCCGCTTGCGGCGGCCTCGGTGCTTCTTGGGATAGGACATCGGTACGAGCTCGGCTGACAATGAGAGTCTGTCGCGCGAGTATGCAGGCGGGGACCGAGAGGCGCTAGATCACGAACGATCTGTAGTATCGCCTATTGGATTGAGGAGACATGCTCAGAAACGGCGACGTCGGAGCGCGTTGCCGAGGGTGGGGGTAAACTTCCGATGCCGGTAGACAACACCGTGTACGATCGGATGGCCGACAGTTGGTGGGAAGAGGATGGGTTCCTGCACGTGCTTGCCGCTCTCAATCCCGCACGGTTCGGCTACATGCGGCGCGTGCTCACGGAGGACCTGCACCTGGCTCCAGCCGGCCTCCGTGCCTTGGATATCGGCTGTGGCGGGGGACTTTTGGCGGAGGAGTTCGCCCGCCTGGGATGTGCGGTCGTGGGGGTAGACCCGTCCGAGGAGTCGCTGGCAGCGGCGCGGACCCATGCAGCCAGCGGAGGCCTCGCGATCCAATACCAGTGTGCGACGGGAGAGGCCCTCCCCTTTGTGGGCGAAAGCTTCGACATCGTGTATTGCTGCGATGTGCTGGAACACGTGGCTGACCTGCGTCAGGTCATCGCAGAAACCGCCCGCGTGCTTAAGCCCGGTGGTGTTTATCTCTACGATACCATCAACCGCACCCCTCAGAGCCGGCTAATCGTCATCAAGCTGCTCCAGGAGTGGCGCTGGACCGCGTTGATGCCCCCGCGACTGCACGATTGGAACATGTTCATCCGGCCCGCAGAGCTCCGGCGGCTTTTGGAGCAGTATGGGCTCCTGCCAGGTGGAATGACCGGACTCAAGCCGCGGACCAACCCGCTGCGACTCATCCGAGCTCTGCGACGGCACAAACGGGGCTCGCTCAGCTACGCGGAGGCCGTCGAGCAGATGGACCTAGGTGAGAGCGCTGACACCTCCGTCTCCTACATTGGGTATGCTCGGAAGCGGGCGGTCGGTGACTCCGTCTCCGCCACCGATCGGTTACTCACATCCACTCGAGCTTCAGGCGATCAACTCAGCCGGTCTACGTCCTGATCTTCGCTTTCCGCCGGGTCCAGGCCGGGGCCGCCCTTCTTCAGGACCTTGACCAATTCCCGAACACCTTCGAGTGTCGCGCTGGAGGGTTCATAGGCGGTGCGATCGAGGTCCCGGTCCAGGGTCTCCATGAGGTGATCAACAGCCGCCTGGATGCGTGGGCTTTCGAACGCTGCGTGGGAGAGTGCGGCTCGAAGGTGGGCTACTGCCGACATCGTATACCCCCTTGCTACCGGGAGTGACCAGCCGGTGATCCGTCGACCGTTTGCGAGACGTCCAGGCTGGAACCGTGATGCTGCGTCGTAAGTCCCGGTAGTCTTGTATCTTAGCGGTCGGGAATGCCCCTGCCAACGGTTCGGCCGAGCTGACTACGGGTCCTCGTCCCCCGAGGTCACGACATACGCCCAAGAGAACTAGGGGCATCGCTCATGAGCGTGCTCAACTCTGAGATGAAGCGCCTGGTCGAGCGTCAGAAACTTGGCTTCGTCGCCACCGTCTGCCCAGACGGAACGCCGAACCTTTCCCCCAAGGGCACGACCGCGGTATGGGATGATGATCATCTCGTCTTCGCCGATATTCGTTCTCCGGGCTCCGTCTCCAACATTCGGCACAATCCCGCGGTCGAGATCAACGTCGTCGATCCCGTACTCCGCAAGGGATACCGGTTCAAGGGCAGCGCCCGAGTCCTCGGCGACGGCGCGCTCTTCGACGAAATCCTCGCGTTCTTTCGGAAGCGGGGTGTATCCAGTCCCATCAAGCACGTCGTCGTGATCCAAGTCGAGCGAGCACTGCCCGTCGTCTCGCCAGCCTACGACTCCGGTGCAACTGAAGAGGAGATCCGCAGTCGCTGGCAAGATTACTGGCGTTCGATCGAACACGGCGACTCCACGGCGCCCACGGGTGAGTGATGACTCCGAGGGCGCCGTCTAAGGAGGTTAGACAGCTGCGACGGGCTGGCCGCGGGCCCCCGCGCGATCCACCCGAGCCATAAAGCAGCCCGCCTCCGCATTGCGGATGTGCACGTAGTCCGCCGCAGTCACCGCGAGCAGGCGCTCCAGCGCTTCCTCCGGGAGTTCTCCGCGTACTTGCTCCCGGCCGAGCAGCTCGCCGCCGATGCCGTACGCCTCAAAGAGGAGGGGCAGCGGGCGAAAGTCCGGAGGCAGGGTGGCACCCTCGTAGCGCTCGCAGGGGCCCGCATGGACAAAGACCGGCCCCGGCGCCGGCACGCTGGCGGGATCGCTGAACGGCTGATAGGTAAAGAGGATCCGCTCATCAACGCCGACCGTAAACGTGCGTAGGCAAAGGCGGCAGGGCCCATAACCCGTCGCCGTCTCTCGGTGCGCCGGATGGCCATATTGGGGGGAGCGGAGAGTGCGGCGCACTTCGGTCGCCAGGTCGCTTGGAATACCCGCAATGCGGAACGGCACGGTTGGATCTCCTAATGGTTGAAGGCCGACACAGGTTAAGACGGGCCCCGTCGGCCCGCTATCCGTTTCTTGCTCTCAAATTCCGTCCGCTGCCTAACCACCGATTGCAGCTGACGGGCGCGCCTGGCACGGGGCCGCCAGCATAAGCCGACGGCGCTTCACATCTAAGGAGCATCGGGTAGTGCGCAGGCACTGAGGACACTGCCATGATCGAACAACTCGACAAACTGCTGGGAATGCACGAGAGCGGAGTGCTCGATCGGCGTCAGTTACTTGGCGCTCTCGTAGCCCTGACTTTCGCAAATCGATCTGCTGCGCCGGCGCCAGGCCGTGGGCCTGCACCACGGCGCGGCCGCACCCTGAACCACGTGACGCTCAGCGTTGGCGACGTCGACCGCTCCCAGGCATTCTACGAGCAACTCCTGGGCTTCGCGCCCAGAACCGATGAGCCCCGCCACGTGACCTTCGAGTTGGAGAATGGGTCACTGGTGCTCGAAAGTTACGCCCCCGAGACAGTCGGCGATCACCCTCGCGGAATCGATCATTATTGCGTTGGAGTGGACGTCTACGAGCCGGAGAAAACAGTGGCGGAGCTACGCCGCCAATTTCCGCACGCTACTGTCAGCCTGGAGAATCGCAACCAGGTTTACATCCGGGACCCGGACGGGGCACGCGTGCAGCTCTGTGCGGCCGACTACCAGCCGCGGTAAGTCGG
>JBKPAO010000048.1:0-7242 GCA_046726475.1 Gemmatimonadota bacterium | reverse complement strand
CGCGAAAAGGCCGACGGCCAAGAGAGTGAGCATGGCGCCCAGCGGCGTGCTGACCGAAGGTGGGACAAACCGCGCCGGCCAAGCGTAATGGACCACCAAGCCGAGCACGATCGAGCCCAAGTACACGAATGGGGGACGGACTAGCCCGAGGTTTGCGGCGTCCGCCAAGAAGGTTCCGGGACGGTGGCTACCGCGTGAATCGCCTACCATAAGGGCGTCTCCGCCCGTCCGCCCAACGGATGGCGCTTAGGCTGTGACGGCTGACTAGAACGTTCACCCACGCAATTCTCAGAGCATGACGCCTCAGGGAAGATTCAGCTGCCAAGAAACTCCGAAGCGGTCACTACACCACCCGAACCTGGTGCTGAAGCCATAGTTGTCGAGCGGCATGAATACTTGCCCGCCTGCGGAGAGCTTGCCGAATGCAGACTCCAGCTCCTCCCCACTCTCGCAGTCAAGGAACAACGACATGGCAGGCGTAAAGGTAAAGGCATGCTTCACGGGGCTATCGATGATGATCAGCGCGTGGCCGTCGATTGACGCCTCGCCGCGTTTGACCGAGCCCTCAGGGCCGGCTTCGCCCGGGCCATACCGCTCAAGACGCTCGACGCGGAAGGAGGGGAATGTGGCTGAGTAAAGATCCATCGCCGACGATGCCTCACCGGCAAACATCAGATGGGTTGCCGCTCTTCGCGTCATCCGGATCTCCCTGATAGAGTTGGCCTGGCTCTACCCGATCCGAGCTTTGCCGAGCGCCTTACGCACGGCCGCGATCTCGCCCACATGGTAGTTCTCGTGCAGGGCCGCCTCGTAGACTCCCTGACCCAGCGAGCGGAAGTATGGATTCGCGACCCGGGGCGGGCGATCCAGGTCAGCGTCCTCGGCTGCATCGAGGATCGCGAGTAGGTGCGTATGCGTCCGCTCAAGGAGCGCCCAAAGCTCCAGCAGCGAGAGATACCTTGTCCTTTCGTCGGGTGCCGGGCTTCCGGTGGCACACGCAGCTCGCACAGCGGGCGGCACGAGCGGTTCGGGGCGTTCCTCCAGCGTGAACAGCTGCGCGACGTCGTCCTCCACGCACGCAATATGACCCAACTGCCACGCCAGTGGATTCGGAGCGCGGCTCGCGGGCACCGGGAGTCGGGCCTCCGCCTCGGTGAAGTCTTGGGCCCACGCCTTGAGCCAGGCGCGCGCGTCGTTGGAGATAGCCAACAGCGTCGGTTTGATGTCCATGTTCCCCCGCGGAGTCTGGCGCTACCTAGGAGGGTTGCCACCCGGCCCTGGGCGCGCTCCCGGCGACTAGGTCTTGGTGAGCCGGCTATGACAGACCGACGCGACTATAGCCCGTAGAACGCCAGCGTATCGATAATGTTCCCGAGCGTGGCCGCGATTCGCGGGTGTGAAGCTTCCAGCTCACGTACCCGATCCGCCAAACGTCCGCGCAGTGCGAGGACTGGCGGTGGCGCTGTGCCGGCTGGCCGGTCCAGCGCCTCTAGCTCGCGCGCCAATTCGTGGAGCGCCCGCCGGGTCGGCTCATCGAGATCGTGTGGCTGGGTGAGTTCCGCCCGGAGGCTCGCGACCAGCTCTCGCAGGGACTCCTCTGACATGTTTCTCCCTTGGCGACCGGCCTCCAGGAAAGATGCTAGAGCAGTACGGAGTTCGCGATCCGGGCTGTTACAGCAGGCCGGTGCGTCCGCCTAACGACTTGCCCATCAGCTGCGGGCCCTTGCTGCAAGCCCCTTGTTTGGGGTCCTCCAAAGCGGGAGATCGCGCCGTGTCTCCCCAGTGCGGACCAGTCCGAGCTTGGCGGCAAGACGCTGTGACGGCCGATTGTCGTCGGGCACGGTAGCACTGACGCAGCTCACCCCCGGCTGCCGTAGGGCCCATGTGACCACCGCGCCTGCTGCCTCAAGGGCGTATCCCCCATGGCGCCACTGCTCGGCCAAACCCCACCCGATTTCAACGTCGCCATCGGCGTTCGGCGGTCCTTTCAGATTGATCGATCCAATTACGCTCCTAGAGGAACGCTCGACGATGACACGGATACGCCACATCACCTGCCTCTCGTCGGCTTGAAGAGCTCCGAGATGCCATGAGAGACCATTCCTCGCATCGGCATCGTTTGGCCAATCCCGAGGAAATCTGACACCGGTAAGCAAACCTGCGCGCTCTGTGTCGCCCGCGATCAGTACCTCAATATCTGCAGGGAGGAGCGCCACGAGGTCCAACCGGTCTGTCTGGATGTTCGCTGGTCTCTCCACCCGTGCGTCAATGTTCATTGCGTCCGCCTAACAGACCGCGCATCAGCTGGGGCGACTCCCGCGGTGCCGCCCCCCCATCAGGGCCCTCATCTTATCCTAATTCGGTAACTCGGCGCGGGGGGCTTGGGTGGCTGCAACCGGCTTACGGGTAGCTATGGGCCAAGCGGCGATCGGCTGAGCCTCGGCTCGACGACCGCGACATTGATGGCTTGCTCCGAGGGCATGGAGACTGAAAAGGCTTTCTCGACACGCTCGGGCGAGTGCGCGGATGGAGGATCACCGGACAACAGCTCGAGTTCCTGGGCGCCACCGGCAATGTGGTTGTCCGGATTCGAGGCCCGTCACATGGGCTAAGCGTGCCTAGTCGGTGTCGGCGGTAAGGTCATTAGCTTCGAGCATCCTTCTCAGCGTCTGCTCTAACGCAGGCATACCGCCCGCGGTCGGTGTCGCTCGCAGCACGACATACATCAGGTCGGGAGAGACACCCGGGTTCATTGAAGCAAGCTCTTGTCTCAGCTGCTGATCTGCTCCGATGCGGTCCAACTCTCTGTCAAGCTCTTCGTACCCGATTCGTGATATCGCGGAGCTTCGCTTCATTGACTTTCTCCTTCCTAGTGGAAAAGAGGTGATAGTCGCCGACCACACCGTCGTGAGGGGCAGTTGCAGTCAGGGTGCTTGCCCTGATTGACCTTTCGCCCGGGTGTCGACCGCGATCCAGTTCACCTCCCAGGTCTTGCCACCATCATCCGAAAACGACTGTTCGAAACGGCACGAGTCGGAGGTGATGACGGAGATGACAAACCGGACGAGGATCGACCGGCCATTGAACTCCTCCTGGGAGTAAAACTCACCACGACCATTCCGGAACTCTCCGATCGCGGGCTCCGCCAGGGTACCCCCCTTGCTGCTGGAAAAGTTGAGGCTCCATTGGCGGGCCTGGGGGTTGTACAACCGTAAGCTCAGACCCTCGAAGCGACCTACTGGACCTTCGACCTCGAGCTCGACGAGATTGGCGCGACCATCCCAGACCTTTCGAACGACCGTAGTCCCGACGTACTCGAGCCAAGTCGTGGAACCGGTCAGGGGTTTCTGGAGGCGCGACAGGCGGGTGTTCCAGGTTCCGATCTCGAAGTCGAAATCGTGCTGCCCGTCCCGCGTCCTGACCTGCTGGGCTAGGAGCGGAAGGGGCAGCAGGGCGAGCCCACACAGCAGTAGATAGTTTCGCGAGCGTCTCAGCGCGTGCATCACGACGTCCTTTGAAGGAGGTTGCCGCCGCCGCAGTATGCTCCACAACCGGTCTTGCCGCCATCGCCAATTGGTATATTACGGGCATGACCACTTTGCACCTTCCTCTCGAGCACCCATCCCGGATTCCTCTCCACCGCCAGATCTACGAGGCGACCCGCTGGGCCATCCTCGACGGTCGGCTCCGTCCCGGCCAGCGGGTTCCCTCGACTCGAGCTCTGGCATTGGAGCTCGGCGTGTCGCGGCTCCCGGTGCTCGTTGCCTACGACCAGCTGCTCCACGAGGGCTATCTCGAGGGACGTGTCGGGTCAGGCACCTTTGTCGGAGCTGCGCTGCCCGATGATCTTCTGGCACCTGCAGCGTCAGGGCGCCCGGGGGCGAGCGCCAAGCGTCGGGGTGCCCGTGAGCGCCTTCGGCCGCGGGACGAAGGGGGCCTGGGTCCGTTCCGGATGAGCCTTCCGGCACTGGACGAGTTTCCGCATGGCGTGTGGGCCAGGATGGTGGCCCGGCATGCCCACGCGCTGACCCATGCGCAGATGACCTACGGGGACCCGGCGGGGGAGATCCCCTTGCGCCTGGCGATTGCAGACCACCTGCGCACTGCGCGCGCGGTTCGGTGCGAGGCAGAGCAGGTGCTCATTGTTTCCGGATCGCAGGCGGCGCTTCGTCTGGCGAGCACAGTGCTTCTCACGGACGGTGACCGCGTGGCGGTGGAGGACCCGTGCTATCCCTTCGCCAGGGCAGCGCTGAGCGCCGGCGGGGCGGAGCTGGTGCCGGTGCCGGTAGACCGGGAGGGAATCAGCGTGACCTCGCTTCGGAGGCGGAGCGCGCGCGTGCGGGCGGCATACGTCACGCCGTCCCACCAGTATCCGCTGGGGGTGTCGATGACCGCCGCTCGCCGGTTCGAGCTGCTGGAATGGGCGTTCCGCAATGATGCGTGGGTGCTGGAGGACGACTACGACAGCGAGTACCGCTACGTAAGCCGTCCGCTCGGCGCGCTTCAGGGCTTGGATGCCCACGAGCGGGTAGTGTACATCGGCACCTTCAGCAAGGTGCTCTTTCCCGCGGTACGGGTGGGGTACCTAGTCGTGCCGCCGTCGCTGAGGCAGCGGTTCATGGAGGCCCGGGAAGCATTCGATCTGATGTCGCCGACGCTATACCAGTCAGCGCTCGCGGAGTTTTTGCGCGACGGCCATTTCGCGCGCCATCTCCGCCGCATGCGGGGGGTGTATCTGAAACGGCGCGACGCCCTGCTTGCCGGCCTGGCCCGATACTGCAGCGACCGGCTCACTGTTCACAACGCCGATGCCGGGCTTCACCTGTCGGTGCTGCTGGCCGCGGGGCTTGACGATGAGGATGTGGTCCGCCGTATGGCGGGGCGCGGCCTAACCGCGACGGCGCTCTCGACGTGCTATATGGGGGCGGCGCGCCGGAGTGGATTGCTGTTGGGTTTCGGTGGCTCGACGGAGCGGCGGCTGGTCGAGGCTACCCGGATTTTAGGGCAGGTATTGCGGGAACGAGTTTAAAGACTGTTGCGGCTCCAGCATTGTGGAAGCTGGGGCGAAGGCAGATCCTCAGGACGGTCGGCTAGGAACCCAGCCGGGCAATGCGGCGGCCTGCTTCACCCACGTCGCCATCTGCGCCTCGTCGAGCTCGCCTTCGTGGATGTCCATGTAGCGCGTGTCCTTGATCTTGCTGGCACCGGGCGGGACCGGTCGCAGCGACGTGCCGCGGAAGAAGGTCACCTTGACGTAGTGCGTGAAGACGTGGAACCCCAGGAACCAACCCTGGCCCTCGATGCCGTAGAACGGCGTGTTCCACTTCACGGCCTTGCGCACGTTGGGCACGTTCCGCACGATGAGCGCGTCGAGGCGCTTCCCGAGGTCCCGCTTCCAGCCCGGCATCGCGGCGATGTAAGCCTGCACCGGGGCGTCGCCGTCCGCCTTCGCGATTTGCGGGTTGCCGCCCGAGAGGAGGGCGACCTGCTCGCCTTTTCGCACCTTGATCGGCTTGACCTCACTCGCACCTGGCTTGGCCTTCGCGCCTGCCTTTGGCGGGGACTTGGACTTGGTGACCGACGTGCGTGACTTGCTTGCGCGCGACGTGCCCTTGGCCTTCGGCTTCGCCTTGCCAGGCATCCGCTCGGGACCGGGCCGGGCATCAGCTGCCGGCGACTCCTGAGTCACCACACAATCCTCCTTTACTTTAGAGCTGCCGCATCCGCCAGCTGCAGGCGCTTGTTAGGCCGCAGGCCTTACGACTCTAGTTTCGTTGGGCTCGCCTGCTGGGCCCGCCAGGCCAGGATGAAACCGATAGTCATGAGCAGATGAATCACCAAGAACAACTTTGCTACTGGGCGTGCCGCACCGCTGAACACCCCCCATATGTCCATCGAAGTCACGCAAGCAAACCCTACGATATTGGCCAGGACAATCGTGTCACGCACCGCAGAAGGCTCCGCATTCCTGGCCATCCAGTTCAATGCTGCAATCCCAACCATTGGACCGCCGAAGATTCGGAGATAGGCAAGCAAAGCGGGGGAGGCATCGGGTGGAACGGCGTCGATGCCTGCCTGCCGTGGTGCAAACATGAACCCGACTCCAAGGACGCCCAGGTAAATCGCCGAGATTGTTAGCAATGCCTTGAGATTCATGGAGAGGCACCTGTGGGGACATCTGTGTTAGCGATGTCAGATTGGTTGGCGCCGCTGGCCGCCTGCTACTTGGAGCCCCGGGCAGCGGCTAACGGGACCGCGCATCAGCTGCGGCGACTTCCTAACTCCGCGGAATCCGACGCTCCCTAGAATTGAAGCGCCGTCAGCTGCATGCGCTTGTTAGACAGCGCCGGTCCACAAAGCGGTTAGTGCTTCTGCGCAAGCGCTCAGCAGAGTACGATCTCGGTCCGTGAACGCCTGAACTCTGTCACTCTCAACGTCGATGGTCCCCACCACTGCGCTACCGGGCTGGGCGCGGACTGGTACAATCATCTCCGCACGCGTTGAGCCCAGGGTGCTCAGGTAATGGGCATCTTGGCTCACGTCCTGAACAATTAAGGGCTCTCCTGAGACCACGACGACTCCGTTCAAGCCTTGACCCCGAGGAAACGTGGGGTAGGCCGGTGCGCTCGGTCCCGCCCACCCGATAACGCCAATCTCGGTGGTGCCGACGTCATAGAGTCCAACCCACCGATACCCACCTACCCGACAAATCGCAGCGGCTGCTCGCCGCGCCTTGTCTGAGCGCTGCCCAGCTCCTCCAGCAACAGCGCGGAGCTCCGACAGAAGAACGTCGAACTCTGATTTCACGAGCGCACTCGGATGAACTTGAAGTCGGCTGCGCCGTCTACGCTCCGCTTGGTCCTCAAGGGACGACGCCCGGGCGGAGCCGGGGGCCCGTCCGGCCCGTCGGCTGCATGCGCGGGTTAGGTGGCGCTCCGACCGGCGCCGTGATATCCCTCGCCGCCCGCACCGCCGCCGCCAGCTCCCGTACCCCCGCGCGGATCACCGTCTCGGAGCTCCGTGCATATCCCAGCAGCAGCATCGACGAATCCTCGGTCCGGCCAAGGTAGTAGTCGCTCAGCGCCGTCAGCGCGACCCCGCGTCGCGCCGCCTCGTCGCGGATCGCCCGCCCCCGGTCCCCGTCGCGCAGCTGGATGGTGACGTGCAGCCCTGCGCGGATCCCGTGCACCCGCACCTCGGGCAGCGCCCCAGTCAGCGCCTCCACCAGCGCGTCGCGCCGGG
>JBKPAO010000047.1:0-6082 GCA_046726475.1 Gemmatimonadota bacterium | reverse complement strand
CATGGTACGCTACGGGCTCACGCCGATGCAGGCGATTCAGTCCGCCACCACCAGTGCCGCCGATCTGCTCGGCTGGTCTGACCGAGTGGGTAGCATTGCCCCGGGTCGCTACGCCGACCTCGTCGCGGTCGACGGTGATCCGCTGGCGGACATCACTCTACTCGAACACTTGAACTTCGTGATGAAGGGAGGCGTGGTCTACAAGGACAGCCGACAGAGCGCCGCCGCACGAACAACCAGTGCCCGGTAGATTAGCGCTCCACGAAGAGCTTGAGCTTTGCGAGCGCCTGGTCCCACTGGCGGGAGATCTGATCCAGCGAACGGCGAGCCTCCTCCAGCCGGCGCCGCTCCAGTTGCCACATACTCTGGCGACCACTACGCGACCCTCGCACCAAGCCGGCGCCGGCCAGCACCCGGAGGTGCTTCGCCACCGCCTGGCGTGTGACGCCCGATCCAGTGGTCAGCTCACTCAGAGACGCCGGACCACCACTCGAGAGCCGGGAGACGAGTTGTAGCCGGGTCTCGTCTCCCAGGGCAGCGAAGATCGAGGCTGGGTGCCTGACCCTAGCTCGAGCGGGCAAGGTACCGGCTGAGATTCTCGAATTGGCCAGTCCAGCCCTCGTCGTTCTCCCGGTACGCCTTGGCCCTTCGCGACACGGGAATCTGGTCGAACCCCGACTCGGTGACCGTGAGCCGAGTCCCTTCGGGAACCTCCTCCAGCTCGAACACCACCAGCGTCATCGGCTCAGCTGGATCGATGTCGGGATCGCCCCCTGGCTGCCAGCGCCAGGAGAAGAGCCGCTCCGGCTCCAACTGCTCCACAATGACCTCGAACGCGAGATGGTCGTATCCCGGGATGGTGATCGGGCCCCGGGTTCGCTGCCCCGGAGCGAATCGGCCGGTCAGCTTGGTGCCAAACCATTCTCCGAATTGAGCCGGATCGGTGAGCGCCTGCCAGACCCGGGACCGTGGAGCCCTGAGGAGGACTGTCTTCTGGATCCGGTCGGTGCTCGGAGAACTGGGGGACAGCTTGCTGCTCGTCATATGCAACCTCCTGGTTGCCAATGAAACTAGTGTGCCGAGGGGAATTGCGCAACCATATGGTTGCTGATTGCAGGTGCTCCGCTGGCTTGTTCAACGCTTGCGGCGGAAGCCCACCAGCCCTTTGTTTCGTCACCCCCCGGTCCACGCCCAGCAGGAACCCGATGCGCTACCGCCTCTGGCCTCAATGGCTGGCCTGCACTCTCCTGGTCCAGGCGTGCTCTCGGGATTCCGCCCGCAAGGCGGGAGTCAGTGACGCCGTCCAGGCTCCGGCGATGACCCCGCCGAGAGCAAATTCGCCGATGCTGAAGCCGGCGGGCGCTACGACGGATTCAACATTTGATACCACTATCGTCCAGGATGTGCGCGGTGAGCGCCGCTTCGACTACCGGGTGCGTCCTCAGGGGCCCCACTTCACTCTCATCGTTCGAGGCGACTCGACCGCGAACCAGGTGGCCGAGTTGGTCCTGCTTCGGGCCGGAGACACCGTTCCGGTCCAACGAATCGAGGCGATGCCGGAAGCGCCTCCCCGAGGTGAACCAGACATCGTGTTCGCGGACGTCAACGTCGACGGCTTTGTCGACGTCAAGGTGCTCGGGGCCTGGGGATCCGGCGGCTTGTATTGGTGGTCCTGGCACTTCGACCCCCGCAGCGGGCGCCTGGTAGCCGACTCGAGTGCCGCGGACCCGGTGATGTGACGTGATTACCACACTACCCCCAGGACGTTCTGTGATGAAGCTCGCCGGGCTGGCCGCGCTCGTCGCGTTGGCTGGATGTCGCGCTTCCAGCGAGCGTGCTCCGAACCCACCCCACTCGACAAGTAGTGACGGGAGAAACACCGGCCATCCCACCCGGCATCGGGACGAATGGCACCTCGACCCCAGGGACAGCGCCGCCGTCGTTGCCGCGCAAAGCAGCGAAGCAGAGCTGCGAGAGCGATTCGGTGAGACTGAAATCCGCTCGACTCGGATCGAACTGGGTGAGGGCGAGACCGCCCCCGGCACAGTGCTCTTTCCGCAGGACAGCCTTCGACGGCTGGAGATCGTGTGGCAGGATACGGTTACCCGGCGGCGCCCGTCGCGAATGATCCTCCGGGGGGATCGGAGCCGCTGGCAGGTGGGTCCCGGCATTTCCTTGAATACAAGTCTCGACGAGCTGGAAAAGGCCAACGGCAAGCCCTTCACGCTCGCGGGATTCGGCTGGGACTACGCCGGCGTAGTCACCAGTTGGAACGGCGGTGCCCTCGACAGCTCGCTCGCTGGCGTCAAGCTTTATCTCGATCCCGGCGCCGCCCAGTATGAATCAGCGCCTTATTCCCAGGTCTTGGGCGACCAGGACTACTCCTCTTCCCTGCCGGCCATGCAGCAGCTGAGCCCAAAGGTGCGGACCATCTTCATCGACTTCGACAGCCGGTGATCGGCCTGGGGCAATTCGTTTGAACGCCCGAGACCGGGACAGCATAGCGGCGCTCTTTCGCCGGCTCACGATGGGTGTCTATGTAATCGGTGCCTCCGATGGGCAGCGAAAGGACGCTTTCACTGCCGCTTGGATTATGCAGGCCTCCTTCGACCCACTGCTGCTGGCCATCAGCATCAATCCCGACAATGCGTCCTATGAGCTGCTCCATGCGAGCGGGTGCTTTACCGTTAACATCCTGAAGCAGGATCAGCTGGACCTGGCCCGCCACTTCGGAACCAAGTCCGGGCGAGACCAGGATAAGCTCGCTCGAATGCGCACTCGCGCCGGCCGAGCCGGAGCTCCGATTCTCGAGGATGCGCTGGCATATTTCGAATGCGAGCTGGAAGGACGCACCCGAGCCGGCGATCACGAGCTAGTGCTAGGGCGGGTGGTGGACGGCCGCATTCTCGACCCCAAGGCAGCGCCTCTGACCTACGCGGCCACCGGCGACATGGATGGAAGCAGCGCGCTCTACCCTGGACAATTCTGAGGTCGCGGAATCTCGATGACGTTGGAGATGCGCACGGTGTGCGAGCGCTGCAATGCGCCGCTGGGGGCCACCGACGCCGCTTTTATCTGCAGTTACGAGTGCACCTTCTGCCCTGAGTGCACCACCGGCATGAGCCAGACTTGTCCCAACTGCGGCGGCGAGTTGGTGCGGCGTCCTCGCCGCCGGCCAACCGGCTGAGGGTGCGCACCGCGCTCCTGGTCGTAGCTGCAGTCCTCCTGCTCGCTCTCGCCGCCTGGGTCGGATCCCACCGTCTGGACCGAACGACCGACTGGATAGCGGAGCAGCTGGTTCGCTCTGCTCCTTCGGCCGCGGCCACCCACGTCCGCTTCGATTCGTTCGACCTGCTTCCCGCGCCGGTCGCCCGCTATCTTCGGCACGTCCTCACGGACGGACAGCCGCTGATCCGAGTAGCCCGCTTCAGCCAGGTTGGTGAGCTACGCACGGACACCGAAAGCGGCCGCTGGGTCGGCTTCAAGGCTCGGCAGATCAGTGTGCCGCAGGCACCCGGGTTCGTCTGGGACGCTCGGGTAAGCCTGGCGTTCCTACTTTCACTCCGGGTCCGTGACAGCTATGCCGGAGGCGAGGGATCCGGCCGAGTCACCCTGTTGGGTGTTATTCCAGCAGGAGCCGACAGCGGCGGTGCCGAGCTCAACTCAGGGGCGCTTCATCGCTTCCTGGCAGAGGCCGTCTGGTATCCGACCGCGCTGCTCCCTAGCCCTTCGCTGGTGTGGAGCCCGATCGACAGCACCAAATCGCTGGCCACCCTGACCGTCGCAGGCACCACCGTGTCACTGGAGTTTTGGTTCAACCCGGCTGGTGAAGTAAGCGGGATCTATTCTCCCGGCCGGTGGGGCCGGTTTCACGGTAAGTACCACCAGGTTCCTTGGGAGGGACACTTCCAGGGTTACCGCCGTGAAGACGGCATGCTTTTGCCGTCCCGCGGCGAGGTCGGCTGGTACAGCAATGGCTCCTGGGAGAGCGTCTGGAAAGGCCGGGTTCTCGAGAGTACGTTCGAATTCGACAGGTGAGATCACAGCAGGAATGGAGGAACCGATGAGCGTTGCAACGATCAGCCGGCCCGGGCCAGATGAGTCGATTGCCTACTATCGTCGCTACATCGACAAAGTTGCCGGTGAAGACATCACCGACCAGTTGGCGAGCCAGCTGCATGAAGTTGAGAAGCTCTTGGAGCCCGTGACTGATCGGGCGGCGCTGGCTCGATACGCCGAAGGCAAATGGAGCATCAAGGAGATCATCGGCCACCTGATCGACACAGAGCGAATCTTTGCCTATCGGCTGCTTCGAATCGCCCGGGGCGACTCGACCCCGCTCCCGGGCTTCGATGAGAACGCCTACAATCCCGAAGGCCAGTTCGATGAGCGTCCCATCGCCATGTTGCTAGCTGAGTTCCGTTCGGTCCGGCAGAGCACCTCCGCTTTGTTCGAGGGACTCCCGGCCCAGGCCTGGGACCGTCGCGGCATCGCGAACGGCCAGCCGATCAGCGCGCGCGCCCTGGCCTACATCATCGTGGGTCACGTCTTCCACCATCTGGGCGTCCTGCGAGACCGGTACGGCCTCGGCCAATGATGGGCCCCGATTTTTGAGGTAGCTTTGTAATCCGGCGTCTTCCTGAGACCACCGGAATTCTTGTGGGCTAGGCCCTACCATGTTTCGACTCATCACCTTCGGTGGGCTCCTTCTGCAGCAGGATGGAACCCTTCACCTGGGGCCGGCCGCCCAGCGCAGGCGCCTGGCCATTCTCGCCGTCATCGCCGCAGCGCGGGGTCGAGGGGTGAGCCGGGAGCGCCTGATCAGCCTCGTGTGGCCGGAGAGCAACCCCGAAGCCGGAAAGCACTCGTTATATCAGGCCATCCATTCAATCCGCAGGGCATTGGCATCGGATGAGGTCCTGCTCGGCACGACGGGACTTCAGCTGAACCCCACGGTGATCATCAGTGATGTCGATGAATTCGAGGAAGCCATCGAGCAGGGTGCGCACGAGCGAGCCGTACGTCTTTACCGCGGCCCCTTCCTGGATGGTTTCCGGCTCGACCAAGCACCCGATTTCGAGCAGTGGCAGGATCGAGAGCGTCTCCGGCACAGTCGAGAATACGCCTCCTCACTGGAGGTCCTTGCTCTGGCGGCGAGGAAACGCGGCAATCACGCTGACGCAGTGCGCTGGGCCCGTCGCCTGGCGGCCGCCGAGCCGGTCAGCACCCGGGCCGCACTCGGTCTGATCGAGGCTCTGGTGGCATCCGGCGATCGAGCCAGCGCACTGCAGTTCGCGATGGTGCACAGCTCGTTGGTGCGCCAGCACCTCGACGCCGATCCGGACCCTGAAATCGAGACTTGGGTCGCCCGGCTGCAAACGGGGGATGTTCCTGCAGTCCCGGTCCCCTCGACGCCATCATCCAGGGAGGCCGCGACGGGAGCCGGCGACACAGCCGACGTCGAGGCACGTGCCCTGGATGATCTCAAGCGGGCATTGGCAGACCGCTATCGCATTACGCGCAAGATCGGCGAGCGAGCCATGCTGCTATCGTTTGCCGCTCATGACAAGCAGGACAACCGACCGGTAGAGTTGCACGTCCTCGGGTCTCGCCTGGCGTCCCTGGGCAACGCCGACCGCGTACTGAATGCCCTGGACCGGGTAGCCGCGTTGCACGACCCGCGCATTGTTCCCTTGCGGGGCTCTGGTAGCACTCAGGGGATCGTGTATTTCGCCACTTCCCCCGTGGAGGGCCCATCGCTCCGTGAGCGGTTGGTCCGCGAGCGGGCACTTCCTCTGGGCGATGCCGTGGCGATTGCCGATGACCTTGCGGCCGCCCTGGCGCACGCCCACGCCCGTGGAGTACGCCATGGCGATCTACGGCCCAAGCACATATTGCTGGCTCGCACCGGCATCAGTGTGGCTGGGTTCGGCATCGTGGAGGCACTGGACCTGGCCACCGCAAGCAACGGTGCCAGCACTACGGCCGTCACCATCGGAGCACCGGCTTACCTCAGCCCAGAGCAACTCACCGGCGAAGTCAGTGCGGACGAGCGGAGTGATCTCTACAGTCTCGGAACCAT
>JBKPAO010000046.1:0-12116 GCA_046726475.1 Gemmatimonadota bacterium | reverse complement strand
ACGAGCCGTCAGCCAAGGCTCAACCCGAGCGGCTGGTCTCCCAGAAACAAGCCGCCGCGTTCCTGCATGTCTCTCAGACCTACCTGCGGGCGAGCTCCTGCCCCAAGGTGCTCCTGCCCGGGAATGGTCCGAAGGACCGGCCCCTGGTTCGCTACAGGCTAACCGAGGTGGCGGCCTGGTCCGAGCAGTAGACTCAGCGCGCCACAGTCCCGCAGCGGAGGGCGGTCTGACCTACCGGCATACGAGTGCAATCCAATCAGCCCGCCAGCGCGTGGAGGGCCAAGGCTACCAAATCATTGAATCCACGTGCTTACGAGAGCTACCCGCCATATGTGAAAGTCGGCTTCCCGAAATTAAAGCTGATACTCTCGGTTGGTGTGGTCGAGGGGGCAATGCGCTCCTCGAGCTCTTCGATCGACAGCTCCAGTGTCTCGGCGTCTTTGCCGATGACTTTGCGGATCTGCGCCTTCTGCTCCGGGGTCAACTCGATCCGAACCTGGCCCTTTGATGTGGACATGGCTTCCTCCTGATCTGGGTGGGATTGAACATGGTCAGATTAGGCCTAAATCGATCAGCATCAAGGTCGCTGAATACTGGCTGCCCTTCCTACACTTGAATGGACCGACGGTGTTGATGTCGGTGTCCTCGCAAAGCTTACTGATGAATCCGCCTTGTACGGTAATGCGATAGGAGAAGCTCCCGACCGCTTGGTGCGGGGCAGTTTCCGGCACGCCGCAGCGCACGTCGAATATGTCACCGAAGTCCGTTGAGATCTCCGCGAATGAATTCTGGGAGACAGCGTCAGTACAGGTTAGGGTGAAGCGCTATAGATGCCCGAGAATGAGCGGGCTCGACTGGCTGAAGCTTGGCGTCGTAGGTGCCGTCGAAGCGGCAGGATCGTTACCACAGGCGGCCACCAGTGCTGCGGCGAGTACACCCAGGGGGTAATAGCTAGAGAAGCGCACAGGGACCTCCAGAGAGGCTAAACAGTGGAATGGAAAGCGACTTGAGCATCCGTTGCGCGGAGCACTGTAGGCAGGACGCGTCACCCGAGCGTCACGCAGCGGTCATCACCAGGTGACGCCCCGCCTGCCCGGATTGGTTGCGGTGTTGTCAGTAACGACCGTGCTGGAAGACCCCAAGAAGGAGGCTTACTGCCGTTGGCGCGAATTGAACGTCGGATTCCATTAGGACCTAAACAGCGAGCTTCGAGTCTGGGCGATGGAGGATGGGGCTGGTATGCGAGTGGTGGATCTGCGGATCTGGCGAAAAGCACCAGACGATTTATCACATGATCCGTTCCATGTGCCAGGGTAGCGCCACATATGAGAAACCACTCGAGCGAAACTGCCCAAGTGGTTGTGTTTTAAGTAGCAGGGGCGGGACTCGAACCCGCGACCCCGGCATTATGAGGGCCGAACCCCTCTAAAGCAAGAAGTTCTCTCCTTCTCTTACTCCCTCACACAACTCCAGCAAACTCCACGGAACTCCACAGAGTTTGGTACAACCTGTGGTACATCGAGAAGCCTGCAGAGTGCCGGGGGGAAGCTCCACCGGATTAGGCGTCGAACTTCTACCGATCTCGCTAGCGGAGGTAGACAAGCAAGGCTCTCCGGCGGGCCAGGGGGCGCGCTAGAGAGACGAAAGCAGTGGCAGGCATGTCCACAAACCCCCGAAGAACCACGTCATCTATGCGCCTCACCAGAGGCCGTAGGAGCGACTAGCGAAGGGAGGGCGAGGGACCCCCTAGCCCTTGATACGTTAGCACAACTCAGCCAAACACCGGCCGTTGTCCAGGAGCAGACCCTATTCCGACGAGCGAGAGCGAAGTACATGAGCCTTCCTCTCGCGGTGGCACTTGCCGAGTTGCGATCACCCTTGGAAAAGAGTTACCGCAATACCGTTTACTGCGCGGATGCCTTGGAGCAGGACGAAAGCGGAACGTTGAAGGGGCGTTACTGCGGGAACCGCTGGTGCCTCGTCTGCAATCGCGTAAGGACAGCCCGGGCCATCAATCGCTATTGGGCCGCAATAGCAGCATGGCCTGACGCACAAGGCTTTACTCGCGAGCAGGCAGCATACGATCTGCCTAAAACCAATCCGTTCCTAAGGAAGATGTTCACCTACCTTGCTGGTCCGGATCTAGACACTCGCATCGAATGGGCAGTCGATGACACAAATCCTCCTGCAGCCATATCTGCCCGCTCTCGTCCTGGGAGCGGTCGCTCTCGCGGGACGGCCACTCCCGATAGCAACGTCCGGTCAGCTCTTCCAGCTCGCTGATCCACTCCGCGAGTACCGGCTGTACTAGACGACGGGTCTCTTCGACTTCCCTGGCGAAATCGTGCGAATCGGCTTTTCGGACCGACTCCTTGGGGAGGATCCTCCGGTACCAACGGGTAGCGACTTGCGGTAGAAGGCGAGCCAGCCTGGGATGCTGCCGCAGGCGAGGGGTCACCATGCGCGCCAGCCGAACCCGGTACGACTGTTCGTTATAGACCTCGATTGCATCGGGGTTTGCATTCAAAGGCTTCCCGGCACTGCGCGGCAAGACGGAAGCGTCGATCCCGAGCCAGTGGAACAGACGCGGGTAGAAAGCGGCGGGCGACGCGATGAACGACTCGAACGTCTCCATGAACAGGGTCTCGGGGCCAAAGCTCTCGAGGTAGGGCCGCAGCTGGTACGCGTAGTAGCCGATGGAGAGGTATTGACAGTTGTGCCGCACAGCCAGCGGCAGCGACCGCTTTTCCCACCCCTTTCTGACCAGTTGCCGATAGTGACTCACCACCCGGCTCAAGGGGTCGCGCATGAGGTAGATGAATCGCGCACCGGGATTGAACGCGTGGATCCGTTCGGCGACCCCGTCGATGTGGGGCCGCATGGTGTATTCGGTGCTGCCCTCCATGAGGTACGCCTGGTCCGAAGCTCTGGCAAAGAGGCGGCGGTATTTCTCCAGGCTGGACCGGTTCTCCTCGTGGGAAAAGTACCCCGGCTCCTTGATCGCCGACATGAAGATGGCCGGGTGCTCCGAGAGGTCGCGGCAGAGGGCGGAGGTCCCCGACTTCATAGCCCCGATCACGAACAGATTGGGTGACTTAGCCATGAGCAAGGCTTTCCGTACTAAGGTCGGGCAGGGGGCTGCAAGTGAGTTGGAGGGCAACCCTCGCGTCGGGTACGACTGGACGTTGGGTTCAGCCCTAGCTTAACGCTGGAGGGCCCAAAAGGATAGTACCGAAGCTTCGCCGCCCTAAGGGGTTGAGAGTAGCAGGGGCGGGACTCGAACCCGCGACCCCGGCATTATGAGTGCCGTGCTCTAACCAGCTGAGCTACCCTGCCGTGTCCCGATAACCGCAGTGAACAGTAAACGGTGAACAGTAAACAGGAACTCCTCCGAGGTTCCTCGGGCAATACTCCCTCGGACCAGGAAAGAATAACCCGTTCAGTTCACTGTTCACTCTTCACGGTTGACGCCTTCTCCGTCGGCACCAGCCGATAAAGAAACTCGCCCTTCTTCAACATCCCGAACCGTTCCCTCGCTACCCGTTCCTGGGTCCGAGGATCTCGCTCGATCGCGGCGGCGTCGTGCTCTAGCGAATCCACCAGCCGGGTAAGGTGCTCCACGTTGGCCCGCTCGACGGCCTCCTCCCGCCGTAGCTGTAGTAGGTCCAGCGTCCCATACTCACCGCCCTGCAACGCGAAATACAGCGCAAACAACAGCCCCAGCACGACCGCCCAGCGGCCGAGGCTCACAGTTGGTAGAGATCCCGACCGGGATAGTGCGCCAGATCTCCCAACTCTTCGGAGATGCGCAGAAGCTGATTGTATTTCGCGGTGCGATCGGTGCGGCTGGCGCTGCCGGTCTTGATCTGCCCCGCCCCGGTCGCTACGGCCAGGTCAGCGATGAAGGTATCCTCCGTCTCGCCCGACCGGTGTGAGATAATGACGCCATATCCGCTCCCCTTCGCCAACTCGATACACTGCAGCGTCTCCGTCAGGGTGCCGATCTGGTTCACCTTGACCAGTACCGCATTGGCGACCGCCTCTTCGATTCCCCGCCCCAACCGGTCGACGTTGGTCACGAACAGGTCGTCACCTACCAATTGAACTCGCTCATGCAGTCGCTCGGTCAGGAGCGCCCAGCCCGCCCAATCGTTCTCAGCCAGGCCGTCCTCGATCGATACGATCGGATAGCGATCGACCCAGCCGGCATAGAGATCGACCATGCCTTCCGCCGAGCGCCGGCTGCCGTCACCCTTCTTGAACACGTACTCGCCGTCCTGGAACAGCTCGCTTGCGGCAACGTCGAGGGCGATGGCGACATCGGCGCCCGGCTCGTAGCCGGCCGCCTGAATCGCCTGCATCACGACGTCCAACGCCGCCTCATTCGACGGCAGCATGGGAGCGAAGCCGCCTTCGTCGCCCACCGCGGTCGAGAGTCCCATCTTGCCGAGCACCTTCTTCAGCGCGTGGAACACCTCCACTCCGATCCGCAGGGCAGCGGGAAAGCTGTCGGTGCCGATGGGTACGATCATGAACTCCTGAGCATCCACGTTGTTGGATGCATGGGCACCACCGTTCAGGATGTTCATCATGGGCACCGGGAGTACCCGCGCCATCGGACCGCCGAGATAGCGGTAGAGCGGGAGCCCGCAGTCCTGCGCCGCCGCCCGAGCGACCGCGAGCGACACGCTCAGGATCGCGTTGGCTCCGAGCTTGCTCTTGTTCGGCGTCCCGTCCGCATCCATCATCTCGGCATCGATCTCTATCTGATCGGCAGCAGAGCGTCCCTCCAGACGCGGCCCTAGGACGTCGTTGACGTTCCGCACCGCCTCGACGACGCCCTTTCCCCCATAGCGCTTGGCGTCTCCGTCCCGCAGTTCCACCGCTTCATGTTCCCCCGTGGATGCACCGCTGGGGACAGCGGCCCGGCCCTGGGCACCACTGGAGAGGACTACCTCCGCTTCGACCGTCGGGTTCCCCCGACTATCGAGTATTTCGCGTGCGTGGACTTCTATGATCGTTGACATTATCGCCGGTACGAGGGCAGTGGAGTGGACTGACGACTGACTGACGACTGACGACTGACGACTGACGACTGACGACTGACGACTGACGACTGACGAGCGCCCGAAGCTAGCCAACCTCCCGGCGTTCCTCAACCGAAGTGGTTGAAGCCTCCCAAGGGAACGGTTCGGCCATCCTGTCGAAAGCGGGCGCCGCTTCCTTCCTGGACCGCTCCGATCGGTGTGAGCGGAATCCCGCACTCGCTGGCGAAGAGGGCCGCCGAGTCGAACCGGGCTGGAAGCGCGACCAGCAGCTCGAAGTCTTCACCGCCTTCAGCGGCGAACTGCGGTTGGGGGACGCCCCGCCTCCGCGCCGCGAGAGCCACGTCGGGATGAATCGGCAGCATCGCCAAATCGATGTCCACCGCGACTTCCGAGGCCGCGGCGAGATGTCCCGCGTCTCCCGCCAATCCATCGCTGATGTCGATCATGGCGTGAGCGCCGTGCCGGGCCAGCCATCGTCCCGCGTTGATCCTGGGTTCCGGGTGTGCGTAACATTGTCGCGCCCCGGCGGCTGGCTCTTCGCCCCGGCGCCAAATCTCCACGGCTGCCCGCGCGCCCCCGAGTGACCCGGTTACCCAGACCCGATCCCCCGGCTCTGCCCCGGCCCGACTGATCGGTGCCCGGGTTCGACCCACCACGGTCACCGCCAGTGTCCAGGCCGGACCGGACGAGAGATCTCCACCAAGAACCGGAGCGTTTACGAACTCCGCCGCGGCGCGCACACCCGCCATTAGCTGGAGCAGCTCCGACCCGGAGCCGGACTCGGGAGTAACCACGGCGCAAAGCACCCCTGCCGGTGCCGCGCCATCCGCGGCCAGATCCGAAAGCGCTGCGGCGCTCGCCCGCCAGCCGATCTCCTCCAGCGTGATCCAGTCTCTGCGAAAGTGCACCTGCTCGACACTGACATCGGTGCTGAAGGCGAAGAACTCATCGCCCTCGCGCACCAACCCGCAATCGTCGCCGATACCCCAGCCCTGCTTGCCCAGGACTCGAGCGATGCCGCGAATGCGATCGAACTCAGGACCGGGACCGAGCGGAAGGCTCTGCCCCGGAAGAGGCTGAGGCTTCTTCACGGCCGGATGGCGTCCAGTCGGAACCGGACCAGACCACCATCCGTCGCGATCCAGAGGAAGTCCTCGTCAACCGCAAGATCGTTGGCTGCGCCAGGAAGATCCCCCTGGCCGAGAGGCCGCAAAGCCGGCGTGCCCAATCGGGCAAAGCCCACGCCGCGATCGCCCGCTACCCAAAACCCCGGACCATCGGCGACGAAACGGCGTAATCGACCCAGGAGAGCAGAGAGGTTGGGTCCCAGCGTCCATTGGCCGGTGCGGGGATTACACCAGAGCAACTGGTCGAGCGTGAGAGCAACCAGGGTGTCGCCTAGCGGAGCGAGATCCACCACAGTGGCTTGCAGACTCGCCGATGAGAGGCCGGCGGGGCGGATCAGTTTGGGCTGGTTCGGCAAGGCAACCAATACCCCGACCGGGGTGCCGACCCAGACCGAATCGCCCGCGGGGAACACGGTGTACGCGGCAGCGGAATATCCGGGAGCGACCCGTTGTACGTGCAAGGAGTCGCTCACTCGGGCAACCCCGTGCGCCGTACCTACGACGATCCGACCCCTGCGGGAGACTATCGAATACGTTCGGCTATCGGGGAGACCACGGCGCTCATCTACCAGCTGTAGAGTGCTGTCGGCAGGCTCGACTCGGGCTACCCCCAGGTCGGTTGCCGCCCAGACCTCCCTGCCCTGTCCCGCGAGCTCCCGGACCTGATTGAAGGGAGTGCCGAGTGCCGAAGGGCCAGGAACCGAGTGGAACTGAGCCAGGTCAGCCGCGACGAAGGTCAGCGATGCGTCGGTCAAAGGCGTGCGGTCGGTCGCCACCCACACGCCGCCCGGCCAGCTGAACACCGCTCCAGCCCGGGATGATGGCAGGCCGAAGGTGAGCCACTGAGGCAATGGTGATCCATCGGCCAAGTACAATGCGCCCAAGCCAGAGGTGCCGACATACCATCCACGATTGTCGAAGGAGCGCGCCGCGGCAGTATAGCGAACGGTTCGGAGGCGCCTGTCGGTCAGGATGGAGGCTGCATTCGCCTGCAACATGGGATTGGCCCGGATCGCGTCGGTTATGGAGGTCGGTGCGAGCGGCCGGGCAGGCGGCGATGCCGGCGTAGCGACCGAGCCACCCCGCGGAACTAGTTGCCAGTCGTTTCGGGTACGCAGATACAGTCCGGCGGCCGGGTCGTTCTGGTCGAAGGCGATGCCGAGTATGCCGTCGGGGACCATGCCCTGCTCCCAGAGCTGGATGTCGGGCTGGTAATGCACCCATTTGTCGGGGGCGGCGAGCCAGAGGGAATTGTCCAGGGGATCGGCAAGAGCGGTGAACACTCCAGCCAGGAGCGAAGGATCGGGTGGATCGACGACTCCCTCCCAATGCTGAAACTGTGGATTCCAAATCAGCACGCCTGATTGCGAGACGATATACACTCGATCCAGCGTAGCGGCGATCCCAGAGACCCGGCTGAAGTCGCCGATGATGGTTCGGTCTTCAGGGCGCCAGTCTCTAGTCAGCGACTGTCCGGCTGCGGGAGTTCTTGCCAGAGCGGTGAGGAGGAACAGGAGGGGGAGGCAGCGCATTCGAGCAATCTATACAGTTCAGGTCCGACTCATGCCGAGAGCCGGATCAGTGAGTCAGACGGTTTGCGGACGGGCAAGCTCCAGGAGTATGGGCGGACGCGGCACCGGACGAGCCGTCTGAAGCATCTCCCACTCCCGCCAGACGTCGGCTAACGCGTTCACGACATCCATCGGCCGTGCGGCTCGTGCGGTGGTGCGCCGAGCCGCTAGATCGGCGGCTTCACCGAGCGCTTGCGCCCCAACGGCGGCGGCCGCCATCGGCTCCAGGCCTTGGGCAAGAGACGTACTGACCAATCCGGTGAGCACGTCTCCGCTTCCACCAGTCGCGAGCCCTGGATTTCCTGCCGCAACGGTGAACAGGGGCCCAGTTCCTGACGCTATCACTGTAGGCACACCTTTGAGCAGAAGCGTGGTACCCGAGGCCTGCGCGGCACTCGCTGCCGCGCTCCACGGATCCAACTCCCGAATTGAAGCCAGAGAAGGAAAGAGGGCGCGGAACTCTCCGGGATGGGGTGTCAGTACCACCGCGCGTGCTTGGGCTAGGGCGCGGAGCTCTGATTCCGCTCCGGCAAAGGCGATGAGTGCATCCGCATCGATGACAGCCCTGCTCGCCGCCTCGACCACTGCGGTGACGAAGGCACGGCGCCCAGGCTCGCGGCCGAGCCCGGGCCCGATTGCCAGAGCATCGGCTTTCGAGACCAGCTCAATCAGAGCTGGCGTCGGGGGGCGATCGAATGGCTGCTCGAGAGTCTGGACATCGGGCTCGGCCTGGACCAGCGCCGCAACCGTCTCCGGAGGGGCAACCGCGTGTACCAACCCGGCTCCAGCCGCGAACGCCGCCCGGGCAGCCATCCTGAGCGCGCCGCTCATTCCGGGAGCACCGCCGATGATGACCACTCGACCTCGATCTCCCTTGTGGTCCCGAGGCTTGAGCCGGCGCTGCCACTCCGCCGCCTGCGCTGCGCTGACCAAAGTGGGCCAGCAGGGGTCCGGCCGGGGATGACCGATGTCAACCACAACCAAAGATCCGACTTCGTCCCGCGCCAACAGATGGCCCCGGCGCAGCCCGCCAAAGGTAACCGACAGGTCGGCCCGGGTTGGACCGTGTACCACTCCGGTCAGGAGATCGATTCCCGTTGGTCCATCAATCGCGAGAATCGGGATTTCCAGATCGAGAACTCGGCCCAGCAATGCGGAGACGGCCGGCCTGGGTGCGCCACTCGCGCCGGTGCCGAGCAGGGCGTCGACCCCCAGGCCCACGTTGGGCCATGGTCCGTCCGCGGCAACCTCCCGCACGCCCTCGGCTCGGGCAAGGCCTGCCGCACGCGTGCAAAGCTCTGACCCACAGGGGATCGAGGTCACCCAGACCGGAATATCGGCCCGGTGAAGTGCTCGAGCCATCACCCACCCGTCACCGCCATTGTTTCCTGGGCCCGCGGCCACAAGGACACCGTTCCGGAGGAGGTGGGCGAACCGCTCGGCCAGCACGATGGCCCCCGCACGTCCCGCGCTTTCCATCAAGGTGGCGCGCTCTATCCCTGCGCCGACCGCGAGCTCGTCCCACAGATTGGATTGTTCGGGGCTGAGGACCGGGATGGTAGGGGGCATGGGAGTTGGGAGCTAGGAGCTACGAACTGGCAGCTGGGATAGAAGCAAGACGCGGATCATCCTGAGCGAAGCGAAGGAGCTGGACCACTTACCCACGGCGATGGACTCGACTGAAACAACATTTCGGCCCCTTCGCTTCGCTCAGGGTGACAAGCATAGCCCCCAGCTCCCCACTCCTAGCTACTTATAACTCTGCCCTATCGCTCGCCCGAAGCTGATCTCGCCGTTGTCGATGCGGAGATTGAACCCGCAGTCAGGGTTGGTGCAGACCCACGCTTTGTAGGTGATCGGAGCACCTTCCCGGCCGTAATCCGAGAGCGGAATCAGGGTGCCTTGGGAGCACTTCTGACAGGCCGGCCACTCTTTCGTATCCATACTCCTCCTGGTGACCGCTAGACGCCGCGCAGTCCCTGCCACTCGTAGGCATCGCCGAAGACGTCGGCGAACTGATACACTCCTTGAAAATCCGACTCATGATCGCCGGGTTGCGTCACCAACATCCCGATCTCGACCAGGGTGAACACGATGCGCCCAATATCGTCGGTGCGGCTAATACCCCAGTGGCTCAGCACCGCCGGTGCCATCAAGCCGAACTGCTCGCGGGCCAGATCGCGGCAGGCCCAGGCGAGCTCAGGGGCGGTGACGTGCCGGCGCACTTCCAGCCGGGATTGCAGAAACTCGATGCTCGCGAGGACGAACAAGTACGCGCGCTCGTGGTACTTTCCGCCATGCGCACGGATCCGCGCCAGAACATCGTCAGCAAATTGCAGATCGTTCACTGGTGAGTCTCGACCAGCGCAGGGCGAGGCCGTGGCCTGCTGGCTGGAGTCTTCGATTGATAAAGGGGAAAGGCTGCCGTCAGCTCCTCGACCTCCACCCGGACCTGCGACAATGTCTCGTCGTCGGGATGGGTCAGCGCCCGATCGATCAGCTCCGCTACCAGCCGCATTTCAGCGACCCCCATACCGCGGGTGGTCACCGCCGGCGTGCCCAGGCGGATCCCGCTGGTCACGAAGGGTGACTGAGGATCGTCTGGAATGGTGTTCTTGTTGACGGTGATTCCAGCCTGTCCCAGGAGCTTTTCCGCGGCCTTTCCGGTTAGCTCCTTGGGCCGCAAGTCTACCAGCATCAGGTGCGAGTCCGTTCCACCGGAGACGATGGCGAATCCCCGCTCGGTCAGCCCGTCGGCTAGCGTCTTCGCGTTCTCGACGACCTGGTGGGCGTACTCCCTGAAGTCCTCGGTCAGCGCCTCGCCGAAGGCAACTGCTTTGGCAGCGATCACGTGCTGAAGGGGACCGCCCTGAGTCCCGGGAAACACCGATTTATCGATCGCCTTGGCGTATTCCGCAGTACTGAGGATCAACCCTGCCCGCGGACCTCTCAGCGTCTTGTGGGTGGTGCTGGTGACGACCTGTGCGTGGGGAACCGGTGACGGGTAGACACCGCCTGCTACCAACCCGGCAAAGTGGGCCATGTCCACCAGAAAGAACGCCCCGACCTCATCCGCGATCGACCGGAACGCCGCGAAGTCGATGATGCGGGCGTACGCGCTCCCGCCAGCAATGATAAGCTTCGGTTGCTCTTTCCGGGCCTGGTCGCGGACCTTGTCGTAATCGATCCGCCCGGTGACGGGGTCGACGCCATAGTGGATCGCTCGCCAGACGACGCCGCTGTGGTTAACCGCCGCCCCGTGAGAGAGGTGGCCGCCGTGGGGGAGCGACATGCCCAACAGCAACTCGCCCGGGCGGATCAGCGCCATAAAGGCGGCGAAGTTGGCCTGTGCCCCGGAATGGGGTTGCACATTAGCGTGCTCGGCGCCGAAGAGCTGTTTCAGCCGATCGATGGCCAGCTGCTCGATCTCGTCAACGACCTCGCACCCGCCATAGTAGCGCCGCCCGGGATACCCCTCCGCATACTTGTTCGTCAGCGGAGTGCCCATGGCATCGATGACGGCCCGACTGGCGAAGTTCTCGCTCGCGATGAGCTCCAGCCCGCGCTGTTGCCGCCGCAGCTCACTGTTAATCAACCGGGCAACGGTGGGATCAGCCTCTCGAAGTGATGCGTTGTGATCCAGCGTCATCCATCCTCCCGATCGATCTTCTCGACCCGCCGGGCGTGCCGTCCACCGACGAACTGAGTCTGGAGCCAGGTTTTCAAGATCTCCACCCCTTCTTCTTCGCTGACGAACCGAGCGGGAAGGATAAGAATGTTTGCGTCGTTGTGCTCGCGTGCCAGCTTCGCAATCTCAGGCAACCAGGCAACGGCGGCTCGAACCCCTGGGTGCCGGTTGGCCGCGTACGACATTCCCAGTCCGCTTCCACAAAGCAGAACGCCACGATCGACATCGTGATGCTCCACCTTCGATGCCACCCTATGCGCGAAGTCCGGGTAGTCGGTGGATTCGGCGCTGTGCGTGCCCAGATCCAGCGGTTCATACCCCAGCACCCGCAGCTCTTCTACCAACCGCTCCTTCAACTGAAAACCGGCGTGGTCCGACCCGATCGGTATGACTTCAGCCATTGGTCTAATGTATAGAAGATGGCAGAAGAGGCGGAAGGAGCGGTAGGGGCGGAAGTGCAAGCGGACAACGTTGGTACCACGTCATTTGTCAATAGTGAGCGGGGAAGCGGGACAGCGGGGACGCGGGGAAGCGCTCGACAGCTAGCAAGTCGTCGCGGGAGGAGAGCACCCGGCAACCATGTAGGGACTGAGAGTCACCAACTGATCGACTTCCCCGCGTCCCCGCTGTCCCGCTTCCCCGCTCACTATTGACAAATGACGTGGTACCAACGTTGTCCGCT
>JBKPAO010000045.1:0-19557 GCA_046726475.1 Gemmatimonadota bacterium | reverse complement strand
GGGCGACCAATCCTCGATCCCGCACGCGTGCCTCCCGATATTCGCCCGCTCTCTTTGGCGCTGGTCGGGTCTTACGGATTGAGGATCCAGTGGAGCGATGGGCATGGCACCGGCATCTACACCTACGTCCAACTGCTGCGGTACTGTCCGTGTGACGGCTGTGCCGAGCGTCGAGGGCAGGGAAACAGGTGACCGCCGACACATCATCCCGCTCGTAGAGAGATCCAATCTGTATCCCGGAAAATCGGAGGGGACGACACCAAAAGCGGAGCCATCATGCAGGAGCGACAACACAAGACCTTCGCCGAGGGCATCCTCACCGGCCTGGTCGGCGCGATCGTAGTCGCGGTATGGTACCTGGTTGTTGACCTCGGGAGGGGAAAGCCGCTCAGCACCCCAAACGTGCTAGGCCAGGTTTTCGTCCGACGCGATATGCTGCCCACCGACCGCATTGTCCCTCAGGCGGTCGCCGAGTATTCCCTGCTGCATCTGATCGTTTTCGCCGCGCTGGGGATCGGTCTTGTCTGGCTCACTCACCTGGCCACTCGAAACCCATCGCTACGGATGGGTGTCTGGCTCGGCGTGGTGATAGGCTTTCTGCTCTTCTTGGGCCATTTGGTCATGCTTTCTTCCATCACCCATCAGCGACTTCCCTGGCTCACTGCAATCGGAGGGAGCGTGTTGGGAATCGGCTCGATGGCGTTATATCTATGGAAGCGGCACCCGCGACTGCGTGGCTCCTTCGATGAAGCCCCTCTGGGCGCTGAAGTTAAGCCGCCGCCTCACCCGCCCGGTGTGCCCCGGCAGTAGCCGTCGATGGCCGGCGCCTTGCGCTTCAGACTCGTGAGCCCCAATGTGATGCAAAGACGCCACGCGCAGCATCACTGATCCGCGGGACTTCTCCGGAGGCTCAGCATGCTGGACAACTCCCACTCGATTTGGTCCGAGGGCACCGATGTAGGAATCATCGGGGGTCTCGCGGTCGCCCTCTGGTTTTTGCTGCTCGACTCGATAGCCGGTCATCCCTTCCAAACGCCGAGCCTTCTGGGGCAGGTGGTGCTCTTCGGAGACTCTACCCCGGATACCAGCCGGATCGTGTTTGGGGCAATCCTGGTTTACACCGCCTTTCACTTCGCCGTATTCGCTCTGCTGGGAATGGGCCTGGTCGCGCTGGTACATTGGGGAGTCCGGGACCCGGTCGTTCGCTACGCGTTGTTGCCGATCTTTCTGGTCTTCGAAGTCCTGTTTTACGGGCTGCTGGAAGTCTTCTCCGAGCGTACGAACGAGCTGTTCCCGTTCTGGGCCGTGGTGGTGGCGAATACGCTAGCGGCAGCGTGCATGGGACTTTACCTGTGGATGCGTCATCCGGACTTTCGTGCTGCCTGTCGTGACGTCCCGCTGGGAGATGCGCCGCAATGACGTAACGACCTGACCGAATTACCTTCCAGCTTCACCTCCCTGCGACCGGGTCTGTGCATCGGCGAAATCTCCCCGCTGGTTTTTTCTCTCTCCTCCTCGCGCACCTCTTAGCATCGTCTCTTTCAGCGCAACTCGAGCCACCCTCCGCCGGTGGCGCGGTCGCGCTGGATCAGGAGCTCCGCATGTTGGGGCACTACAAGCGAGTGCTGATGATCGGTGCCCACCCCGACGACGAGGACACCGAGCTTCTCACCATCTTGGTCCGGGGGATGGGCGCGGAGGCGGCATACCTGTCGCTCAATCGGGGTGAAGGCGGCCAGAATCTCATCGGTCCAGAGCTGGGGGAAGCTCTGGGACTGCTTCGCACCGAGGAGTTGTTGGCGGCGCGACAACTGGATGGGGCCCGCCAGTACTTTACCCGGGCGTATGACTTTGGCTTCTCAAAATCGCTGGACGAGACATGGCAGCACTGGCCCCGTGACGAGATCCTCAAGGACGTGGTGCGGATCGTCCGAAAGTTTCGGCCCCAGATTGTGGTCTCGATTTTCAGTGGAACCCCCCGAGACGGTCACGGCCAACATCAGGCCGCGGGATGGGCTGCCCGGGAGGCCTTCCGAGTCGCCGGGGACTCGCTTCGGTTTCCGGAGCTTGCTGCCGAGGGACTGGTTCCCTGGGCTCCACTCAAGCTCTACCGCAGCGCCCGCTTCGATACCGGGGCAACGACGCTCACCATCGAAGGCGGGGTTCTCGACCGCGCGGTCGGCAAGTCATTCCACCAGATCGCTATGGCCGGACGCAGCCTGCACCGCTCCCAGGACATGGGACAATTGCAGCAGCCGGGTCCTTCGAAGGTTCGGCTGTCACTGGTAGAAGATCGTACGGGAGGTGGTGCGCCAAGCCTGTTCGCCGGAATCGACACCTCACTCGCCGCGATGCCGGTGGGCGAGCGCCGCCGAGTTAGTGGAGGTTCAGCCACGTTGATCCCTCGTAGCGGCTCCCCGGGGTCACTCCGCCGCTACCAGGCTCGGATCGATTCACTCAGGGCTTTGGTCGGGGATGACAATTTGCGAGCTCGCGCTCTATTGGCGCGTGCCGGACGTGACCTCGAGGACGCGGTCGTAGGAAGTGGGCGGGCCGATACCCTAGACAAGCAGCGCTTCTATACCCGAGGCATGGAGATCAACGATCAGCTGGGACATCTCAACGCGGCCGCCGGCTATCTCAGCCGTGTCGTGTTCGACGTGCTGGTCGACGATGATCGGGTTGTGGCGGGTCAGCCGTTGCAATGGACCCTGTCGACCTGGAACGCATCTACCGAACCGCATGTGGTCCAGATGTTACCATCCCAGTGCATCCCCCTGGCCGAGTGTCATTCACCGGCAGTACCCGCGGCGAAAAGAGTCGATCCGGGTCAGGTCCAGAGTGACACCGTCATATTCAAGGTGATGGACGAACAGCCTGTCACCACCCCGTATTTCTTGCGAGCTCCCCGCGACGGCGATCTGTACGTTTGGCCCCAGCAGACGGGGAGCCATGTCCTGGTTCCGATGCCCTACGGTGACCCCTTCGAGCCGCCGGAGTTCGAGGGCTCGAGCGAGCTTACCGATGGTCCCACCGACAGCGTGGAAGCAGGTTTCTGGGCGGAGGCAGCCTTCCGTGTGACCGACCAGTCGCGGGGAGAGGTTCGGCGTCCGGTGACGGTCGTGCCTCGGATCGATGTGAAGGTCGGTCCGGCTACTGAGCTCTGGCCGCTCAGCTCCACCTCACCCCATCGCTTCACCGTGACGCTGACGCACGGGGCGAGGGATTCCACGTCCGGCACCGTAACGCTTCAGGTTCCCCCCGGCTGGCCGCGAGTCACACCCCAACGCTTTCAGTTCGTCCACGAGGACGAACGAGAGACGTTCGCGTTCGATGTGAAGGCACCGGCCAGACTTCGTGCGGGAACTTTTGAGCTAAAGGCGGTAGCTCGCGATCTGGGCGGCACCGCATACGACATAGGCGTCTACAACGTCGACTACCCACACATCCGTCCTCGGACCTATCCCAAGCCGTCGCGGGCTATCCTGCGAGTGGCACCGCTGGTGCTGCCCCATCTGACGCGCGTGGGCTACATCCGGGGGGCAGCCGACCGGGTTCCCGAAGCGCTGGTGAGCATAGGCGTCCCACTTACCTTGTTGAACGCGACAGCGCTGGAGCAGGGTGACCTGAGCCGGTACGACGCGATCGTAGTTGGCCCCCGCGCCTTCGAGGTGGATTCGGCCCTGGTCGAGAATAATCGGCGGCTCCTGGAGTACGCCCGCCGAGGCGGCCTCGTGATCGTCCAATATCAGCAGCAACCATACTTCAACGGTGGGTTCGCTCCCTACCCGCTCCGGGTTGGAGGATTGTCACTCCTCGGCACCGGAACGACGGTGGGGCATGATCGAGTCACCGACGAGAACGCGCCGGTGCAGGTGATCACGCCCGATCACCCGATCGTGCTCGCTCCCAACCGGCTGGGAAGCGCTGACTGGCAGGGTTGGGTCCAGGAGCGGGGACTCTACTTCGCGCGGAGCTGGGACCGGCACTACCGACCGATCCTCCGGATGAATGATCCGGGCGAGCCGGCGCTGGGCGGCGGCCTTCTGGTTGCACCGTTGGGAAAGGGAACCTACGTCTACACCGGACTTAGCTTTTTCCGCCAGCTGCCGGCCGGTGTTCCAGGCGCATTCCGCCTCTTCGCGAATCTGCTCGCTCTGCCGCATGGGAGATAGTGAGGGCGGCGGTAAAGGCGGGATTAGCGGAACAAGCGGTCGGCGCTTCCTCTCATCGATCCTGACTCGTGCTTCCGCTCTGTCCGCCCTTACCGCGCTTTCCGCCCTGTCCTGCACCCGCGATCCTCGCACTCCGCTCGTCCTTTACTCGCCTCATGGCCGGGACCAGCTGTCGCTGCTGGAGCATGCGTTCGAGAAGCTCCGGCCCGATGTGGACGTGCGCTGGCTCGACATGGGATCGCAGGAGATCCTGGATCGGCTGCGATTCGAGCGGGTGAATCCCCAAGCCGACGTATGGTTTGGCGGGCCATCGACCATCTTCGACCGCGGCGTTCACGATTCCCTGCTGGCGCCCTACCGGCCGTCGTGGGCGGACAAAGTGCCTGCAGGTTCACCCAGTCGACCCGGCCTTTACTACCCAGTGTACCGGACGCCAGCCGTCATTGCCTACAACAGCAAGGCTGTCAGACGCTCGGAAGCCCCCCAGGACTGGGACGACGTACTGGCTCCGCGCTGGAAGGACAAGATCATCATCCGTGATCCGATGGCCAGTGGTACGATGCGGGCGATCTGGGGACTCATCATCCTTCGCAGCCTACGGCAAACCGGTGACACGGGAAGGGGCATGCGGTGGTTGCGGCACCTGGATGGCCAGACCAAGACCTATACCATCAGTCCGGCCCTGCTCTACGAAAAGCTGGCGCGGCAGGAAGGCTTGGTGAGCCTCTGGGACCTTCAGGATATCCTCATCAGCCAATCGAAAGGGATGCCGTTGGGCTATGTCTTTCCCAGGAGTGGCACGGTTGTCATCGATGACGGCATAGGACTGGTGCGGGGCAGCCGACACGTGGAGGCAGCGAAGGCATTCATCGATTATGTGGGGAGCACCGAGGCTCAGCTCCTCACAGCTCGCCAGGTGTTCCGCCTCCCCGCTCGCACGGACCTGCCTCCCGACTCGACACCTCCATGGGTCGCAGAGGTGGATCGCGATATGATCGTAGCCGAGATGGATTGGGGCTTGCTCTCCCGCCAGGGGCCGGCATGGATGAGCTACTGGGACCAACACGTGCGTGGGACTGGTAGCCGGTGAGAGGCGAGAGGGCGCCTTTCCTGCGGCTGGAGAATCTCACGAAACGTTTCGACCAGACGACTGCCGTCGATTCCCTTTCGCTCACTCTCGAGCGCGGCGAGATGCTGGCGCTGCTAGGTCCCAGCGGCAGCGGCAAAACGACCACGCTGAGGCTGCTCGCCGGCTTCGAGGTGCCGGATGACGGCCGGGTACTGGTAGAGGACGAGGACGTCACCGCGGTCGAGCCGGTTGCCCGACGGTTCGGCATGGTGTTTCAGCACTATGCGCTGTTTCCCCATCTCGACGTGGGAGACAACGTCGCCTTTGGCCTGGAGTCGTTGGGGGTTCGCGGGGGTGCCCTGGCAGAACGGATCGCCCGCGCGCTGGCGCTAGTCGATTTGGCCGGGTTCGAGCGGCGACGCATCGGTCAGCTCTCCGGCGGACAGCAGCAGCGTGTCGCCTTGGCCCGGGCTCTGGCTCCGGAACCCCGAGTGTTGCTCCTGGACGAGCCGCTCTCCAACCTGGATCCCGCGCTGCGAGAGCGCACCAGGCGAGAGATTCGGGATCTGATTCACCGGGTAGGGATCACGACCGTTTTCGTCACCCATGAACAGGACGAGGCATTTGATCTGGGAGATCGGGTTGCGCTGCTTCGCGCGGGACGGCTGGAACAGGTCGGGACTCCAGAGGATCTCTACGCCGTTCCGAGCAATGAGTTCGTCGCGGAGTTCATCGGGCGCTCCAGCAACATCGGCGTTACGGTCATTGGGCGGAACGACCGTGGGCTTCGCATATCGGTTGAAGGTGTCGAATGGGACCTCACGGAAAGCGTCGTGCCCGGCGTAGTCGAAGGACCCGCACTAATGGTGGTAAGGCCTGAGGCGCTCCGACTGTCTGCGCCGAGCCCCAGTGCGATCCTGGGTACCGTTACGGAACGGCGGTTCACCGGGTCTGCGAGTCTCTACGCCGTGCTCACCGAAGGCGGAACCACCCTGGAGGTGAGTGGCCCTCCTCGGGCAGTGACCATCGGCGAGCGCGTAGGGATCATGCCGAGCCGCCGCGCCGGGGGCGGAATCCACCTGTTTCGCCGTGGCGGAACATGAACCGATTACGTGCGGGCCTTGGGGGCACGGCGCTGCTCATCCTGTTGTGCTGGCTCGTGGCCTATCCACTCGTGATTGTGTTGATCGAGGGATTTCGGGGACCCGGCGGGTGGACGCTGGAGTACGTGCGACTCTTCCTCGATCGGCGCAACGAAGCGCAGGCTTTGTGGGGTAGTCTCTGGATTTCGATCGCCACCGTCGCACTTGCCGCGATGATCGGCGTTCCCCTCGCCTATCTGTTCTGGCGCTACGATTTTCCCGGCCGGAGGGTCCTCAGCGGGTTGATTGCCCTCCCCGCCGTGCTCCCTCCTCTCGTTGGCGTCATCGCATTTCTGTTTCTGTACGGAGAGAGCGGGTTCACCTCACTCCTGGTTCAGCGCGTATTGGGCCTGGACAAGCCGCCATGGCGCCTGCAGGGGGCGGCGGCCATCCTGTTGGTGCACGCGTACTCGATGTACGTCTATTTCTATCTATTCACCCGAGCCGGGCTGGCGTCGCTCGACGCGGCACTGTTCGAGGCAGCGGCGAGCCTGGGAGCCGGACGGTGGCGCACCCTTCGCAGAGTCGTGTTTCCGCTGTTGTATGCTGCGCTTGGTGGCGGCGCGCTCCTCACATTCATGACGTCCCTTGCCTCGTTCAGCGCGCCCTACATCTTCGGGGGCGGCTTCCGGGTCATGACGACCCAGATCGTCGCCACCCGACTCAACGGCGACGATCAGCTCGCCATGATCGAGACCGCCTCTCTCACCCTGATGGCGCTGGTAGCGCTCTGGTTCCTGCGTGGTGCCGGGGCCTATGATAGTGTCGCCGGAGGCCGAAAGGGCATCGCACCGTCGCTCGTCCCTATACGACGACGCTCTCTCCGGATTGCAGCCGGGGTGCTTGGGTGGGTGCTTGCGGCCGTACTCCTGTTGCCCCATCTCACACTGCTGCTCGTCTCATTCGTACCAGCGGGTACCTGGACCACGGAACCGCTACCTCCCGCGTACACCTGGCGCAACTACCTCGCCCTAGTGGACGACCCGGTCCGGTCCCGGCCGCTGCTCAACAGCCTCTGGCTCGCAACTATCGCGACCCTCGCGGCGGTTGTCATCGCGCTGCTCGCGGGCATGCTGGCGATCCGCCGGCGAGGTACCGTGTCGCGAACGATCCAGGGGCTGCTTGCCCTCCCGTGGGCGGTGCCAGGTACCGTGTTTGCCATTGCCCTCGCCACGGCATTCAGTGTTCATGCGCCACTGGCGGGTCGCTTCATACTGGTAGGAACGATCTGGCTGCTTCCTCTCGCCTACCTGGTTAGGAATCTGCCGATTACGAGCCGAGCGGTGAGCGCCGGGTTTCGTGCGCTGGATCCGTCCCTCGACGAAGCGGCGGCGAGCCTGGGCGCGGGGCGCTGGCGTACCCTCCGGCGGGTGACGCTTCCGCTCCTGCGTCCGGCGCTGATGGCGGGAGCCAGTCTCGCCTTTGTGACGGCGTTTGGGGACTTTGTCACGTCGATCATGCTGTACACCTATGACACCCGGCCGATCTCGCTCGAGATCCTCTCCAGCCTGCGCCAGTCCGATGTCGGAGTGGCCGCGGCGTACGGCGTGGTGCTGATGGTGGTGAGTGCCGCTGTCTTTGCGATCGGTGCCGAGCAGGGCAGTCCCGGATGAGACAATTCCGGCGGCTCGCCGTTCTGATTGCTGTGAATTTCGTGGACATGATCGGCTTCATGATCGTGTTGCCGCTGCTGCCGTTTTATGCCCTCAAGCTTCAGGCGTCGCCGGAGACGATCGGCCGGCTGATCGCCTCGTTCTCTATCGCGCAGCTCCTGGCGGCGCCACTCTGGGGACGGGTTTCCGACCGCTATGGCCGCCGGCCGGCGCTGCTGATCGGACTCAGCGCGTCGGCAATCGCTTATGTCGTATTTGGTTTGGCCACCAGCGTCTGGCTGCTGTTTCTGTCGCGACTGGTGCAGGGAGCCGGAGGCGGCACGACGGGTGTCGCGCAGGCCTACGTGGCGGACACCGTCGAGCCGGGGGACCGGGCTCGCGCCCTCGGCTGGCTATCGGCGGCGACGTCCGCCGGAGTCATGGTAGGGCCGGCGATGGGCTCATTCGCGGCGCACTTCGGGCAGGCTGCACCGGGTATGGTGGCAGCGGCGCTGTGTCTCATCAATGTCATCTTCGCCTGGAAGTGGCTTCCCGAGTCGCACAAGGAGTTCGGGGTTGCGACCGGCCAGATTCGAAAGCCGCTGTGGCATCCGGCGTGGATGGCGCTGCGCCATCCTGGTACCGCGATAAGCCGGCTTCTCTGGATCTATGGAGTAGGGATGTTGGCATTTGCCTCCATGACCTCGGTGCTGGCGCTGTACCTGGGGGCGGAGTTCGGCATCGATGAGAAGACCATCGGGTACGTCTTCCTCTATGTCGGCGTGCTCTCCTTCGTGATGCGGAGCGCGCTGCTGGGACCGATCGTCGACCGCATCGGTGAGACCTGGGCGATGCGAATCGGCACCATCCTGCTGGTTATCGGCCTTGCGTTGTACCCGGTCCCGCGCGATCTCTGGACCTTGGCCTTGGTCATCCCTCTGGTGCCGATTGGTACCGCGCTGCTGTTCCCGGCCACGACGTCGCTGATGTCCCGTCACTCGGTGCCAGGAGAACTGGGCACCACCATGGGTGTGGCGCAAACCTTTGCCGGCGTGGCTCGAGTTGCGGCACCGATCCTCGCGACGACGACGTTTCAGCGACTGGGTCACGGCTGGCCGTTTTACGTCGCCGGTGGATTTGTTGCACTGGTCGGCATCATGGCGTTTCAGGTTGACGTCCACGCCGGCGTCGCCAAGCGGGCGACGGAAGGAGCGGAAGCCTGATGAGCGAGGACGATCGGATGGAGCGCCTGGAGGCGCGAGTCGCGAGGTTGGAGGGGTTGTTAGCGGGGAAGCGGGAAAGCGGGGAAGCGGGGAAGCCGGAGGGTGAAAGGAAGAGCGGGGGAGCGCCGACGTCGCCAAGTCAGCCGAGGCCTGGGGACATCTCTGCCTCCCCGCCTCCCCGCGTCCCCGCTTCCCCGCTTTCCCGCTTCCCCGCGTCCCCGCTGTCCTCCGAGCAGTGGATCGGTCAGCGCGTGCTGCTCGCCGTTGGTGTCGTTGCGCTGATCCTCGCGGCGGGCTACCTGTTGCGTCTGTCGTTCGATCGCGGTTGGATCTCGCCACTCATGCGCTGCGTTGGGGGAGCCGGCGCCGGTGTCATTGTTGGTGCGGTGGGGTGGCGGCTGCATTCTCGGTATCGAACCTATGGTGCCGCCCTCATCGGGTGCGGTGCCGCCATCATCTATCTCAGCGTCTGGGCGGCCGCCCGGCTGTACGGAGTTCTCCCGCCCACGACCGGCATCGTGGGTCTCGCTCTGGTCTCCGTTGCCTTGGCGATGATCGCCTACGCGATCGACGTGGAATCGCTCGGTACCACCGCCGCATTGGGAGCATTCTTTGCTCCCCTGCTGCTCGGCCGGGATTACGCCGACGCAAGTCTACTTCTGTTGTATCTCGCGTGTATGGGAACAGGGCTGGGATTGGTGGCGGCTCGCCGGCGCTGGCGGCAGACCATGTTCGTGGTTGCGCTCAGCGTCTTTGGCATCGCCTACGTCGGCTCGGCCGACCGGGGAAACCCATGGGGCGTGCTGGCCTACGGCGTCCTCGGTGGCAGCGTCGGTATTCACGTGGGGCTCCGCGAGCGGTGGTGGGAAACCAGATTCCTGTCTTTCTCGGGAGGCTGGACCTTCGTCGCCGCGGCAGGGCAGCATCTGCACCACTCTTGGGCCGTGCTCGCAGCCGGGCTGGTGCTCGCCGCACCGGTCTGGTGGTATGCGCTGCGGACAGATCGCCCGCTGCTGCCACGGATGATCTCACTGGATGCACCACCCAGTTGGTCTCCGGGCGAGGCATTCTACTTCCTGGCAACGCCGCTGTTGGTGGGCTGGGCGGTGCATCAGCTGGCTCCGGGCTGGTTCGACGAACACCCGGGCATGGTGGCGTTGCTCATCGCGATCCCTTACCTCGTCACCGGCTATCAGCGCCCTCGCCAGGCCTTTGCCCTGGCCGGTGCCGCGGCTCTCGACGTGGCCGCGTGGCAGCACTGGTCTGGAGTGTCGCGAGTCTGGGCGCTGCTGGCGTTGGTGCTGCTCTGGTCCGCGCTGGATCATTGGTTCCAGCGTGACGACGGCCGCTGGTACGCCCTGGGCACCCTGTGGGCCGCGTTACATCAACTCTTCGGCGACGCACTGGCGCGGCGCACCGTGGCCGACGCGGCCTTCACCGGCCGCTGGCCGGTCGCACTCTGGGGGACAGCAGTGGTCATGGTTGCGCTTGCGGCCGGACTCTGGAAGCGCGGCGCACAATCAAGCCTCGGTCCGCTGATTCGAGGAATCCTCTGGGGCCTCGCCGGAGCCATCGTCCTGTTCGGCGTGACCGGCGAGATTGGGCGGTACTTTGCTGTGAGGACGGCATCCGCCCAAACCGCCTCATTGGCCGCCGGGCTCGCGGTGAGTGCCTGGTGGCTGGTCTTCGCTGCCGCGCTGGTAGGGGTTGGTTTCCAGCGGGATCTCAAACCGGTTCGCGTCGCTGGACTTGCCGTCGCCGGGCTCGCGGTGGTGAAGGTTCTCCTGTTCGACCTATCCTCGCTGGACGCGCTCTACCGGGTCGGATCGGTCTTCATTCTCGGACTCGTGTTCCTGCTCCTGGCCTATCTCTATCATCGTCAGGGCCGCGTGCAACCGGTCGAGCCGCGAGAGATCAGTCCGTGATCTGGTCCCGGCCACCTCAGCGGGATTGTGACTGCCGCAACCCCTCGTTATTTCTGGGGACTCAGGTGACTACGAACAGGAGCTATCGTGACCGTGTCGTTTCTGCCCCCATCTCCAGCCGCCTTGGCCAAGTCCGAGTGGGTCGATATCGCCCCGTACTTCGACGAACTGGCGGCTCGCGAGTTGGGTCCCGAAAGCGTTGAAGGATGGCTGAGCGAGTGGTCCCGCCTTGAGGAGTTGGTGACCGAGGCGGCTGCGCGCGCGATGATAGCCTACACCGTGGACACCAGCGATCGGGACAACGAAGCCGATCACCTGCGGTTCTCCAGTGAAATCCTGCCTCAGATGGAAGAGCGCAGCGTTGCGCTCGCGCGCAAGCTGTTGGAGACCGGTTATTCCACGCCTGCCCTGACAACGACCCTCGCCCGCTTCCGTACCCAGATCGAGATCTTCCGTGAGGAGAACGTTCCGATTTTCGCGGCCCTGGAAGAGCACAGTGCCCGATATCAGCGGATCACCGGATCGATGACCGCCGAATGGGATGGCGTCGAACGGCCGCTTCCTCAGTTACAGCCCTTTCTCAAGAGTCCCGACCGCGCGGTGCGCGAGCGCGCCTTTCGCGCCTCCAGTCATCCGTACATCGAGGAGCGCGCCGATCTGGCTGCGCTCTTCGACCGAATGTACGAGCTCAGGATGCGGGCGGCCCGGAACGCAGGCTTTGCCAATTTCCGGGATTACATCTTTCCCGCCAAGTTCCGCTTCGACTACACCCCAGCCGATTGTGAGCGCTTCCACGAGGCCGTCGAGGAGACCGTCGCCCCCGCCGTCGAGCGGGTGTTGGAGTCTCGCCGGCAGCGGCTCGGTCTCGATCGACTCCGGCCGTGGGACCTTTCGGTGGATCCGTACCGGGAAAAGCCCCTCCGCCCGTTCTCGGACGCCGCCGAGCTGGTCACCAAGGCCAAGCGAGTGTTCGATGGGGTTGACCCCTCGCTCGGCGGCGAATTCCAGACCATGATCGATGAAGGGCTGCTCGATCTAGAGAGTCGAAAGGGAAAGGCGCCGGGAGGCTACTGCGAGACGCTGCACTTTCACGGGCGGCCGTTCATCTTCATGAACGCTGTGGGTGTCGTGGATGATGTCATGACTCTGCTGCACGAGGCAGGTCACGCGTTTCACGCCTTTGCGTCACACCCCTTACCGCTCATCTGGCAGCGTCATCCCGGCTCCGAAGCAGCAGAGCTGGCATCCATGTCGATGGAGTTCCTCGCATCGCCGCACTTGGCCCAACCGGTCGGATACTTCAACCAGGCGGAGGCGCGGAGCGCCTGGTTGGAGCACCTGGAGGACGTGCTCCTCAGCCTGGTCCACATTGCCTCGGTGGATGCCTTTCAGACCTGGATCTATACCAGCGGTGAGGGTGGAGATGCCGCTGCCCGCGACGAGATGTGGCTCAAGCTACGGCGCCGCTTCGAGCGTGGGGTGGACTGGAGCGGCCTAGACCGGGAGCGGGTGGCCCGCTGGTACCGGCAGCTGCACATCTTTATGTACCCGTTCTACTACATCGAGTACGGCATCGCGCAACTGGGAGCGCTCCAGGTCTGGCGGAACAGTCTGGCCGATCCCGCTGCCGCGGTCGCACGGTACCGGGATGCACTCTCGCTCGGGGCGGTGCGTCGCCTCCCGGAGATTTACAGCACTGCCGGTGCACGGCTTACGTTCGACGCGAGCGCAATTGGAGAACTGGTGCAGCTGGTGGAAGGCCGCATCGAGGAGCTTCGGGCGGAATTGCCCCGCAGTTGATTCCGAGGTGTGGCTGGGCAAGATTCCACCGCTTCTCGTCGCGGTATGAGCGGGGTTCCCGTGGGACTTTTGGAGAGCGTGGATGGCCAAAGAAGAAGGCATCGAGATGGAGGGTGTGGTCACCGAGGTCCTCCCGGACCGGAACTATCGCGTCATGCTGGAAAATGGCCATGAAATTCTGGCCTATGCGGCGGGAAAGATGAGCAAGTTCAAGATTCGAGTACTGGAGGGGGATCGGGTGAGCGTGGTGCTCTCACCCTACGATCTGACGCGTGGCAGGGTGATTTATCGTCATAAATGACAGTCTAGGGTCGAGAGTCTAGGTCTATTTATCCTCCACATCTAGACTCTGGTTTAGACCACAAAGAGGCCGCTCGGTCTGAGCGGCCTCTTTGTTTACGACGAAGGCCAACCCGGAGGTTGGCCCTATTTCACCTTGGTTACGTTCTCTGCGGCGGGGCCCTTCGCACCCTGCACGATGTCGAACTCAACCCGGTCGCCCTCGGAAAGGCTACGGAAGCCCTCCGCCTTAATAGCGGTGTGATGGACAAAACAGTCCTTGTCCCCATTCTCCGGGGTGATGAAACCAAAACCCTTCGCGTCGTTGAACCATTTCACCGTGCCGATGGTGCGAGCCATTGCGCCTACTCCATGTTGATTTGACTGCGTCGGCGTCGGAATATCCGAAGCCGAGTTTTTATGAGCGCAGGCCCGTCCTGCGTCATAAAAAATGAAGACCCGAGGGCGATCCACCCGGGTCTTGAATCCCTATGCGGAAAATCTGACCGGTCAGACCTGCTACTGGTGATCAATCGCGCGGACTAATCTGTATTATGAGCCCATTTAGTCAAGGGGGGAGCGCCGAAACCACCGAGCGGCGGTCCGGGCCCAGTCCGTGACCGGCTCGCGCACCGCCGGGACGGAGGCGGCCTGATTGAGTGCTTGCAGGAATTCCACGGCGGAGGAATATCGCTGGTCGACGTCGGCATTCAGCGCACGATCGAGCACCTGCTCCAGTGACTCACTGAGATCAGTTCGCCGGGTTTTCGAGGTGGGAAACTGATTCGTCGTCTGTTTGGCGAGCACTTGCTCGACCGTGAGGCCGGGAAATGGAGCCGTACCCAACAGCGCATAGTATGCCACCGCCGCCAGGCTATACAGATCGGAACGCTGATCCACCCGCTCTCCCAGCAGCTGCTCGGGGCTGGCAAACTGGGGTGTTCCGCTCTGGCTGGTGGCCCCGCCGTACCTTCCGCGCAACGCGAGCGCCAAGCCGAAGTCGGTGATTTGGAGACTACCAGTCGGGTCGATCAGCATGTTCTCGGGCTTGATGTCGCGGTGAACCAGGCCGGATCCATGGGCGTGGGCTAACGCCGACAGCGCTTCGCGGAGCAGGCGCAGGACCTTGTCCAGCGGCAGCGGCCCATCGCGCTCGACCAGTTGTGCGAGGCTGGGCCCATCGATCAGCTCCATCGTGTACCAGAGCAGCCCCGATCGTCCGCCGATGTCGTAGATGTTCACGATATTGGGGTGGTTCAGCCCGGCAGCGAGCTGAGCCTCGCGGCGGAACCGCTCGACCACCTCCGGATCCCGCGTCAGCAGAGGTTGCAGCACCTTCAGGGCGACCTCGCGCTCGAGCTGCAGGTCACGGACGCGGTAAACCCGTCCGAAGCCTCCGGTTCCGAGGAGATTCAGAAGCTCGTAATCGTCGCCCAGGGCGCGCCGGAGTCGTTTCTCCCAGCGTGCGTTGTCCTCTGCGTCAGCCACCGATCCGGGGGTGACGGGAACCGCGGGGGTCTCGAACGTCCCCGCGTCGGACGCAAAGTCCTCCAGCATTTCCACCGCCGTCAGATATCGATCGTCCTGCGCCGGCTGCATGGCTCTCAGGATGATTCGCTCGATCGCCCGGGTGCATGCTGGGCGGAGCTCGGTTGGCGGACGGATCTTCTGGGGATCCAGCGGCGGCTCCTGCCCGGTGACGGCGGCATAGAGAAGCGCGCCGGCGGTGTACACGTCACTGGTCGCGTCCCCGGCGGCGCCGGTCCGCACTTCGGGGGCCATGAACCATTGAGCCGTTGGCACCGTTCCCGGTGGAATCGCCGGCAGAGTGTAACTGCAGAACCGAAGGTCGGTGACTGTGGCCCGTCCCGCGCTGCTGAGCAGGACCGACTGCGGAACAATTCGCCGGACAATGATCCCATAGCCATGGGCGTGCTCCAGCGCGCTCAGGATGTCACGGGCCAGCGCGTGCACCATTGGTATGGGACGGGGGCCTCGGTGCAGGGCCTGTTGCAGCCCCTCGCCCTCGATCCAGTTTCCCACCCGGAACGCGAGGTCGCCGATGATCCCAGCGTCATAGACGTGACGGATCGCGGGGTGATCCAAACGGCTGAGAGCCTCGGCTTCCCGGAGGAACCAGGTCCGGATTGCCGGGTCGTCGTAGAAGTTCACCCTAAGGCTGACGCGCCGTTTCAGGATCTGATCGTAGGCTTCGAACAGCACCTGTTCGGCAGTCAGCGCAACGGTCCGCTCCAGCCGATAGCGGGACCCCAGCGTCTCCTGAGTACGCTGGAAGTAGCGGAGCGGCTCGGTTGTAGTCAGCGCAGGAGCCCGCGGCGTCGCTCGATCCGAACGTCGCGGCCACACAGTGCCTGGTCGCACCAGCGCCGGCTCTGATTAGGTGAGTCGTCGGTAAAGAAGAGGGAGCAACTCTCGCCGGCGCAGCGCCGGATCGAGAGCAGCGGATCGGCCAGACTCGCGGCGGCGGATCGCGCGATGGCCTGGAGCACTGGCGCCCGCCTGACCGGGGAAAACCGAAGCTGCCATTCACCTCCTACCCGGATCAGCTGATGACAGCCCTGCCCCTGAGCTAACTGCTCGTTGATGGCGGCAATGGAGCCTGCAGGAGGTTGCAGTCCTTGATGGAGCGCTTCGGCCAGGGCGGTGAGATGGTCCCGCAGTCGGAGAGCATGCTCGAGAGGGGGAGCGTCGCCGTCGGAGTGAAGCCGCTGGGCCAGTGTCCACTGGCTCATCGCAGCGTCATCCAACAGCAGGTCAGGGGGAGGAGCGGTGCGGCCCCTGGCCGTGTTGACGAAATCCAGCCAGATGGCGTCTCCCAGGAGGGTGAAAACGACGTCCGACATGGTGATCCTAGGCCTCCGCAACCTCGACCGTATTTCTGCCTCCGCGCTTCGCGCGGTAGAGCGCATTATCGGCGGCGGCAAGCACGCTGCTGACCGTCGTGCCGTGTTGGGGTGACTCGGCAATTCCCATGCTCAGGGTACAGGCGCCGAACTCCGGATTGGTCTTCTCGATCTCTCGAAGGCTCGCCTGCACCCGGGCGACGAACACCCTCGCCTCTGCCGGCTTGGTCATGGGAAGAATGACGAGGAACTCGTCCCCGCCGAGCCGGCCAACCACGTCCAGTGCCCGACACTGGCGCCGGAGAACCTGTCCGACCTGGACTAGAAGGCGGTCGCCCGCCGCGTGGCCCATAGTGTCGTTGACGACTTTGAACCGGTCGAGGTCAAGCAGCAAGACGCTGGTGTGGAGTTGATGCCGCAGGCTGCGGGAAATCTCCGCCGCAAGCCGCTCCTCCAACGCGCGCCGATTGCACAGGCCGGTCAGTTCATCCGTCGTCGCTGCGCTGTGCAGCTGCTCCACCAGCTCCGAGTTCTTGAGGGCGATCGCGGCGGCAAATGACAGGGTCCCGGCCAGCTCCGACTCTGCCCGGCCGTAGAGCTTGTCGCTGATACGTGATCCCAGCACGAGAACCGCCATCCGTTCGGCACCGGCGTCGAGCGGCACGACCAGTTCGGCACCAGGGCCGACCAGTTCGGTAACCGAGACATCATCCGCACCAATGGCCGTGCTGCCAGGGGGGAGCGCCTGGTCGAGAGCGGAACGGTCGATCGGCGCGGGGCGCAACCGATCGTTGAGTGAGCGGAATACGCTGGGGATGTAGGTCTCGCCCTGAGGCCGGTAGAGACAGGCCCACCAGGCAAAAAAGACCTCTGCCATGAAGTCGAGGATGAGCTGCTCGGTCTCCTCGGTCGAGTGCACTGAGGAGAGGAGGCGCGCCACCTGACGCAAAGCGCGGAGCTGGAACACGGCGTCGTCCAACGCCGCCTGGCGCTCCAGGAGGATGCTCCGGAGCTCGAGGACCACGCTGAGGCCCAGGGCCAGAGATATGGCCACGCCCCGCATCTCCTCCGCCACCAGCGGATCCGCATGGATGACGACCTCGGTCTGTCCGCTGGCGAGTCGGGCCACCTCTGCCGCATCCTCGAATCCTGCCGAGGGGCCCACCCGGGCCAGCGAATCGGTCGGCGATGAGACTGTGAGCCAGATCCGTTCGCTCTGAAAGCGACGGGCCAGCGCAATCCGGCAGCGCTCGAACAACTCCCCTTCGGTGCGGGAGAGCCGGCAGGCTGCTGCAAACGCGCTTGGTAGGGTAGCGACTGATGGGTAAGGGGTTAAACCCATGCCCTAACATACAAGCCCCCCAGCACCGAGGGGAGCGCTGGGCGCTTGTGCGGCGTACTCTGCCTGGTTAGCTTCTGACCAGATATTGGTACTGCGACATAGCCCGTAGGGGCCCCAGGGATTTTAGCTTTGCAGCCTGGGTGATCAAAACTGCTAAAGCTACCGGTCCCGGCGAGCAAAGGCTCAGCCGGGATTTGTGCTATTGGCCTGCACCACCCGTGAGCTGCTCGGGGCCTCCACTCTCCCTCCCAACGAATCCGTGATATAGCGGGATAGCAGATCGACGGCTCTCGGGGCAGACCGAAGCTGTGTACACATCGAGGAAGCCTCCGGGATTTGATATCCGTCGCCGCCCTGGCAGGCGGGGTAGGAATTGAGCGTGACCGAGACCGTGTCTGCTGGCCCTAGCACTTGGCCGTTGCCTCGTCGAATGTCCCCCACCAGCCGACTTCCTGAAGGGCGTGCGGGGTCGAAGGTGAAGGAGATACCGGAAACCTGGAGGAATCCCCCGGTGCCAAGGATCTGCTGCGACACCGCATGTTCCAGGATCGTCCGCAAGCGCGTGCCGGTTAACCCGAAGCTGACTACCCGAGTCTGGTCCGAAAACGGAAAGATTGCCTCGAGTTGATGATTCGTGATCGGGCCCGGCGGAATCACCCGGTCCAGATGAAGCGTTCCTGCGTTGAGCAGCGCCACGTCGGCCCCGGTGCCGGACCGGATCGCATCAGTCACCAGGTCCCCCAACAGCGACTCCTTGCGCCGCGACGAGCTATCGGATGGAGCGATTGATACTTGGGTAGTTCCCACCGTGCGGACCGGGCCGAGCCGCCTTCCCAGGCTATCCTGCCAGCGATCTACGACGATGGAAACCAGAGGATCCTTGGGGAGCGTGCCGTCGATCCGCACCCGACCAACGGCTTGCCGCCAATTCCCTTTACCTCCCCAGAGCGTGACAAACTGGAGACTGGTCGCATTCGCATCGGCTTTGACGGCGTGGCGGCCGGATACTACAGAGTCCTGCGCTTCGGAGTACAGCGCTTCGTTGTCGTGGCCACCGAGCACCAGATCGAGCTTGGGCTCTCGTCCCAAGAGCTCACGATCGGCGTTCATTGTTTGGTGGGTGATCCCGACGATGAGGTCGGAGCCTTCCGAGGCCAGCGTCTCGATGGCGCGGTGCGCCGCACTGTCGGGGTTGGAGCAGCGGACGTAGCGAGGATAGGACCCCTGTAGCGTCACTCCGAACAGACCCACTTTGTGACCCGACACCCGTAGCGTATCCCAGGGCAATACTTTGGGAAACGCGCTGCCGTTTGGCCGGGTACAGTTGCTCGACAGCCACTTGAAGTCAGAGGCCGCAATCAACGCCACCAGGGTGTCGGGCTCGATATCGAATTCGTGGTTGCCAAAGGTGGCGTAGTCGAGCTGGGCAGCATTTAACGCCTCGACCATCTGCCGCCCCCAGAAAAACTTGCTCGCCACGCTGGGGCTCAACGCATCGCCCGCCAGAGCGAATACCACCGGTCCCTGATCGTGCAGTCGCTTTCGCACGGTGGAGACGCGAGCCAGTCCGCCCCGGTCCCCAGCCACCGTGTCGGCCACTGTGACGTCATTGATCGATAGGAACCGAACCGGGTTGAGCGGGATCGGTGGCGGGGCACCGCTGCCGAGACAGGCCACGGCGCAGCCCAGAAGCCCGAGGAGGATGAGCCTCATAGATCAACCTCGCGTTGCCGTAGACTGCGGACGAGATCGGCGCTCATCAGCCGCAGCTCGGAGATCATTTCCCGCTGGGGCCAGTCGGACCGAGCCGTGAGGATCTCCAGCATCGACCGATACCACCAGATTGTTTGCTCCGATCCCGCGCGCGAGACGGTACGCAGGTATTCGACCCCGAGCCGGCGCAATGCGGTCATGGTCGATCCGCAGGTGTGAATCTCATCCGCCACGCAGATATCGAGTGCTCTCGGCTCCGCGATGGCGAGCTGGCTCAAGTATTCCTGTTTTCGGGCTTGCCACGCGCGCTCTCCCCCGCGTCGGTCGAACTTGGGCTCCAACGCGTCCTTGGCGACGGCGAGAACTACCGGGCCGAATTTGTCCCCAATCTTCCGCTCCAGAACGGGTCGCTGATCGGGGAGAACCTCCTCCA
>JBKPAO010000044.1:0-55083 GCA_046726475.1 Gemmatimonadota bacterium | reverse complement strand
CCTGAGACCGGAGCGCGCGAGGAAAAATCCGATCAGGCAGAACACTACGCCACGCGCCGCGATCCCGAACCGGCTCACTCCCACGACCCAACTACGGAGCGGCTCGGATACCTGGCCGAGCTGAAGCTGACGGCCCAACTTCGCGGCCCATGCCCGGTAGAGCTGATATAAGCCGTACGCGGCGATGGACAGCCCTGCCGCGGTGACAAGCAGTTCGCCCCCGGGAAGCTCGAGACTACGGGTGGTCCATTCCTTGGCCTGATTGCCGCTCCTGGCTCCGCCGTGTCCGGTTGCGAGCCGGAGGGCAGTGACGCCGAGGGCGCCGTGAACCAGGCCGCGGACAGCGAGGCCGAAGCGTACAGCCAGCGCCTTGAGATCAGTCCCCCGTCGTTCCGGATCGAGCGCGGCCTCTACCAGTCTCCACGCGGCGTACCCGAAGAAGCCTATTGCGATGAGAATCAGGAAGACATCGCCGAAGCTCATCCCCTCAACGGTGCGCAAGGCTCCCTGCGTGTCGGTCACTCTCCCACGCGGCCCGAACGCAGCTCTGGCCGCGAGCAGGCCAATGGTGCCGTAAAGAAGCGCCTTGGCTGCGTATCCCAGACGGGCCAGGCGCTCTATCCAGGGTGCAACCTCGGAGGGCAGAGTTCCCGTCGACGACATCAGGCGCTCCCAGTGAGGCGGAGGTTCGATTCTCCGGCGATGAATTACCGTTTGCCTGACAGCGCATGCCGCCAGGATGGTCCAGTTTCACGGATCGATCTGCTGCGCTCTCTCTCGATCTCGGAGCACCTTCATGAGTACACATCTCACTCCTCCCCTCAGCGACCGGGATCACATCCTCGGTCCCGCCGATGCGCCGGTGGCTGGTCGAATACGGCGACTATGAGTGTCCCTACTGCGGCATGGCTTACCCGATCCTGGCCTCGATCCTGGACCGGATGAGACTTAACTCGGTTTGCCTTCCGGCACTTCCCGCTCACTCAGCTGCATCCCCGTGCCGAACCCGCAGCCGAGATGGCGGAGGCTGCGGGCACCGGCATCCGTTCGGGATGCCGGTTTCGCTCTGAGTTTCTATGCTTCTGTGGTGAATCGCAGTCCTAAAACAGAACCGGCATCTCGTTGGAGACGCCGGTTCTATGTTTGAAGCGGAAAACGCTGCGCTCAGGTCGTCAGCACCGTCCCGTAGCGCGCAAAGTCGTCGAGGATGCGGCCGGTACCGCGCACCACCGACGTGAGCGGATCTTCGTCCATGCGGACCGGTAGACCAGTCTCGTCCATCAGCCGCTGGTCCAGTCCACGAATGAGCGAGCTCCCCCCAGTGAGCATGATCCCATGCTCGAGGACGTCGCTGGCCAGTTCTGGCGGCGTCATCTCCAACGCCCGTCGCACCGCATTGATGATATGAGAGACCGGCTCCTGAATCGCGTCCCGCACACCACGGGAGTCGATGCGGATCGTCTTGGGGAGGCCGGAGACCAGGTCACGCCCCTTCACATCCATCTCGCCTTCCCGCTCCAGCTGCACCGCCGAGCCCAGCCCGATTTTGATCCGTTCCGCGGTGGGCTCGCCGATCATGAGGCTGTAGGTCTTCCGCATGAACTGCACGATCGCCTGATCCAGCTCATCGCCCCCGGTGCGGATCGAAGCGTCGCACACGATGCCAGACAGCGCTATCACCGCGATGTTGGTCGTTCCGCCGCCGATATCGATCACCATGCTGCCAACCGGGGTCTCCACCGGTAGCCCGACCCCGATCGCCGCAGCCATCGGTTCGGCCACCATAAAGAGCCGCTTGACGCCGGCGGACTGGGCGGAGTCGCGCACCGCGCGCCGCTCAACCTCAGTGATTCCGGACGGAACGCAGACGATGACCGTCGGCTTGACCCTCAGGATCGTCCGGTCGATCACCATCCGCAGGAAGTGACGCAGCATCTTTTCGGCGATGTGGAAGTCGGCGATGACGCCATCCTTCATGGGGCGAACCGCCAGCACGCCTTCCGGCGTGCGTCCCAGCATCCGTTTGGCTTCCAGTCCGATGCCTAGGATGTTGCCGGTTGCCTGATCGATCGCCGCCACCGACGGCTCGTTCAGGACCACGCCTTCGCCCTTCACGAACACCAGCGTATTGGCGGTCCCGAGGTCCACCGCGAGCTCGCTGGCGGGGCGCCAGGTTTTCCGCTTAACCAGTTGTCCGTTGCGGGCCCTGGCGTCCGTCAGGAACGCCTTCGCCGAGGCCACTGCCGGATTGATATCGATCGCTACGGTCACTGTGGTGGGTCCCTTCTGCTGGAGTTCCAGGACGTCGGACGGCCTTGCATATGTCCGTGACGGTTGCGTTTCACCCGGCGAGCCCAATGGCGGGCGGGCGGGCATTATCTCGATCAGAATGTGAATTGCGAGAGAGACAGACAGCACACCCGGCGAGATGCTGATTCGCTCGGGCGGTGAAGCCGTGCAAAATATGATCCACAATCAGGCCATGACCGCCAATGTCCTCAGGAACCGCTGTCCCAGCCTAGAGTCTCCCACGATATCGATCTCTCGTCTCGCTCGGTCGGGCGAGAGTGCCTTGGAGAAGAGCTTCCATGCGGCTTCCTGATCCAGGCTTATGACCGTGGTCGGATTGGGGACAGCTCCCGAAAAGAGTTGCCAGCCCTGGGAGGCAGGAGCCAGGGTCCAGGTTGCCCCCGCTTCTCCGCTGACCCGGAGCTCGATCCTCGTATTAGGATCGGCTACCACCTCCCGATAGCTGAATGGCAGAGCCCTGACGAAGATGTCGAGGGCCGGGAAGAGCCATTGCCGACAGGTCAGACCAGGGGCCCCGACCGCCTCGCGAATCTGCTGTTGATGCAGCCACCGCTCGGTGTACTCCCGGCCAATATCAAACCAAGTGGACGACTGCTTTTCGCCCGCCCAGGCAACTCCGAAGACCGCGGTCCCATGAGGGTCTAGGGATTCCAGATACTGGTGGAGCTGGGGCTCCGCCCAATCGAGCAGGTCCATCAGCAGGCGGGGACTGAACCGCCGGGTTGCCGCGACCCACTCGGCGTTCAGACGGTTGAGATACGCGACGAGATCGGTATAGCTGGCGATGCTGCGGTCCGGGGTGGAGTCCCTCCGGTCCCGCCCATATGACAATCGACGGAGGCAGCTATCTAGCAGATGAGCCACGATGTCCTTGACCGACCAGAGGGCGCACGCCGTCGGCCGGGTCCAATCACTCGGCTGCAATCCGCGCAGAAGCGTCAAGAGCTCGCGGTGCAGGCCGGGAAAGAGGCCCACGAGAAACACCGGACCGACCGGCCTTAATCCGGGAGGATCAGACACGGGCTCGTGTCACGACGTATTGCGAGACGTGGCTCATCGTCGTTGACCCCTCTTCGGGACGGAATGATATTTCGCGACTGGAATGGAATTGTTGACTGTCAGATGTCTTCAGCGCGAGGAGTCGGTCATGGCGTTCACCCTTCCCCCTCTACCGTACGACTATAAGGCGCTGGAACCGCATATCGACGAGCAGACTATGCGGCTGCACCACGACAAGCATCATGCCGCCTACGTGAATAATCTCAACGCGGCGCTGGAATCACAGCCGGATCTTCAGAACAAATCGATTGAAGAGCTGATGGCGATGCTCGACCGGATACCGGAAGCTATCCGAACCACGGTTCGGAACAACGGCGGCGGCCACGTGAATCATACGATGTTCTGGGAAATGATGGCTCCCGGGGGCGCCAAGGAACCGGGTGGCGATCTCGCCGACGCGATCAACAGCAGTTTCGGCGGATTGGCGGCCTTCAAGGAACAGTTCGCCAAGGCGTGCACCGGCCGATTCGGGAGCGGTTGGGGCTGGCTGACGGCCGACCGGAGTGGAAAGCTCGCCGTCGAGAGCACGCCCAACCAGGACACCCCGCTGATGAGCGGCAAGACCCCGGTGCTCGGCTGCGACGTGTGGGAGCACGCCTATTACCTCAAGTACCAGAACCGGCGGCCCGACTATGTGGCGGCGTGGTGGAACGTGGTCAACTGGACCGATGTCGCGAAGCGTTTCGAGAAGGCGCGCGGCCGCGAGAAAGCAATGAGGTAGCTCCGGCGTGGCTCGACTTCCCGCGCCGGGCACGCCGGCGCCCGACTTCACGCTGCCGTCCACCGCCGGCAGCGACGTCACGCTCTCGAAGCTCAGAGGAAAGAATGTCCTGCTCGCCTTCTTTCCGCTGGCGTTCACCCGGGTCTGCACTCAGGAGATGAGCTCCTTCAGCGAGGACTCTGGTCGGTTCCAGGACGCCAACACGGTGGTGCTCCCAATCAGTGTCGACTCGATTCCCACGCTGAAGGAGTTCAAGACCAAGGAGCGGATTGCCGTCGATCTGTTGAGCGATTTCAAGCGGGAGGTGAGCCGGCGCTACGGCACCCTGCTAGAGGACAAGTTCTTTTCCAACCGGGCGTATGTGTTGATCGATCCGAACGGGATCGTGCGCTGGGCGTTCGCGGAAGTCACCCCGGGCACCCGGCGGGAGAATCAGGAGCTTCTCGCCCAGTTGGAGGCGCAGCGACAATCCGTCTGAGCGGCACCAGTCATCTCGCGCTCTGGCTTGGCATCCTGGCGGTAGGCGGGTGCCGAATCGAAGACCGTACTCCTTCCGGCAGTCGGCGCGACGAGGACAGCATCCAACATCTGCTCAGCCGCTATGCGCAGCGGCTCTCCCGGCGCGACTGGGGAGGGGTACGGTCGCTGTTCTGGCAGGATGGCACCTACGCCGGCCCAGTCGCGCCGGGGGCTCCGACCGACTACCACCAGGCAGTTCCGATCGACGCGGCGATTCGCACGCTGGATCACTGGCTGCGCGGCGTCGAGCCGCAGAACTTCGACGTCCGGGTCCTGCGGACCGATCTGCGCCAGGAGGGCGACCTCGCCGCCGCGTGGCTGTTCACCCACCGGCGCAGCCCCTCCGGTCCCGCGTGGGTGGAGATCGACTGGGTAGAGCACGTGGTTCTCCGCCGGATCGACGGCGATTGGCGCATCCTGAGTGTCGCCGTCGCTTCGGCACCGCGAGGAACCTCCCGCTGACCGAGACTGACGGACTGATACTCGTCGGCACCGTGGCCAAGCTGCTGAACACCAGTCGCGAGGCCGACCAGACGCTCGCGGAAGTCGCCGGTGCGCTTCAGTCAGGCTTGCCGGCGGAGCGCGTGGCTCTCTGGTATCGGGATCCCCAGACCGGGAGCTTCCGGGCAGTCGGCTCCCCCGATCGCAGCCGGCGAACCATCGATTCGCTGCAGCAGCTGCCCTCAGGTGGGGCGGGGTGTCGCATTTCGCTGGAGCACGAAGAGACGCTGATGGGATTGCTGGAGGTGCAGCCCGAGGTTGGCATCCCCCAGCGCGAGCTGCTCACCATCATCGCCGATCTGCTGGCTCCGTTTCTCGCGTCGCTCGGGTTGTCGGCCGACCTCGCTATCGAGGTTGCCGCCCAATCTCGCGAGATCGAGGAGCATCGCCGGTTCGTCAGCCTGATCATCGACAGCCTGCCGATCGGACTCTACGTGGTCGACCGCGATTACCGGATTCAGATCTGGAATCGGCAGCGCGAGGTCGGGTCGCCGGGTCTGCGCCGGGACGAGGTGGTGGGCCGCCAGGTGTTCGAGGTGCTGACCCGTCAGCCGGCGGAGGAGCTACGGGCGGAGTTCGACCGGGTGTTCCAGACCGGCGAGATACTGCAGGACGAGCTGGAGGTGACGCTCGGGGGCGAGGTCCGCTCCTTCCGGCTGAGTAAGATCCCGATGCGAGTGGAGGGGGACCAGATCAGTCATGTGATCACCATCGGTCAGGACGTGACCGAGTCGCGCCGGACGCAGGGCCAGGTCATGCAGAGCGAAAAGCTCGCGGCGATTGGCCAGCTCGCCGCCGGGGTCATGCACGAGATCAACAATCCGCTGGCAACCATCAGCGCGTGCGTCGCGGCGATCAGCGGCCGGGTCGATGCGCTGCAGAACGCAGAGAAGGCTACCGTTGGGGAATACCTCGAGATCATCGACAAAGAAGTGGACCGCTGTACCCGGATCGTTGACGGGCTGCTGGACTTCAGCCGACCGGAGGGAAAGAGCAAAGGGCGGGTGGTCTTGAACGCCCTGGTCGAGGAGACCTTGTTTCTGCTGAAACATCACCAGCGCTTCAAGCGGCTTACTCTCGTGCGTGAGCTCGACCAATCGATCCCCGCAACGCACGGGAATGCAGAGCAGCTGACTCAGGTGCTCATGGCGTTGATGCTGAATGCCGTGGACGCCATGGACGACCGTCACGGAATGCTCACTGTGCGCACCGGACGGAACCCCAATCAGGCTGACGAGGTCATCGTCGAGATCGAGGACAACGGTATCGGCATTCCGCGCGCGGACCAGGCTAAGATCTTCGAGCCGTTCTATACCACCAAACCGCCGGGGCGCGGCACCGGGCTGGGCCTGTCGATCTGCTATGGGATCGTGGAGGATCATCGCGGTCGCATCGAGGTAGAGAGCCAGCCCGGCCGCGGGTCCATCTTCCGCGTCTTTCTTCCGATCCACCAGTGAAGATTCTCGTCGTCGAAGACGATCGGACGGTCGGCCAGTATGTGAAGCGCGGGCTCGAGGAGCACCGCTATCACGCCGACCTAGTCGAAGACGGGATGGAGGGACTCCGGCTCGCTTCGGGGGGCCGGTACGACCTGATCGTGCTCGACCTCCGGCTTCCGGAGATGAATGGCCTCGAGGTCTTGCGTACCTTGCGCGACCGGGGGAACACCACGCCGGTGCTGGTGCTGACCGCGCAGGATGCGGTGGACTTCAAGGTCCAGGCGCTCCGCTCCGGCGCCGACGACTATGTGACCAAACCGTTCGCTTTCGAGGAGCTGCTGGCCAGGGTCGAGGCGCTGGGTCGCAGACCCAAGGAGATCCGCTCGCCGGTCCTCCGGGTCGGCGAGCTGGAGCTCGACATGGAGACTCGCGAGGTCCAGCGCGGTGGTGAGCGCATTGAGCTCACTCCCAAGGAATACACGGTGCTGGAATACCTGATGCGCCATGCGGGACGGGTCATGTCACGCACGCTGATCACGGAGTACGCCTGGGATTACCACTTTGATCCGGGCACGAACATCGTGGACGTGGTGATCAACCGGCTGCGCAAGAAAGTCGACTCGGGACACCCGCAGAAGCTGGTCCACACCGTCCGGGGCGTCGGATACGTCGTGAAGTCCTGAGATGGCCACCATCCGCCGACGGCTCACCATCTGGTATACGGTGGCGCTCGCGGCGACAGTGCTCGCGTTCGGGACCGCACTGTACCTCGAGCGTCGACAGGCGAGCGTGCGGGAGCTCGATCAACGATTGAGCCTCGAAGCGGACCTGGCGCAGCGTTGGCTGACCCAGTCCTACAAAGTGCTTGGCCGCATCGTCACCACCTCCAATCTGAATCCGTCGCTCGATCCCGCCATCAGCGCCTACCTGGATGCGGCGCGCGATTATCTGATCGTCGCCGATACCAACGGCCAGGTGCTCGCCCTCTCCGACGTCACCCGGTCGCTCAATGCGGCGGCGCTCGAGCGACTCAGCGCACCGCTGGACACCCTTCCCCTGGTACGGCACTCGGGGGTGGTCTCGCTTGGCCCGCCGAGCGGCTCGGTGCGCTACCTGCTGATGCCGATCGACAGTGCCGGACCGGGAATCGGTGGGCTGCTCGTCGCGACACCGGTTCGCCAGGCCTCGTTCGGACCCACCGATCTCCTGCAGTCGATGCTCCTCATCGCCCCGATCATCCTGATCGGCGCCGTCCTGGTGGGCTATTGGCTGGCGGACACCAGTCTGCGCCCGGTCCAGGGAATCATGGACGAGGTCGACGCGATCTCGGATGGAACCAGTCTCCATCGCCGCCTGGCGGTGCCTCTCTCGGGCGACGAGATTGCTCGGTTGGCGGCAACGGTCAACGGCATGCTGGCCCGCTTGGAGCGAAGTTTCGCCAGTCTGCACCGCTTCACTGCGGACGCAAGCCACGAGCTGAAGACGCCGCTGCAGGTGCTCCGCGCCGGCGTGGAGCGGGCACTGACGCACCCCGGTACCCCCAGCGAGATCATCCAGTCACTGGATGAAACCCTCGCGCAGATCAACCAGATGACCGAGATGGTGGAGAATCTGCTGACGCTCGCACGAGCTGATGAAGGACGCGCGCCTCTCGCCGTGGAGGAAAGCGACCTGCGGGAGCTGGTGGCTGACGTGGCGGAGACGGCCGGGATGCTGGGGGAGGATGCCGGCGTCACCGCGGTTCACGCCATGCCTACCGCTCCAGTGCGGCTCGCGGTCGATCGCCATCGGCTGCGTGAGATGCTGCTCAACATGGTGACCAATGCGATCAAGTATACACCCCAGGGAGGCACCGTCGGGTTGACGCTGGAGGAAGATGCCGAGGCGGTGACCATCACCGTTCAGGATAGCGGCATCGGAATCGCAGCCGGCGATCTGCCGCACATTTTCGAGCGCTTCTGGCGAGCCGATCCCGCGCGTTCGCGGACCGGGGCGCGGCCCGGCACCGGACTGGGACTGGCGATCACCAAGTGGATCGCGGAGGCGCATGGCGGCTCGATCACGGTGCAGAGCCGGCCGGGCCGCGGGTCGGTGTTCACCGTCCGACTACCCAAGGGTCACCCGGTAGATACGGGGTAACTCTCACCCGCAATTCATTCTCCTGTCATTTCCGCTTCACGAGTACTCCATCGCCAGGTGCTAGCTAAAAGGAGCCCCTGGCGGGAGCGGAACATGTTCGAAGAGATGCCGCTCGGCATCGAACCATCATCACGACGCCGCGCCGCGCTTGCGGCGTTCGTCCTCCACGGCACGATCGTCTTCGTCGCCGTGCGCGGCACTCGCGGAAGTGGGCAACCGTTGAGTCGGCCGCTTTTAGACACCCTGCGAATCGAGCTGCCGCGCGCACCAACACCGCACAGGGCTCCCCGTGTCGCACCTCGCGGGCAGTCTCCTTTGGTGCCAAGCCCACCCGCAGTGCCACCGCTCCGGTTGGAATCGACTCGTGCCGCAAGCCTCAAGCTGGACCTCCCGAAGGTGGATCAGGTTTTAGCGACCATCCTCTCGACGACGACAGGACCATCCTCCCGCGATAGTTCTCCGGAGGAGTCGGCGGTGGTTGCTGCGAGTGAAGTCGATCGCATTCCCGAGCTCCTCGAAATCTCACGCCTCGCTATCCAGACGAGCTTCGACGGGCGGGACTGAGTGGCCAGACGCTGCTGGAATACGTCATCGACCGCGAGGGGCGGGTTGTGCCCGGTTCGATCCGCGTCCTACGCACTAGCCATCCAGCGTTCGCTCAATCGGCGGTCGAGTCACTGAAGCGTGCGCGTTTCAACCCGGCACGGCGCGCGGGACGCAGCATGGCAGTGGTGGTTCGGCAGAGAATTCGATTCGAGAGCCGCGAATGGCACTAGTCGGCTCGTTGGGAAACGGGGGAAGGGGGCCGTGTGAGTCAGATCACGCCGGAGTTCCGATCGCCCCTGTACGGTAGGGTGCCACCGGCCGGATCGATTGCAGAAACCGCTAATGCGGCTGTAATCGAAATGACATCTAGAGGCAAAGAAGATGTTTTCGGCCGCCCTTACTTTTTCCGGGCACGATCACCCTCCCCCTGGAGGCAGTAGCGTGTTCGAGAACTTGCTCGAATCCAAGCAGAAGAGCCAGCGGACCATCGGTCAGACGGTGCTGTCTCTCCTAGTTCACGGGCTCATCATCGTGGGGGCCGTGAAAGCAACGCAGGGCGTAGCCGAGACGATTAAAAATCGGCCCGTCGACACCACGATGGTGTTCCTCAAGCCGCCGGAGCCGCCCAAGCCGCCGCCGGAGCAGACGCCGCCCGATGTCGTCGTGGCCGCCAATCCGCCCCCCAAGGGCTTTCAGACGGTGGTGGCTCCAACCGACATCCCCAAAGACATTCCACCGATTGACCTGAACGAGAAGCCGTTCGATCCCAAGGACTTCACGGGTAAGGGTGTCGAGGGTGGTATCGCCAAGGGCATCGAGGGTGGAACCGGTCCCGTTACGGGCGAAGTCTTCCTTGAGGCGCAGCTGGACGATCCGGTACAGGTGATCTCTCAGCCCCAACCACGGTATCCGCCGGTGCTAGCCAGTGCCGGAATTACCGGCCGAGTCGAGATGCAGTTCATCGTGGACACCACCGGCCACGTGGAGGGCCCCTCGTTCAAGGTCATGAAGACGTCCCACCCGGCGTTTGCCGAGCCGGCGCGGGAAGCGATTCTCAAGAGCGTCTTCAAGCCGGCCAGATTCAAGGGCCGTCCCGTGCGGCAGTTGGTGCAGCAGGCCGTCGCGTTCAAACAGCAATAGCTTCGTTCCCCCTGGAGGCCTTACAACATGAGCGTAGATCTACTCCACCTGTGGGCACAGATGGGCGCCTTTGCCAAAGGCATCGTCGTCATCATGGCGATCATGTCCATCTACTCGCTCACCATCGTCATCACCAAGCTGGTCCAGCTCAAGCGTAGCGAGCGGGAGACCCGGAAGTTCGCGCCGCAGTTCTCTCGCGCGATCCAGGAGGAAAATCTGGATCAGGCCATCACCCTGGCCGAAAAGAACAAGAAGAGCCATCTCGCGCGAGTTGTAGGTGAGGCGTTGGCCGAGGTCAAGCCGTTGCTCCGCGATCGCGCCACCATCACCGCTGCCGACATCAACTCGGCGGAGCGTGCGGTCGAGCGTCAGATGCTGATCGTGCTGTCCGAGTTCAAGCGGGGTCTCGGTGTGCTGGGTACCGTCGGCTCGACCGCGCCGTTCGTCGGACTGCTGGGCACCACCATGGGTATCGTGAACGCCTTCGTGGGTATGGCCCAGCAGGGCGCTTCCGGCGGCCTAGCAGGGATTTCAGCCGGTATCGCGGAGGCTTTGATCACCACGGCGTTCGGCCTGATGGTGGCTATCCCGGCCGTGTGGGCGTACAACTACTTCACGACCAAGATCGAGAATCTCACCGTCGAGATGACCTACGGCTCCAAGGAGCTGATCGACTATCTCATCAAGAGCGTGGGGAGCGAGTTTGGGCGTTCGATCTTCACCAAGGAATTCCAGGCCCAGAAGGCGGTGACCGGCAGTGGCCATATCCACGGGTAATACCGGCGGGACCACCTCGGTCAAGTCGGACATCAACGTGACGCCGATGATCGACGTCATGCTGGTGCTCCTGATCATCTTCATGATCGTGACGCCGCTGATTGCAGCGGGGTTCAAGGCTACTCTTCCGAAAGGGAAGAACCTGGATCCCCGTCCCGAGGGGGACAACGAGATCGTGCTGGGCATCGACCAGGGGGGCCGGTATTTCCTCAATGGACGCCCAATTCCGAGCGGATCTCTGGAGGACCAGCTACGATCGACCTATGCGGCGCGAACCGAGGACAAGATCCTTTACTTCAAGGCAGATAATCAGCTCAAATACGGCAAGATCCAGGAAGCCGTCGAAACCGCGCGTCGAGCCGGGGTTCGAGTGATGGCCGCCATTACCGAGCCCAACAAGTCCGTCATGTTCGCCGACGACAAGAAGGAGAAGAAGTAACATGGCGATGGGCACTGGAACCACATCCGGGACTGTGCAATCGGACATCAACGTCACCCCGATGATCGACGTGCTGCTGGTGCTGCTGATCATTTTCATGATCACCCAGCCGCTGTCGCGGATGGCGCTCGATGTGCAGGTGCCGCCTCCCGATACACCGCAGACTACCAAGGCGCCACCCAGCCAGATCGTCCTCGAGTTAGGGAACGATGGGGGGTATGCCATCAACGGCCAGCCGGTTCCCAAGGATCAGCTGGACACGCAAATCCACGCGATTTACGACCAGCGTCCGGCCAAGCTGCTGTTCATCAAAGCGGGAACCAATCGCCTGTACCAGGACGTGATCGAAGCGATGGACGTGGCGCGGGGTGCTGGAGTTCAGATCATCGGATTTACCCCGCGTGAAGCAGAGCGGAAGCAGTAGAGGGCGGGAAAGTCGGGAAGAGCCTGCCCTGAGCGTAGCGAAGGGACGGAAAGAGCGGGAAGAAGGAAGCTGGCACAGAAGCTGGTAATTCCTGAAGCGAGCGCGGGGACCTCAAGGTCCCCGCGCGTGCGTTTGGACCGGGGCAGGGCGTCTTTCGGTTATAGTTAGGGCGGGAAAGACGGGATCGGGAAGGAAGAGATGCTGCCGAGAAGCAGAGGTGTCCAGTAACTGACGAGGGCCCTACGCGCTCACCGTTGCCGCCCACGCTGAGAGTTCCCCACGCCCGCCGGCGTTACGGCGGACTGACCGCGTCGCTGGCGTTGCACGGGTTGCTTATCGGCCTGCTGGTGCTACAGGGTGAGCGGGTATGGAGTCGCTCCCTGCCGCCAGGCAGGCTTGCGGCCGGGGACCCGGGTAGCTCCGCGGGCGGTGGCGGGGGTCCCCGGGTGGCATATATTACCCTGCCCTCGGTACCCAAGACCGAGGCACCGGTTCCTCGCAAGGTGCCTCCACCCGTTACTCCTCCCAAGCGTGTCGTGGTGCCGGCTCCTGAGCCGGAACAGCCTGAAGCAGTCGCGCCGGAGCCGGTCGATACCGCACCCCACTCGACTCCAGCGCCAAAAACCCTCGCGGCCGCGGCGGGGCCGGGCACCGGCGGCGGACCCGGCACGGCGGGTCCGGGTGGTCCGGGCGAAGGAAACGGAAGCGGCAAGGGTGTAAGCGGGACCGGCCCCGGCGGCGGCAGTGGAAAGGCCCGCCCGCCGGAGCCCCGGGATATGGCATTCCCCTTCGATTCTCCGCCGAAGGAGCTTCGAGGCATTTCACTCAGCGTAACGTTCTGGGTCCGGGTGGACGGAGCAGTGGAGCGTTACACGGTAGAGCCGGAAATCAAGGATCGGGACTACGCCAAGAAGTTCGACGAGGTCATGCGCGCCTTTCGGTTTACACCGGCCCAGGCCCCCGACGGGACCCGGATCCCCGGGACCACCAGAATCTCCTTCACTCTTCCCGGGAAGAGCAGCTCCTAACTAACTCCAGTCAACGACACGGTCCCGCGCCGGCCCCAGGTCGGGTCGAGGCAGACGCGGGTCCGCGCTCGAGGCGAGAATGAATCAGCTTTTTCTTCGGAAGTCGATCCAGGATTGTGAGAACGACATCCGGGAGCGCGGTGGTCTCCGCCGCTCTCTCAGCAAATGGCATCTCACCGCCTTGGGCGTCGGTGCCACCATCGGAGCGGGGATTTTCGCCACGACCGGTACGGCGATTGTGGGAGACCCGCTCCGGCCCGGTGCGGGTCCCGCGATCGTCATCTCGTTTCTCCTCACCGCGCTGACCTGCGGCTTCGCCGCGCTCTGCTATGCCGAGTTTGCTGCGATGGTGCCCATCTCCGGGTCGGCCTACACCTATGCATATGCGTCCTTGGGCGAGTTGGTGGCATGGATCATCGGCTGGGATCTGATCATCGAGTACGCGGTCGGGAATATCGGAGTGGCGATCGGATGGGCGGGATACTTCCGCGAGCTGCTCTCCCATTTTGGGCTCTCGTTGCCGCCGTGGCTCGCCACCGACTACCGGTCGGCGCACATGGCAGCGGCAGCGGTCGCGAGCGGAGCCACCGATGCCTCGACCAAATTCCTGGCCTCCGCCATCTCGACGGCTCCCCATCTCCTCGGATTTCCCGTCATCGCCAACCTCCCGGCATTCCTCATCGTCGCGCTGATCACCGTGGTTCTGGTCATCGGCATTCGGGAGTCGGCCAACTCGAACAACGCGATGGTGCTCCTCAAAATCGGGATCATTCTCTTCTTCTGCGCCGTCGGCGCCACCCTGATCAAACCGCATCTCTGGAATGATCCGGCGCTGGGCGGTTTCGCCCCGAACGGATGGGCCGGGATCAGCGCGGGGGCGGCAATCATCTTCTTCAGCTACATCGGATTTGATGCCACCTCCACCGCCGCGGAAGAGGCCAAGGACCCGGCGCGGGACATGCCGTTCGGCATCATCATGAGTCTGGTGGTCTGTACTGTGCTTTACATCGTCCTGGCGCTGGTCATGACCGGGATGGCTCCCTGGAACCGGCTGGGGACCGCGGAACCGATGATCACCGCACTCGCGCTCGCTGACGGCTCACCCAAGCTGTTATCGATATCGCGCTTGATCGTTTCCCTGGGAGCGGTGATCGCGATGAGCAGTGTGCTGCTGGTGTTTCAGTTAGGCCAGCCCCGCATCTTCATGTCGATGGCGCGGGACGGACTGTTGCCGCCGTTCCTCGCGCGAGTTCACCCGCGATTCAAGACACCATACATCGGTACGATCATCACGGGCACGTTCGTGGCGACGTTCGCAGCGTTCGCGAACATCGCGGAAGTGGTGGATCTGACCAACATCGGCACTCTCTTCGCGTTCGTGCTGGTGTCGGCCGGCGTGATCGTCTTGAGGAAAATCGAGCCGGACCGGGTTCGTCCATTCCGGGCGCCGCTGGTGCCAATCACGCCGATCATCTCGATCATCGCGTGCCTGTACCTCATGCTGCAGCTTCCTAAACTCACCTGGATCAGGTTTGGGATCTGGCTGGCACTCGGACTGCTGATCTATTTCTTCTACGGAAGCAGAAACAGCCGGCTGGGGAAAATCGCGGCGGGGATCGAACGCCGGGACTAAGGCGCGGCGGAGCGGGCGAGCAAAAGGGCGCCGGCCACGGCGTCTACCGGCTCGGTGGTGGGAGCGAACACCGATTCCTCGCGGAGCTTTGCCAGAAGCGCACGGCGAAGCGGCTGGTCTTGGCTCAGTAGCCCGCCGGTCACCGCGACCGGCACCGGTGGATCGATCTCCATTTTGGGGATGAGGCAGATCGCCAACTGCGACAGCTCGCGCGCGGCATAATCGGCGATTCCCTGGGCGAGCGGATCTCCTTCCGCCGCCACCCTTAGAACATGCGGAGCGAGGGCTGCCACCTCGGCCGGTGAAGCACCCGCCGCCCAGCGCACCAGCGCGTCGAAGTCGGAGCTGCGCGTCGCCCGGAGAAGTCGGTCGCTCAGCGCGGTAGGAGGACTGCGTCCATCCTTCGCTCGGCTGACGGCGCCGAGCGAGGCCCGCCCGATCGCGTACCCACTACCCTCGTCTCCCATCTGCCAACCGTACCCGCCGATGCGGTGACGCGTTCCGGTCCGGTCCCGGCCCACCGCCACACTACCGGTTCCAGCGCTCACCACGATGCCGGGCCCGTCCGCGAACGCTGCCGCGAGGGCGATCTCGATGTCGGTGGTGACGACGATGTGAGAGACCAGGTTCTCGCTGCGTAAGGCGGTGCGCAGCTCCTCCCGCTCGGGCTCCCGGCCCGCGCCCGCCGCGCCAACTACCAGCACATCACCGGTCAGCCGTGCTGCCGCCGAGAGCGCGCGGCGGACCACCTCGACGATGGTGCTGGCGGACGCCAACGCCCGGCCGGGACGTACTGCGGCACCGGGCCCCTCGGCGCGACCGGTGATCTGCCCATCCACCGAGACGGCGACGGCAGTCTTGGTTCCCCCCACATCAGCACCAACTAAGGTTCTCGGCATTCTCTGAACCCTCTAAAAATTTGCTGCTAGATCAACGCGTGCACCCACCGTGGTACCCGAAGGAGATTGAGCCCATCGGTAAACGGAGTGTTCATCCGTGACCTTCGTATGTCTTCGCTCATCTTTGTTCAGGTACCCGCTCGTACGGGTGTGCTGCTGCGGTTGCGTGGGGAAGGTAACTGAGCGCCATCCCCGTGCCGACGCAGATCAGGGTGCCAAGGGGCACATACCAGGGCCAGGCCAGCTTGCCGATGGGCGCCAGCCACTCGAGGCCGCCTGTGGTGGAGAGCCGCCGAGCAAACACCACGAGCAGCATGATCAGCACCGTGAAGGCGACCGCGCCAACCACATCCCGCCCTTGAGCACGAGGCCAACGGCCGGCCAAAAAATAGGTTCCCAGAAGAGGACCGTAAGTCACTGAGGCAATGGAGAGCGCCAACACGACAACCGGAGTGTCGTTCCCCGCCGAGGCGAGATGAAAGAACAGCGCCCCTCCGATCAGCCCTGCCGCCCAGATGGCGGAGAGGAGTCGGCCAACCCGGAGCAGATGAACCGGATCGCGCCGCCCGGTCCATGAAGCATACAGGTCGTGGGTGGCGGAGGACGCGAGCGAGTTGATGGCGGAGCTGTGAGTGCCCATGGCGGCGGCCAGTATCCCGGCTACAACCAATCCTGCCAACCCAGTCGGAAGATGGTTTACCACGAACGACGGAAACAGCTGATCGCCCGGCACGTGCTCCGGCGCGAGTCCAGCCGCCCATATGGCGACGCCCACCAGGAGGAAGAGCGTGAACTGGAGGATCACCATGACCCCGGAGCCTATAAGAGCAATTCGGGCATCCTTCAACGACCGGGTAGCGAGCAACCGCTGCACGATGAGGTGATCGGTGCCGTGTGATGCCGCCGACAAGAGTGCTCCGCCCAGCACTCCGCCCAGCAGCGTGTAAGTCTTGGTGAAATCGATACTGGCATCGACCACCTTCAGCTTCCCGGCGCTGTGCGCCGCCATGAAGGCGGTCTCCGGTCCTCCCGCCAACGACAGGGCTACGAAAAACGCCCCGATCCCACCGGCCAGGTACACCGACAGTTGCAGGACGTCGGTCCATACCACGGCCTTGAAGCCGCCGAACCAGGTATACACCATGGTGACCAATCCCATGACGACAATCGAGGTCGGAATGCTCCAGCCGGCAACTAGTGCGAGAGGAATCGCGCTAGCAAACACCCGAACCGCGTCGCCCAGAAACCGAGTCACCAGAAAAACGGTGGATGTCAGACGCCGGGTGCCTACGCCGAAGCGAGATTCCAGCCGGGCATAGGCGGTCTCCTGGTTGCCCCTGAAGTAGCCCGGAAGCAGCCATCGGGCGACACCGATCCGGCCGATCAGGTAACCCAGCGTGAGCTGAAGAAAGGTCAGGTCCCCCCGCGCGCCGATCCCCGGGATGGAGATCACGGTGAGAGCGGATGTCTCGGTGGCAACGATGGAAAGGAGAATGGCCCAAGCGGGAAGATCGCGAGCGCCGAGGAAGTAGTCCGACGCGCTCCGCTGGTGTCGGGCGACCCAAAGCCCGACGCCGAGGGTGAAGCCGAAGTACAGTACGACGACGACGAGGTCTGGTTGGCTCAGAGGTTAGAGGTAAGAGGTGAGAGGTGAGAGGGGGTCACAGCTGTGCCGGCAGGGAGAAAAGAAAAGGAGTGAGAGTGGTCTGTCATCGCCCTCTCACTCCTCACCTCTTACCTCTCACCGTCTTAACTACGCCGTAAAGCTACTGCCGCAACCGCACCCGCCAGTCGCGTTGGGGTTGTTGAAGGTGAAGCCGGAGCCCTGCATCGAGCTCACGTAATCGATGGTGATACCGGTCAAGTACTGGGCGCTAAAACCATCGACGAAAACGCGGACGCCGTTGATCTCGGCGACCATGTCGTCCTCCAAGGGGCGCTCCTCGATGTTCAGGCTGTACTTGAAGCCCGAGCACCCGCCCGGCAGGACACTGACCCGCAGACCTGCGGACTCTGCCGGTACCTGCTCCTGACTGATGAATTTTTGGACCTCTTCGGCTGCCCGGCTGGTAAGCACCAGCGAGAAGCCAGTAGTCTGCGCCTGCTCCAGACCGCTCATTCTAACTCCTTGAGTCACGCCCGTTTGAGAGGCGATTCAAACCCAGAAAACATCAATTCGGCTGCGAGAATTCTAAGCCAGAGGGTTGGGTCCTGTCAACGCTGGCGGAGAGTCTCTCGTCGGCGCGCAAGTTGCGCATTATCAAGGTGAAAGCCACGATCGCCAGTACCGCGTAGATCACCCCTTGGCGGGGGGATCCAGTCAGAAAAGCTCCCACCCCAAACAGCGCCGTATAAACGGCCACGACCCCCGCCACCCAGTTGACCCAGGAAAGTGCCCCTCCGGGGATGCGATCGTCGCCGAAACCGAGCCGCCGGGAGACCGGCCGCCATCCAGGACCTCCGGGCCGGACCCGACGGTAGAACCGGTCGAGGACCGCCGGCGATTCCGGAGCAGTGACGAGGGTAACCGTCAGCCAGACCAATGTGGTGATCCCGACCGTCACCACCATGGCAAGAGCATAATCCCCGCTCGAGGTATCCGAGGAATCGATCCCGGCAAAATGCAGCGCGACCGAGGTGACGAACGACGCCAACATGGCGCTGATCTCCGACCATGCGTTCACCCGCCACCAGTACCAGCGCAGAATGAACACCGCGCCAGTACCGGCGCCCAACCCGATCAGCAACTTCCAACCTTGCTCGACGCTCTTCAGGTAGGCCATCACCACCAGCGAGAGGAGCATGAGCGTGACGGTCGCGACTCGGGAGGCGATGATCTGCGCCCGCCGGCTGGCATTCGGCCGTAAGAACCGCAGGTACACATCGTTGACCAGATACGAGGCACCCCAGTTCAGGTGGGTTCCGATCGTGCTCATGTAGGCTGCGGCGAAGGTGGCGAGCAGCAGTCCCTTGATAGGCGAAGGCAGCACGTCGACCATCACCCGAACGTATCCCTCCTCCGGCTTCGCCAGGCCGGGGTATCGCAGCACCGCGACGAACCCGACCAGAATCCATGGCCACGGTCGGATGGCGTAGTTGGCGATCTGGAACCAGAGCGTCGCCAACAGGCCGTGCCGCTCGTCCTTCGCCGCGAGAATCCGCTGCGCCACATAGCCACCGCCGCCAGGTTCGGCACCCGGATACCAGGCAGCCCACCACTGGACGCTGAGGAATACAATGAAGGTCGAGAGAGGCAGCCACGCCTTGTCGGTGGGAGGCAAGACGCTGAAGGCGGCCTCGTAGGAACCGAAGTGAGCCGATGCCTGCCGCACCATCGAGTCCAGGCCTCCGACGGAGTTCACCGCAAAGACCGCGAGGACGATCACACCGGTCATCTTCACGACAAACTGGAAGGTATCGGTCACCACGACCCCCCAGAGCCCGGAGAAGATGGTGTACGCAGCGGTAACTGCGAACAGCAGGATCGCCGCGGTCCAGGGCTGAACGTCGAGGGCGATTCGAAGCACGGTGACCATCGCGAGGGTGACCCAGCCCATGATGATCAGGTTGATGGGGATTGCGAGATAAACGGCACGGAAGCCCCGCAACACCGCCGCCGGTTTTCCCCCATAGCGCAGCTCGGCGAACTCGAGATCGGTAAGAACGCCGGCCCGGCGCCATAGACGGGCAAAGAAGAACACGGTGAGGATCCCAGTGAGCGCTCCATTCCACCACAGCCAGTTGCCGGCGACGCCGTATTTTGCAACTAGACCCGCTACCACCAGCGGGGTGTCCGCCGCGAAGGTCGTCGCCACCATCGAGGTGCCGGCGAGCCACCAGGGGAGTGCTCGTCCCGAGACGAAGTACTCATCCAGCGATTGACTCGCCTTCCGGGTGTAGATCAGAGCCACGCCGGCTGAGGCGATGAAGTACAGTGCGACGATGAGCCAGTCGCTGGGCTCGAGTCTCATTGCGTGTCCTCGGCGGTGGTCATCACCAGATCCGCGATTTTGCCACGGATCGGTGCCCAGCGGGGATTGTCACGGGTCGGGTTTACCCGATTACTGAGCAAGACGATTGCCAGGCGGTGCTCCGGGTCGATCCAGATCGACGTTCCGGTGAATCCAGTGTGGCCGAAGCTCGAGGGCGGGAGCAACCGGCCCGAGCTACTCCCCGGCGCCGGCGTGTCCCAACCCAAGGCCCGGGTGGAGCCGGGGACGAGGGTCTGTCTTCTGGTAAATTCGCGGATGACGGAACGACTGAACGAGGGAACGACGGAACGGGGGAATGTATCAGCTGAGGACGAAGCGGCCGTTCGCTCGTTCCCATGTGCCGTCGTTCCCTCGTTCCACCGGGTAATCAACCACTCCGCAAAGACCAGCAGATCCTCCGCCGAAGCAAAGAGACCGGCGTGGCCAGAGACCCCATCCATGATCGCCGCGTTCTCGTCGTGTACCTCGCCCCGCAGCACTCGGCCGCGCCACGGGTCCAGCTCGGTGGGTGCGATGCGGTCCCGCCAAGTCGGAGGCGGCAGATAGTCGGTCGAGCGCATGCCCAACGGCTGGAACAACCTCCGCTCGAGCAGCGCGTCCAGCCGCTCGTGGTAGACCGACTCCACCAGCTGGGTGAGCACGATAGCGCCGAGGTCGGAATAAGTCTCCCGGGCTCCCGGTGCGGACTCGAGCGGTGTGGTGTCGGCCAAGGCGAGCGCATCGGTTCGCGTGGGGACTTCGCGAAAGAGCGGGCGCCAGGCGGGCAGCCCACTGCTGTGGGTGAGCAGCATCCGCACGGTCACACGGTCCTTAGCTGGCCCCGCGAACGCGGGTACGTACCTCTGGACCGGAGCGTCGAGGTCGATGGCTCGCTCGCCGACGGCAAACATCAGGGCGGTGGTCAGCCCCACGACCTTGGTGAGGGATGCGAGATCGTAGATTGTGGCGCCACCGACGGTTTCCGGCTCGTCCGCGCCGAGCTGTCCGGTGCCGTGGACGAAGCGGTCACCACGGTACGTAATCGCGAGAACAGCACCGGGAGCGGCACCGGCGGCTACCGCAGAATCGAGCAAACCGGTGGCTGGGCGCCAATCGGCCTTCAATGGCGACATCGGTGCCGGCGAAACTCCTGGACTCTGTGCAGCGCAGCTGATCAGGGCGAATGTCGTCAGCGCAGTCCTCCCAGCAATCACGGAACCCGCCGCTCGACGCCCCAACCACGGGAGTATGCCGGCGGTATCGCGATGGGCAGCCGGCCCACAATCGGATTGACGCCGGCTAAGGCGCGACCCACCGCCTGTTCGGTGACGGAATTGGACCGCCAACCGATCAGGTAGGATCCCACTTCGGGAAGGTCGCTGATGATGTAGGGGCTGCCCATCGATACCAGAATCGTGGGTCGACTCCCGCCGGTGGTCGCGATGAGGGCGCGCATTGGCTCTGGAATCTGGCCGATGCTCCCGCGGGAGGGCACTGGACGATCCGCGGTGACGAAGAGCGCCACCGGACTCCTCGCGATCGCCGCCGCGGCTGAGTCGTAACTGGCTGGTCCGCTGGCGGGCCAGAGCTTGAAAACCGTGATTGCGAAGCCGCGGGTTCGCAGTTCCGCGGCCAGGGCCGTTCCGACCGATCGGTAGTCTTCCTCGCCGTAGGTCACCAGCGTCATCGGGGGACGCGCCCGCCGCAGGCCGTACACGGTTCCTCCGGAATCCTTGACCATGACGATCGAACGTGCCGCCATGTCCCGCGCCTCGGCCTGAAACTCGGCGCGCCCGACAATCTCCGGGATGCTGTCCAAGTCTACGGTCCGGCGCCCGAACAACCCCAGCTGTCGCTTGAGCTGAAGGATTTTTCGCACCGATCGATTCAAGCGCTCCGGCGAGATTTCGCCACGCGCGACCGCGGCTGCCATCGCATCGATCGCTGCGTCGGGATCGGCGGGCTGCAGGAGCAGGTCCGCACCCGCCAGGAAGGCCCGGACCGATGCGCCGGCGCCGTACTCGTTTGCCACGCCGGCCATATTCAGTGCGTCGGTAATGACCAACCCTTTGAATCCCAGAGAGTCGCGCAGGATTCCAGTCAAAATGTTCGGAGCGACCGTCCCCGGCTGCATCTGTCCGGCGTTGATGCCGGGCATCGCGATATGAGCGGACATGATCGATGTCACGCCGGCGGCGATCGCGCTACGGAACGGAACCAGCTCTACCGAATCCAACCGCGCCCAATTGGAGAAGATTACCGGCAAGGCGATGTGCGAATCGGTCCCGCTATCGCCGTGACCGGGAAAGTGTTTCGCGGTGGCCAGCATGCCGTGCTCCTGAAGGCCACGGATCTCGGCCGCCACCAATCGGCCCACCGCCCGCGGGTCCTCCCCAAACGACCTGGTGTTGATGATCGGATTGTTGGGATTGTTGTTGACATCGGCGACCGGCGCAAAGGCCAGTTGGATCCCGACGGCACGGCCCTCGAGCGCAGTCACCCGGCCGACCTCGTATCCGTCCGAGTCGCTCCCGGTGGCGCCCACGCCCATATTGGGAGGGAAGGGAGTGCCACCGTTCAACCGGATCGCCGTGCCGCCCTCGAGATCGGATCCAATGAGGAGCGGCAGCTTCGATCGCTCCTGGAGTCGATTGAGCTTCGCCGCTACATCATAGGGAGACCCGACTGAGACGATCAGGCCACCCACGTGCAGTGAATCCACCCACCCTTGCATGCGGAGGAAGGCATCGTCGTCGAAGGCGCTGTACGCGCCCGGGATCCAGGGCATGACCAGTTGGGCGATACGGTCGCGTAGCGGCATCGTCTCGATCAGCTCGTCGACGTTCACCTCGGCCGGAGCAGGTTGAGGCGGAAACTGGGCGGGCTGCGGTGTGGGGACCGGGGTCGCCGGTCCGCACGCCCATAATGAGATGACTACCAGTGCGAGGTACTTGGGGTGCACAGATCCTTTATCCTGCTGGGATTCCTCACCTGTCTGGGCTGCGCCGGCCGCGGCACCGCGGGCGTTGAGCCCGCTAGTGCCCAGGTCCGCGTCAGGCCGGGGATCGACGTACTGCTGACTGACAGCCTGGGACTGGTCCGTAATCGTCCCATCGGTCTGGTGACGAATCAGACCGGTGTGGACGCCGAGGGGGTCAGCGACGTAGCTCGGCTACAGTCTGCCGGGGTCGAGCTGGTGGCTCTTTTCAGTCCAGAGCATGGCTTTCGGGGGGCGGCCGACCCTGGCGCTGCGGTTGCGTCTTCGAAAGACTCGGCCACTGGGCTTCCAATCTACAGCCTTTATGGCCGGACTTCTGCCCCGACCGACGAAATGATGCGGGGCATCGACGTCATGGTGGTCGATCTGCAGGACGCCGGGGCTCGGTACTACACCTATTTGGCCACGACGGTCGAAGTGATGCGGGCAGCGGGAAGACACCGTCTGCCGGTAATTGTACTCGACCGTCCCAATCCGATCGGCGGGCTTATGCAGGGGAACGTGCTGGACACGGCGTACTCCTCGACGATCGGCCTCATCGCCGTTCCGATGCGCCACGGAATGACGCTCGGGGAGCTCGCTCGGCTGGCACAGGCCGATCTCAGGATCGATGTCAGCCTCACGGTCGTGCCGGCTCAGGGCTGGCGGCGCCCGCTCTCCCTGGACCAGACCAACCTCCCGTTCATTCCCCCGAGTCCCAATCTCCGATCCCTCGAAAGCCTGTTTCACTACCCGGGGCTCTGCTTGTTCGAAGGCACCAACCTGTCCGTGGGCCGCGGCACGGACCGGCCGTTCGAGCAGATCGGTGCCTCCTGGCTCGATACCCCGAAAGTCCTGGCGCGGGTCCGGCGGGCCCGTCTACCCGGCGTGGAGCTTCGGAGTGTCGGCTTCACTCCGCAGCGGCCGGGCGATGGCAAGTTCTCGGACAGCACGGTAGCCGGAATCCGGCTCCACGTGACCGACCGGTCGGTCTACAATCCAACGGTTACCGCGGTGCATCTGCTCGCCGCGATTCACGAGCTGCAACCCGACCAGCTCCGCTGGATTCCGGCGCATTTCGACCGGCTGGCGGGTGGACCGAACCTTCGGGTCGCCCTTCAATCGGGAGTGTCCCCCGACAAAATCGTGGCAAGTTGGCCATCGGAACTGGAGCGCTTCAAGGTGCGGAGGTCGCGCCTTCTCCTATATCCAACCGATAGTCACGATTGAGTCGCTGCTGGACTAACCGCGCTGCGCGGTTCGACGCTTCGCATGACCGATTGCCCTAACCGATTCTCACCGTTATCCTTGGCCCTCTAAGCCCGCCCGTTGGGGCTTTCTTCCTTCTGAGGATCGAGCCGGTGAAGCTGACCAGTGAGCTGGAAAAACCGTTTTATGCTGCGGTGAGTCCGCTGGTCGACCGTCTGATCCGGGCTGGAGTGCGCCCCAACACCATCACGACGATCGGCACTGGCCTCGTGCTCGTCTCGGCGGTGGTGTACGCTTCCGGGCATATTCGCATCGGCGGACTGCTACTCCTGTTGAGCGGCGTAGCCGATACCCTCGACGGGCAGGTCGCTCGCGGGGGTGCCATGGTGACCAGGTTTGGCGCCTTCTACGACTCTACCCTCGATCGAGTGGGTGACGGTGCCACCTTCATCGGCATCGGTGCCTTCCTCCTTACCTCACCCGACGTCGCCTATCGTACCCCGGCCGTCATCCTCTGTATGGTCGCCATCCTTGGATCGGTCCTGGTGTCCTATGCCAGGGCCAGGGCCGAGGGACTGGGACTGGACTGCAAGGTGGGTATCGCTCAGCGTGCGGAACGGGTGCTGGGACTGGGGCTCGCCTCGTTGGTGTTCGGAGCCGGTCGGCATGCCCTCCTGCTCGAGAGTATCGTCGCGCTCCTGGCCATCGCCTCGATCATCACCGTGGTACAGCGGTTCGTGTATGTCTACAAGCACGCGGGCAAGGTGGATCAGGCGTTGATGGCCGAGGAGGTCAGGCATGCCGAGGAGGTCATGCCGCAAACGGAGGCAAAGCCGGCGGCAGAGGTCAAGCGGCCGGTATTAGACCCCCTCGCTAAAGGATCGTGAGCGTGGCACAACGTACCGCGCGGCAGGTGGCGCCGGCCCAGGGGAAACTCGGTGTGCTCTGTGTAGGACTTGGGGCAGTGGCCACTACCTTCATAGCTGGGGTGGAGAACATCCGCCGGGGCGCCGCCCGCCCGATCGGCTCCGTGACCCAGATGGGCACTATTCGCCTGGGGAAACGGACCGACAAGCGTGCCCCGCTGATCAAGGACTTCGTTCCGCTCGCGGCGCTGGATGATCTCGTGTTCGGTGCCTGGGATCCGGTGCCGGATAATGCCTATGCGGCGGCGCTCCACGCTGGGGTGCTCGACCGGCACGAGCATATCGAGCCAATCGCGGCCTTCCTCAAGACCATCGAGCCGATGCCGGCGGTCTTCGATCAGAACTACGTCAAGCGGCTCGAGGGCAAGAACGTCAAGCCCGGCACCAGCAAGCGGGAGTTGGCCGAGGCGCTCCGCAAAGACATCCGCGACTTCAAGGCCAAGCACAAGTGCCATCGTCTGGTGATGATCTGGTGTGCCTCGACCGAGATTTTCATCAGCCCGGGCCCGGCCCACTGGACCCTGGAAGCGTTTGAGAAAGCGATCGATGCGAACGACCCGACGATCGCGCCTTCCATGCTCTACGCGTACGCCGCCATCATGGAGAAGGTGCCGTTCGCGAATGGCGCGCCCAATCTGACCTGCGATTTTCCGGCGATGGAACAGCTGGCCAAGAGCAAGGGCGTGGCGATCGGGGGCAAGGATTTCAAGACCGGGCAGACCATGGTGAAAACCGTGCTCTCCCCGATGTTCAAGGCCCGGATGCTGGGCGTGGCCGGCTGGTACTCGACCAACATTTTGGGGAACCGGGATGGGGAAGTCCTGGACGACCCCGAGAGCTTCAAGACCAAAGAGGAGTCCAAGCTCGGCGTGCTGGAATACATCCTCCAGCCCCAGCTCTATCCCGAGCTGTACGGCAGCATGTATCACAAGGTTCGCATCAACTACTACCCTCCGAGGGGCGACAACAAGGAGGGCTGGGACAACATCGACATCTTCGGGTGGCTCGGGTACCCGATGCAGATCAAGGTCGATTTCCTCTGCCGGGACTCCATTCTGGCAGCCCCGCTGGTGCTGGACCTCGCGCTGTTCTTCGACCTGTCGCAGCGGGCGGCCCTCAGCGGCATTCAGGAGTGGCTCTCCTTCTACTTCAAGAGCCCGCAGGTCGCGCCGGGGCTGTACCCGGAGCACGACCTCTTCATCCAGCAGACCAAGCTAAAGAACACCCTGCGCTACCTGATGGGAGAAACGCAGATCACCCATCTCGGCATTGAGTACTACCTCGAGGATTGATGAAATACTTCCACCGCACTCACCTGTCGCCCGATGAGGTACTGGCCGGTGCGACCAAGTTCTTTGGGGCCGGCCTTGCCCCGGTGGAAGAGGGGGCACGCCGTCGCCAGTTCGCCGGCTCGATCGGGCGGATTGGCGTCACGGTGCAAGCCGAAGGCGGCCATTACACGCTGGTGACGGTAGAAACCAATCAGGTCGGCGAAAGTGAAGCCGACAAACTGGCCAAACGCTTCCTCACACTGGTCCATACCAGGGCTGAGCCCAGCCACCGTCCCATTGGGGCCTACTGACTCAACTCTCTTACCCCGGAACTATGTCTGTGATGCTTACGAGATTCTCGACGATGCTCTTCACCCGTCCGGTGTCAGGCTCCGCCAAGCTGCTGCTTTTTTTGCTGCTCGGCGTCGGCCTCGGTCCTCTGGGGGTTTCCGCTCTCCTCGCACAAGAGGCAGCTCAGGGTGTGCCCGAACACCGGCCCGGGGGAGAGGTCAACCTGCGCCTGCCGAGCCTCAATCAGGGTGACTTCCTCGGGTTTACCGGGCATCAGATTCTGCTGTCCGGCCTCTTCGTCTGCGTTCTCGGCCTCCTCTTTGGATTGCTGAGTTATTCGCACGTCAAGCGACTGCCGGTGCACCGTTCGATGGCCGAGATCTCGGAGCTGATCTACGAGACCTGTAAGGCCTACATGGTGCAGCAGGGCAAGCTTCTGCTTGTGCTCTTCGGTTTCATCGGCACCGTTATCTTGATCTACTTCCTGTTGACTGGTCTCGCCCTTCCCAAGATCCTGGTCATTCTCCTCTTCAGCATCGTCGGCATGGGCGGCAGCTATGGGGTGGCTTGGTTCGGGATCCGAATCAACACGCTGGCCAACTCTCGAACCGCATTTGCCGCGTTGCGGGGGAAGGCCTGGCCAGTCTCCGAGATCCCGCTCCGTTCCGGGATGAGCGTCGGCATGATGCTCATCTCGGTGGAGCTGCTCTTCATGCTGGCCATCCTGTTGTTCATCCCTCGAGAAGTTGCCGGAGCCTGCTTCCTCGGCTTCGCTATTGGCGAGTCGCTCGGCGCGGCGGCGCTTCGGATCGCGGGCGGCATCTTCACCAAGATCGCCGACATCGGGTCGGATCTGATGAAGGTCGTCTTCAAGATCAAGGAAGACGATGCCCGGAATCCTGGCGTGATCGCGGATTGTACCGGTGACAACGCGGGCGATTCGGTGGGCCCCACCGCCGATGGCTTCGAGACCTACGGCGTAACCGGGGTCGCGCTCATCTCGTTCATCGTCCTGGCGGTCGCCGACACCTCCGTCCAGGCGCAGCTCCTGGTGTGGATCTTCTTGATGCGGGTCATGATGGTTCTCGCATCCGGCATCTCGTACCTGATCAGCAACAGCATTTCGCAGTCCCGCTATAGCTCCGGCACGAAATTCAACTTCGAGGCGCCCCTCACCCAGCTGGTCTGGCTCACCTCGATCGTTTCGGTGGTGCTGACCTACGCTCTTTCGTACGTGGTCATTCCGGACCTGGGGAACAATCCGGACCTCTGGTGGCAGCTGTCGACGGTCATCACCTGTGGAACCCTGGCCGGGGCCATCATTCCCGAACTGGTCAAGGTGTTCACCTCGACCGAATCCCGGCACGTTCGTGAGGTGGTGACATCCTCCCGAGAGGGTGGCGCGTCGCTCAACATCCTCTCAGGCTTCGTGGCGGGCAACTTCTCCGCGTACTGGCTCGGCATCACCATCATGGGGCTGATGGCGATCGCCTACGGCGTCAGCACCATGGGTGTCGGCGAGCTCATGAAGGCGCCGGCGATCTTCGCCTTCGGGCTGGTTGCCTTCGGATTCCTGGGGATGGGACCGGTGACGATCGCGGTGGACAGCTACGGTCCGGTGACCGACAACGCACAGTCCATCTACGAGCTCTCGCTGATCGAACAGGTGCCCAACGTCCGGCAGGAGATTAAGCGCGATTACGGATTCGACCTCAACTTCGAGACCGCCAAGGAGCTGCTGGAGGAAAACGACGGGGCTGGGAACACGTTCAAGGCCACCGCCAAGCCGGTGTTGATCGGCACCGCCGTGGTGGGTGCCACCACTATGATCTTCTCGATCATCATGGCGCTGACCCACGGGTTGACCGGTGGCATGCAGAACCTCTCGATCCTGCACCCGCCGTTCCTATTGGGGCTGATTACCGGCGGTGCCGTGATCTACTGGTTCACCGGTGCTTCGACCCAGGCGGTCACCACCGGCGCATACCGGGCGGTGGAGTTCATCAAAGCGAACATCCGTCTCGAGGGGGTGACCAAAGCGTCGGTGGAGGACAGCCGCCGGGTGGTCGAGATCTGCACCCAGTACGCCCAGAAAGGCATGTTCAACATCTTCCTCGGCGTCTTCTTCTCGACGCTGGCATTCGCCTTCATAGAGCCGTTCTTCTTCATCGGGTATTTGATCTCGATCGCTATGTTCGGGCTATTCCAGGCCATCTTCATGGCGAACGCCGGCGGCGCCTGGGACAACGCCAAGAAGATCGTAGAGACGGAGCTCAAGATGAAAGGAACCGAGTTGCACGCCGCCTCGGTGGTGGGTGACACCGTGGGCGATCCCTTCAAGGACACCTCGTCGGTGGCGATGAATCCGGTCATCAAGTTCACCACCCTGTTTGGGCTGCTCGCGGTTGAGTTGGGGGTATACCTGAGCTCCGGAGGGTCCGGCACGTTGAGCCGGGTGCTCGCAGTGGCGTTCTTCATTAGCGCATTGGTGTTTGTTTATCGCTCGTTCTATGGTATGCGGATCGAGGTGGAGCCCCAGAGGGCCGGCAGCCGCCGTCCGGTGGCGGTAAAGGCGTAAGCGGCGAGCGGTAACGATGGGGGGCGACCATCTTGACCGGCGCGCCTTTTTGGGACAGGCGGCACTGTTAGGTGCTGCCGCCCTTTCTCAGAGTGGGTGGCACCACAGCACGCGATGGCTCCGTTCCCTCGTACCGGTTCGCCAGGGAGCGGAGCCGTTTCAGTTCGACGAGGTCTCGGTCACTGCGCTGCAAAACGAGATGCAGGCAGGGCGGCTCACCTCGAAGGCAATCACCGAGCATTACCTCCAACGCATCGCGGACTTCGACCAGAAGGGGCCCGCACTTCACAGTATTATCGAGACCAATCCCGAAGCGGTGAGTGTGGCGGAGGAGCTCGATCGGGAGCGCAAGCTCAAGGGCCCACGCGGACCGCTGCACGGTATCCCGGTCATTCTCAAGGACAACATCGACACCGCGGACCGGATGACCACGACCGCTGGCTCGCTGGCGCTCGAGGGGTCGATTGCCCCGAGGGATGCTGGTTTGGCCGCGCGACTCCGCTCTGGCGGTGCCCTGCTGCTCGCCAAGGCCAACATGAGTGAATGGGCCAATATCCGGTCCACGCGCTCGACCAGCGGCTGGAGCGCGCGGGGGGGCCAGTGTCGCAATCCGTACGCGCTGGATCGCAATCCCTGTGGCTCCAGCTCTGGATCCGCAGTCGCGATCTCCGCCAACCTGGGGGCGATCGCCGTCGGCACCGAGACCGATGGCTCGATCGTGTGTCCTGCCTCCACGACCGGCATCGTCGGGATCAAGCCGACAGTGGGGCTGGTGAGTCGAGCGGGGATCATCCCGATCTCGCACACCCAGGATACCGCGGGGCCACTCTGCCGCAGCGTGGCCGACGCCGCTGCGCTCTTGAGCGTCATGGCGGGCCCGGATCCTCGTGACGGCGCAACTTCCGTGGCCCGCCGGCACATGCAGGACTACACCAAATCCCTCGATCCAGGCGGGCTGCGTGGCAAGCGGCTCGGCGTGGCCCGAGCAAAATTCTTCGGCTATAGTGATGTGACCGATCGGCTTGCAGAGGAGGCGCTGGAAGTGCTTCGTAGAGAGGGTGCGATACTGGTCGATCCCGCGAACGTTCCGCACGCGGGTGAGTATGACGATGCCGAACTCGATGTCTTGCTGTATGAGTTCAAAGCCAACCTCGCGAGCTACCTCAAGGGTCTCGGTGCGAAGGCTCCGGTCAAGAATCTTCACGACGTGATCGTGTTCAACGAACAGCACCGGGACCGGGAAATGCCGTACTTCGGGCAGGAGCTTTTCCTTCAGGCCCAAAAGAAGGGTTCTCTTTCCTCTCCTGGATACGTGAACGCGCTCGGGAAGTGTCGGAAACTGTCGCGTGAGCTTGGCATTGATGCGGTGATGAACAAGCACCGGCTCGATGCCCTGGTAGCGCCAACCGGCAACCCGGCCTGGCCAACCGACCTGGTCAACGGCGACCACTTTACGGGGGGGAGCTCGACGCCGGCTGCCGTTGCAGGCTACCCCAGCGTAAGCGTTCCGATGGGTTTTGCCTTCGGCTTGCCGGTGAATATTTCTTTCTTCGGCCGAGCATGGAGCGAGCCGACGTTGATCCGAATCGCCTATGCCTACGAGCAGGCGTCGAAGCACCGGAAACCCCCCGATTTCAGCAGCAGCGTGACTTTCTCTCCGGCTTGATTCTCCCAGTCGGGCGGTCGATCTTCCTGCCCGGCTCCCATCACTTAGACCAGGACCAGCATGGCTGTCACCAGCCCACTCGCCTCCGAGCCGGCCAAACTTCCGCCCGGCCTCAGCCGCGAACAGCTGCTCGAGCTGTACTACTACATGCGGCTCACCCGCTCGCTGGAAGAGCGGCTGGTCAACCTTTACCGGCAGACAAAAGTGGTCGGCGGCCTGTTCCGGTCATTGGGGCAGGAGGCCGACGCCGTGGGCTCCGCCTACGCCCTCGACCGCTCGAAAGGAGATGTGCTGTCCCCTCTCATTCGGAATCTCGGCTCGATGCTGGTGCAGGGGGCGACTCCGCTGGAAATCCTGCGGCAATACATGGCCAAAGGTGACTCGCCCACGCGGGGCCGGGAGCTGAACATCCATTTCGGTGACACGGTCAGGGGTTTTATCGGTCAGATCTCCCATCTGGGTGATATGGTGCCGGTCATGGCCGGCGTCACACTGTCGTTCAAGCTGCGCGGCGAAGCCCGGGTGGGTCTGGTATACGTGGGCGACGGCGCAACGTCGACCGGCGCCTTTCATGAGGGTATCAACTTCGCCGCGGTGCAGCGCTGCCCCCTCGTCGTGATCGTCGAGAACAATGGCTACGCCTATTCCACCCCGACGACCAAACAGACGGCGTGCACCAGCTTCAAAGACAAGGCGATCGGCTACGGGATTCCCGGGATTCGGGCCGATGGCAACGACGTGGTCGCGACCTACCAGGTCACCAAGGAAGCGGTGGAACGAGCGCGGGGTGGTGGAGGAGTGAGCCTGATCGAGCTGATGACGTACCGTCGCAAGGGACATGCGGAGCACGACAATCAATCGTACGTGCCGCCGGGTGAGCTCGACCGTTGGGCCCGCGAGAACGACCCGGTCGACCGGTACATCTCCGAGCTGACCTCGAAGCGAGGAGTTTCCTCCGATGAGCTCGCCCAGATCGACGGCAGGGTGAAGGCAGAGATCGACCAGGCCACCGATGAAGCCGAGCGGTCACCCGCGCCCCAACCGCGCGACTCACTGCGAGGGGTATACGCCGATCCAGCCGTGGCCGCCGAGCTCTGGTACCGCGAGGGAATCCGCTCTGCTGTCGACCAGCACGAACGTCCCTCGAGCTGGGGCACCCACGATGGCTGAGACGACGTACTTGGAGGCCATCCGGCAAGGACTGTTCGAGGAGATGGAGCGGGATCCCAACGTCTTCTGTCTGGGCGAGGACATCGGCGCTTATGGGGGTGCGTTCAAGGTCACCGAAGGGCTCCAGGCTCGATTCGGTGAGCGCCGCGTGATTGACACGCCGTTGTCCGAGGCGGCGATCGTCGGTGCGGCGGCCGGCGCGGCACACATGGGGATGCGGCCGGTGTGCGAGATGCAGTTTATCGACTTCATCTCCTGCGCCTACGACATGTTGACCAATTACGTCGCGACAGCGCGCTATCGCGCATTCCTACCATGCCCGATGGTGGTCCGCGGGCCGAGCGGCGGGTACGTCCGGGGCGGTCCCTTCCACTCCCAAAACCCGGAGGCTGCCTTTCTCCATACGCCGGGTCTCAAGATCGTCTACCCTGCCACCGCCAGCGACGCCAAGGGGCTCCTCAAGGCGGCGATCCGCGATGATGATTGCGTGCTCTTCTTCGAGCACAAGTACCTCTATCGCCGAATCAAGGAAGAGCTGCCCGCCGGTGATCACCTGGTGCCGATCGGCAAGGCCCGCTTGGCCCGGGAGGGCAGGGACCTTTCGATCGTCACCTACGCGGCGACCGTGTGGAAGGCGCTTGAGGCGGCGGAACAGCTCGAACGTGAGGACGGGTTGTCGGTCGAGGTGCTCGACCTGCGCTCGCTGCTGCCGATGGACGACGAGGCGATTGCCGAGACGGTCAAGAAGACCAACCGAGTGTTGATCGTGCACGAAGATACCGTTACAGGCGGGGTGGCCGGCGAGATCGCTGCCCGGATCAACGATCTCGCGTTCGAGTGGTTGGACGCTCCCATCAAGCGGGTGGCTGCGCACGACGTACCTTTGCCATACGCTCCGCAGCTCGAAGATTTCGTGCTGCCGCAGACCGGGGATATTGTGCGGGCAGCGAGGTGGCTGGCGAAGTATTGATCGGGCAGCGGGGCGGCTGGGCTGCGGGGCAGTTAGCTTGTGTCAGGCGCATAGCTTGCATGCGGACTGCCCCGCCGAATCGGAGATTCGTATGGCCAAAATAGACGTCATCATGCCCCAGATGGGCGAGTCCATCGCGGAGGGAACCCTCTCGCGCTGGATGAAGAAGGTGGGAGAGCAGGTCCAGCGCGATGAGCCGATCTTCGAGATCTCGACTGACAAAGTCGACGCGGAGATCCCAGCCCCCAATGCGGGGGTCCTCGCGGAGATTCTGGTGCAGGAAGGCCAGACCGTCGCGGTCCAGACGGTGGTGGCGCGGATCGAGACCGAGGCCGGGGCCTCGGCTGGCGGCCCAGCGAAGACACCTTCGGCGCCGTCGCCCGCAGCTCAGGCTCCTCCCCAAGCCGCGACTTCCTCCGCGCCGCCGCCCGCACCGGCACCAACCAAGCCGACACGAGGCACCGCGACGAGCGAGCCGGCTTCCACTCCACCTCCCGCCAAGCCGAGCCCCGCACTGACCACTGCGAGCGCTGCTCCGGAATCTCGGGCGGTCGGCGATGCCACCGGCGGCAACGGAGCGGCAGAAACTATGGAGGAGCGCCTTCGCCGTAAGTCGACTCCTCTAGTGCGGAAGATGGCGGCCGAGCACAACGTGGACATCAACGCCGTTTCCGGCACCGGCCTGGCCGGCAGGGTGACCAAGAACGACATCCTCGGTTATATCGGCGGGGCAGCGGCGCAGGTGGGCAGCGGGGCAGTGCCGGCCACACCTGGGGCTCCACCGGAAAGGGCAGTTGCTCCTCCGCAGCCCCGCGGCCCCGCGGCGCCGCTGGTTGATCCCTGGGAAGGTGATCGGGTCGAGCCGTGGTCGCGGATCCGCAAGCTGACTGCCGATCACATGGTTATGTCACGGCGGGTCTCTCCGCACGTGAACACCATCTTCGAGATCGACTACAGTCGAATTGCCCAGCTTCGGACGAAAAAGAAACAAGAGTACGCCGATCGGGGGGTGAGCCTCACCTACCTGGCATTCATTACCAAGGTGGTGGCGGACACACTCAGAAAACATCCGGTGCTCAACTCGGCGGTCTCCGGTGAGAGTACCCTGTTCCGTCGGGACATCAACATCGGCATCGCTGTCGCGCTGGAGTGGGGTCTTATCGTTCCGGTGATCAAGCACGCTGATGAGCTCTCGTTGCTGGGTGTAGCCCGGGCGATCAATGATCTCGGCGAGCGGGCCCGGACCAGGAAGCTGAGCCCGGATGAGGTGCAGAAAGGTACCTTCACCATCACCAACCCCGGCGTCTTCGGCTCGGCCATTGGCACCCCGATCATTAACCAGCCCCAGGCCGCAATCCTCTGCGTTGGGTCGATCGAGAAGCAACCGGCCGTTATCACCGTCGATGGCGCGGACATGATCGCGGTCCGCACCAAGGGAATGTTGGCGCTCGCCTTCGATCATCGCATCGTAGATGGGGCCGACGCTGATCGGTTTATGGCCGATGTCAAAGCTGGCCTGCAGGACTTTCCGGAAAGCGCGACCTGACATGCCGCGCCGAATCTTCGAGGTGGAAGGCGAGCAGTGGGAAGTAGAAGTCAGCGGGCGGACAACCCAGTACGTCAAGGATGAATTCGGGCTGATCTTCACCCGCGGGGTTGGTCCCCAAAGGGAGCAGCGCGTCGTCCGCTATTCCCCGCTGGGAGATAAGAGCCGCGAGTCCTCCCTGGGGCAACTGAGCGATCAGGAGCTGCGGGAGCTGCTGCGGTATTCACAACCAGCTTGGACGGCGCCCGAGATGGGATACCGTCGCTGACCGCCACGTCCTCGGACAGCTCGGGCATCGTCGATCTCCACGTCCACTCGACGGCATCGGATGGGAGTGTCCCGCCCGACGGTGTGGTAAGGCGGGCAGCAAGGGCAGGTCTCCGGGCGGTCGCGCTCACCGATCACGACACCGTGGCGGGCCTTCCTGCTGCCGTCGCAGCCGGTGAGCGGGAAGGAGTTCGGGTGATCGGAGGTTGCGAGTTCTCAGTGGCAGCTCCGTGGGGCGAGATGCACGTGCTGGGATATTTCCTGCCGCCGCACTCGATGGTTCTGGAGATCTTCCTCGAGCGCTGCCGGGCGGATCGGATCCGCCGGGCGCAGGAGATGGTACAACAGCTTCAGCGGCTGGGCCTGGAGCTCTCGTTCGAGAGCGTGCTCGAGGAAGCCGCCGGTGGTGCCGTGGGCCGGCCGCATGTGGCTCGGGCCATCGTGCGGCATGGCGGCGCGGCGGATCTGGGCGACGCGTTTGATCGCTTCCTGAGGCGGGGACGGCCAGCCTTCGTCGAGAAGAACCTCCCGTCGTTCGCCACGGTCGCCGAGGTAGTTCACTCGGCAGGCGGCGTGGTGTCGGCGGCGCATCTCAAGGAGCGCGGCACCCCGGCCGTCATCGAGCAGCTCAAGGAAAATGGTTTGGATGCGGTGGAAACCCGGCACCCGAGCCACGACCCTGATTTCCGCGCCCGTCTCACAGACATCACTCTTCGGCTGGGCTTGCTCCGCACCGGAGGCAGTGATTGGCACGGCGACCCGGAGCCCGGGGTCACTCATGGGGGGATCGGCTCGCAGCAGGTTCCCATCGAGTGGCTCACTCAACTCGATGACTACCGAAGGAGGGCGTTCACGCCAGCGACATCATGACTCTTCTCGCACCCGGCACTCCAGCTCCCGACTTTTCGGCCCCCGCCTCGGACGGTGTGACGTATCGGCTCTCTGACCTGTTGCGGGGGTCCCGAGTCTTGTTGGTCTTCTATCCCGGCAACAACACACCTGGCTGAAACCGCCAACTCTCCGCCGTGCGCGACGAGATCCAAGCCTACACCGACCATGACGTCCGGCCGTTCGGGGTGAACCCGGCTCCGGTCCAGAACCACGCGGAGTACGCGGCAAAGTTGAAGCTTCCCTTCCCGCTCTTGTCCGACAGCGGCCTCCAGATCAGCCGTGCCTATGGCTCGCTGAAGCCATTGAAAATGGGGGTCGCGCGATCCGTCTGTCTCATCGACCGCGACGGGCTCGTACTGTATTCCCAGGCCGGAGCTCCGGGCGCGGAGATCATTCTGGAGAGTGTGGGTGAGCCATGAGCTCGAGCCGTTTTGATTTTCGGGACAAAGTCGTGCTGGTGACTGGGGTGGGACGCGCCGGTCAGATCGGGAACGCCGTGGCGCTGGCCTTCGGAAAGGCAGGTGCGAAGATCGTCGCCTGCGACGTTAATGCAGTAGGAGTGGCGCAACGGGTGCGCGAATTTGCGGCGCAGGGGGTTGACGCCCGGCCCTGCGCCGGCGACCTGACCCAGCCTGATATCGCCGCCCTCGCCGTGGAGGTCGCGCTGAAGCATTTCGGCCGGCTCGACGTCGTGGTGAACGTGGCGGGTGGGCTCACCACGTATGGCCCGATCGAGGACATCACCGCCGAGGCGGTCGATCGGGAGATCGCCATCAATCTCAAGACCGCCGTGCTCGTCTCCCAGGCGGCGATCGAGGCGCTTACCCGCACCCAGGGTTGCATCATCAACTTCTCCTCCATCGCCTACTTCAACCCTCAGGCACCGATGGCGGTCTACAGCGCAGCGAAGGCGGCGGTGGCTGGATTTACCCGCAGTCTCGCGCTGGAGCTGGGCGACCGGCACGTCAGGGTCAATGCAGTTGCCCCTGCGATGGTTCGCACCGTGGACAACGTCGCGGCGGCCGGCGAGGAGGGAGCGCAGTATGTCGAAATGCAGGAGATCACCGACGGAGTGATGGCCCTCGCCAGTCCCGGTACGGCAACCACGGGCCAACTGATGCCTATAGCCCCGGCAGGCGCCGGGGTCCGCTGATGGAGCTTCGGGGAAAGGTCGCCCTGGTCACCGGTGCCGGGCGTCGCCTGGGGCGCGCGATGGCGCTGGCTCTGGGTGGCCGGGGGATGGCGGTAGCGATTCATCATCACGCCTCCAGCCAAGGGGCCCGCGAGCTCGAAGCGCAGATCGTGAGGGAAGGGGGGCGCGCCGCGTGCTTTCCCGCTGACCTGACGGATGCCGAAGCCGCACGGCGGCTTCCGCAGGAGGTGTGCAGCGCGCTGGGAGGACTCGACGTTCTGGTCAACTCCGCCGCTATCATGCGCCGCCTCAGCGTGGAGGAGACGAGTCCGGCGGACTGGGACGAGATCCAGGCGTTGAACCTGCGTTCGCTGTTCTTCTGCACTCAGGGCGCGATTCCGGCGCTGCGGGCCGCGCGCGGAAAGGTGGTCAACCTCGCTGATCTCGCCGGCCTGGAGCCTTGGCCCGGATTCGCGGTGCACTCAGTGAGCAAGGCGGGCGTGGTGATGTTGACCAAGGTGCTGGCCCTCTCGCTCGCGCCGGAAGTCACCGTGAATGCGATCGCCCCGGGGGCAGTGCTGGTGCCCGAGGATTACTCTCCCGAAGAGCGAGAGCGGCTCGCCCGTGCTACCCCGCTTGGGCGGCTCGGCAGTCCCTCCGATGTGATCGCCGCTCTGTTGTACCTGCTCGAGGGGGGAGACTTCGTCACCGGGGAAGTCCTGACGGTCGATGGTGGACGGCTCATCAAGTAGCGTTACCCTCCGCGACATAGTGATCGTCGGAGGCGGCTGCTATGGCAGTTTCTACGCGGGTCAGCTGCAGATGGCCCGTCGGCGCGGCCGGGCCAGTTACCGCCAGCTGCTGATTGTCGATCGCAATCCCGCGTGTCAGGTTGCCCGCGAGACGGGCGACGACCCGACCTGTCGCCTCATAGTGGAAGAATGGGGCGAATTCTTCGATCGGTTTCTGGGAAGCGCCGTCCTCGGGCAACCGGATCAGCCGGGCGACGCCATCGTGCCTTCACCCCTCATGCCTCACCTCATGTACCAGTGGCTGGTCCGCCGTGCCGGGGCGCTTTGGCCCGGACGGTCGATCCAGACCAAGCCGGTTCCTACCGGGCCCGGGACACCATACGATGTCGCGGCGCCAGATGATACGCGTTACGTGTCCTATGCGGATTGGATCTGTCCAACCCACTGCATCGAACCCGCCACTTGCCCGGTCATTCGGGCGCCCCGGACCTGGGAAATGGGGGATGCGGTAACGGCACTGGCGCGCCGACTTGCGGACTCTCATCCGACCGCCGGACCGGTGCTCTTTCTGTGCCACCACCGGGTGTTTGGGGTGGGCATGTTTGACGTAGCCGCCGTGCTCGCCGGCGAGGCAACCATGGTCTCTGCGGGTGCGCCGGGCACCGCAGTCGATCTCTTGGTCGGCACCATCTCACACTGTCACGGCGCAGTGAATCTGCTTTCTCTGGGAGCTTGGACCTAGCAGCCAGGAGCGCCGGGAACCGCTGGGCGTTCTATATTCTGGAGAGGTCGACCAAGCTTAGGAATGCTCATTGGAGAAGGCATGATCGCGACCGAGTTGGACGTCATTATCGTGGGCGGGGGCCCTGCCGGGCTGTGCGCCGCCATGTATGCCGGAAGGGGACTCCTCCGATCGGTGCTCATCGAACGGGGCGTCCCCGGTGGCGAGCTCCTGAACACGGAGTGGATCGACGACTACCCCGGTTTCGAGCACGTCCTGGGCCGCCAACTCGCCGACCTCATGACCGCGCACGCGGTGAAGTTCGGAGCCGACATCCGACAGGACACGGTAGAATCGATCGTTCGGCGAGACGACGGGCTCTTCGAGGTGGCCACCGGGATGGGAAACGTTTACCTGGCCCCCGCTGTGATCCTGACCGCCGGCGGCACTCCCAACAAGCTGGAGGTGCCGGGAGAGCTGGAGTATGCCGGCCGGGGCGTTTCGTACTGTGCCGTCTGTGACGGGGCCTTCTTCAAGGGAGAAACGCTGGCGGTGATCGGCGGTGGAGACGCCGCGGTCGAGGAGGCCGACTACCTCACCCGCTACGGCCAGAAGGTGTACGTCATCCATCGCCGGGACGAATTTCGGGCGTCTAACATTCTACAGGAGCGCCTGTTCGCCAATCCCAAGATCGAGGTCATTTGGAACAAGCGGGTCCTGGAGTTTCGGGGGACGCCCGCCGGCCTCAGCACCATCGAGCTGGAGGACACGCTCACCGGAAAGCGGTCCTCGCTCGCGGCGACCGGCGCATTCGTCTTCATCGGATTTCGCCCTAATACCGGCCTGGTTAAGCAGCACGTCGCCCACGACCCCAATGGCTATTTGATCACCGACGACCGTATGATGACCTCGATACCGGGGCTGTTCGCGTCGGGTGACGTTCGGGCTCAGCTCACCCGGCAGATCACGACCGCCGTCGGCGATGCTACAACGGCCGCGATAGCGGTCGAGAAGTACCTCAAAGAACGAAAGATCCAGTCGGTTCGAGAGGCATCGGTCGGTGTCTGATCTGGAGATCGTTGCCCTTCCCAATGGACAGTTCGCGGAGAACTGCTATTTGGTAGCCGACACTCGCGCCCGAGAAGCGGGGATGATCGATCCGGGCGAAGAGTCCGACCGATTTCTCGCCGAACTCGAGGCCCGCGGCTGGGGTCTGCGGGCGATCTGGCTCACCCATGGGCACATCGACCACATCATGGGAGTAGACGCGGTTCATCGTGCTACCGGAGCACCAATTCACCTCCACCCGCTGGACCGGCCCCTGTACGATGCGTTGCCGCAGTACGGAACCTGGTTGGGCATGAAGCTGGATCCGCCGCCCGAACCCCACGCCGAGTTGCGGGTTGGACAGGTGCTTGCCATTGGTGAGTATCAATTTGAAGTCCGCTTCACTCCGGGTCACTCGCCCGGCAGCGTCAGCTTCCTGGGAGAGGGCGTCATCTTCGGCGGCGATGTGCTCTTCAACGGCTCAATCGGACGAACCGACCTCCCCGGGGGCGATACGGCCACTCTGATGAACAGCATCCATACCGAATTTCTGTCCCTGCCCGATTCCACCGTTGTCCACAGCGGCCACGGGCTCGACACCACGATCGGGATGGAGCGACTGACCAATCCGTTCCTGACCGGGGCATATCGGATTGGATAAGGCGGGGAAGCGGGGAAGCGGGGCCGCGGGGCAGAGTCTTCCAGACGAAGCTTCGCTGCAGCGCACGAACTATTCGGGGACGGCCCCGCTGCCCCGCCGTCCCGCTGCCCCGCCGACATGTGACCGCTGCGGCTTTCCCGTACCCCCCGCAGCGGCAGGCTGCAAGAATCCCTGCCGGAACTGCGGTACGATCTATCCACTCGGGGACTGCTCTGATTAACCGCGCCATCTGTACGACTTCCGATCTCGATGTGTTCACCGGGATCGAGTCGCAGGCGCCGCTCGATATCTCCCAGAGCGTTCTTCCTCTCCGGCTTCGCCCGGGAGCGCTCGGCATCCTCGACATCTCCGAATTCTTCGGGGAGACGACCGGCGGAGTCCGCACCTACCTGCTGCAGAAGGCTCGCTATGTCGAGCCTCGGCCGGAGCTGCGACAGGTTCTGGTTGTTCCCGGAGCTCGCGATTCCATCCATGAGACCAGCGGCGTCCGCTGTTATCGCCTGCATGGGCCATCGGTGCCTACTCAGAAGCCCTACCGGTTCATGCTCGCGACCCGATCCACCAGCCGCATCGTCGCCCACGAGCGTCCCGACTTGATCGAGGTCGGCAGCGCGTGGTGCGCGCCCTGGCTGGTGCACCTTGCGACCCGGCAGCTCGACGTTCCCGCAGTGTGGTTCTACCACAGCAATTTCCCCAGAGTCATTGCCCCGTGGCCCGGCCAGGCAGGGCGGATCCGGAGAACGGGAAGTCGGTTGGCCTGGAGTTATGTGCGGCGGTTGAGCCGTCTGGTTCAGGCAACGCTGGCTCCGTCCGATTTCGTGGCTCGTGAGCTCGAGCGCGAAGGTGTGGAGCGGGTACAGCGGGTCACCCTGGGTGTCGATCTAGACCTGTTTCATCCCCGCCGTCGGCTGTACGCCAGTGAAACTCGTCGCGGATTGGGGCTCCCCGAGGGGCCACTGGCGCTGTTTGTGGGGCGAATCGCCCGGGAAAAGGAGCTGGATCTGCTGCTCGCGAGCTGGCCCCAGGTGGAGCGGCGAACCGGCACCCGGCTGGTGCTCATCGGCGACGGTCCTTCCCGGCGTCGTCTGTCCCAGCAACCCGGGAGTGAGCGATTCTACTGGCTGCCGTTCGAAGGCGACCGGGAACGGCTGGCCGATCTCATGGCGGCTGTCGAGCTCTACGTTGCGCCTTGCTCGCTGGAAACATTTGGCCTGTCCGCCTTGGAGGCCCTCGCCAGCGGCACCCCAATTCTCACTGCCGACCGGGGCGGTGTCGCGGAGACGGTGCACCGCTCCGGTGCCGGGATTTCGTTTGCTTCAGGTGATCCCGGCGCGCTGGCCGACGCCGCCGTTGAGTTACTGGGGTCGGATTTAGTGGAGCTGGGAGTGACAGGGCGGAAATACGTCGAGGCGCACCATGGGTGGGACATGGTCTTCGACCGCCTTTTTTGTCTCTACCGGAAGGTCCTGGATCGCTGATGCTTCTCGTGTCAATCCACGATGTCACGCCGGCATTGGGCTCTGGCGTGCTGCGGCTCTGGGATTTCTGCATTGGGGAAGGGATAACGCCCGCGCTCTTCGTCGTACCCGAGTGGCATGGAGCGTGGCCGCTGGAGCATCACCCTGGGTTCGTTGCCTGGCTGCGAGACCGGGCTGCGGAAGGTGCCGAGCTGGTACTACATGGTGAACGGCACGACGAAGTCGGCCTGCCTCGGCGCCGACGGGACAGTTGGAAAGCCTGGGGCGGGACCGCGAGGGAAGGAGAATTTCTCACCTTGGATGCCGCTGCCGCCGCGGAGCGCATGAGCCGGGGACTCCAGCGGCTGCGCGGTCTCGGTCTCGAGCCCACGGGGTTCGTACCACCGGCTTGGCTAGCCCGGGAGGAGACCCATCTTGCCGCGGCGGCATGCGGGCTACGGTTCACCGAGGATGACCGGTCCATCCGATTGTTTCCTTCCGGCCGCCGCATACCGTCCCCGGTGGTGCGCTGGAGTGCTCGTACCCCGGTTCGAGCCTGGGGCTCGGTCGCTGTGGCCGGCGCTCGCTGGCGCTTTCAGCACCGGGCTCAGTGTCCGCGGATCGCCTTCCACCCTCAAGATCTTGAGCACGGGATGGTGAGCCGCTCCCATGCTCACACGCTGCAGCGCTGGCGCGGACGACATCAGCCAGGGCGCTATTCCGATCTCGCCTCCGCCTTTGTGTCGTCATGACGCCGCTACATGCGCATCTGATCTGCGTCGGTCTGGTCGCGGCCGACCTGCTGGCGCGTCTGTGGCGAATACAATGGATCGTGCAAGGGTTGGGTCACCGCATGACGGCCAAGGACGCGTTTATCCTGAACGCGTTCGGCGACGCCGCGTGCCCGCTGACGCCGCTGCGGATCGGAGGCGAACCGGCGCGCCTGGCGGGGATGCTGCGGAGTGGAGTGCCCGCGACGGGGGCCTTTGTTGCGATCAGTCTCGAGGTGCTGGCGGCTTGGCCGGTGATCATCGTCGCCGCGGCTTGGCTGGTGTGGGCCTATGCACCGGCCTGGTGGGTGAGTGTGGGCCCGCGCCTTGGCGAGGCCGCCGAGCACGCCTGGCCCTGGGTCGTGGCAGTTGTTCTGGCCAGCGTGGTCGCGTGGAGGTACGCCCGCCTGGTCACCTCACCGGTCGCACGCCAGCTCCGCCGACCTGTGCGCCGAGCGCTGGTGTATTGGCGGAGAATGCCGCGCTGGCCTTTGCTCGCGAGTATCCCACTCAGTGTCATCAATCTGGCGACTCGAGTTGCCATCCTCCCGATCCTAGCGCTGACACTTCCCGAACCGCCGCCAATGGGTCCCATGCTCCTGGGGTCCTTCGCGCTCCTTTACAGCCAACTGGTGCTACCCACTCCGTCCGGTGCCGGGGCGGTCGAGCTGGGGTTTCTCGGCGGAGCCGCCGGTGACATGGGAGAGCATCAGGGATGGCTCTTACTGGCGTGGCGGTTCTACACCAACGGAATCGGCGTGGTAATCGGTATCTGGCTGGCGGCTCAGATCTATGGCTGGCCCGCGCTCAGGAAACTGGTGCGTCAGGGGACCGAGCTGAGAGAGCCCGCGAGCGGGTAACCCCCGACGGCGGTGGACCGATCGCAACCAGCATCACGGTCCGTTCCGCCACCCGCGTCACGCCATGGGGCAAATCGGCGGGGGCCCACACGACCGTTCCCTGACCGACTTCGCGCGTTTCATCTCCTACGATGACGCTCGCCTTTCCCGCAAGGATCAGATAAAATTTGTCGGCACCACCATGGGTGTGGACCCGTTGCGATTGCCCGGGCTCGAAGCAGTTGAGCCCCACGAACAGGTGATGTCCCACGAAGAGATCGGCTTTGGTAGGCTGGTCGGCGGCGAAGGAGACTGTGGCGTCGACTGACTTGAAGTAGTCTGTCATCGATCATCCAGGAACGGCGAGTGGGCCAACTTAAATCTGAGCGTTCCCCCAGCACCCGCCTCGAGCGCGACCCGCTGGGTGAGAAGGCGGTTCCTTCCTCGGCGCTCTACGGAATCCAGACCCTCCGTGCGTCGGAGAATTTTCCCATCTCGGGACTGCGGCCGCTTCCTGCGTTCGTGGATGCGGTGATCTGGATCAAGCGCTCCGCGGCCCTGGTGCACAAGCAGACTGGGCGGCTGGAGCCTCGTCTGGCCGATGCCATCGTTCGCGCCGCTGACGAAGTCCTCGGTGGCCAGCATCGTGATCAGTTTATCGTGGACGTGTACCAGGCGGGGGCTGGGACCAGCCACAACATGAACTGTAACGAGGTGCTCGCGAACCGTGCTAACGAAATTCTAGGCAGCGCGCGGGGCAGCTACCAGCCGGTGCATCCAAACGATCACGTTAACATGGCGCAGAGCACCAACGATGTGATTCCTACCGCGATGCGGTTGGCCGCGCTCGCCACGCTTCCCGCTACCCTCGCCGCGCTGGGACGGCTGGCGGACTCATTGTTTGCCAAAGCCGAAAAGTTCGATGCCATCGTAAAATCGGGTCGAACCCATCTGCAGGACGCCACTCCCATACGCCTGGGCCAAGAGTTCGCCGCGTACGGGGGAACCGTGGCTCGGCACCGGGAAAAACTGGCCCAGGCGGCAGAATGGCTCCGAGAGTTGAACATTGGTGGTACCGCCGTTGGCACCGGTATCAATGCCGAGCCGGAATACCAGCGCCTTATAGTTCAGGAGCTCGCGCGGATCAGCGGACTGGAACTGCGGCCGGGACGCGACCTGGTGCAGCTCATGCAATCCATGGGCGACGTGGCCACTCTGAGTGGCGCCCTGCGGGCGTATGTCCTCGATCTCAACAAGATCGCGAACGACATACGCCTGCTCGCGTCGGGTCCCCGGACCGGACTGGCCGAAATTCTACTGCCACCGGTGCAGCCCGGCAGCAGCATCATGCCGGGAAAGGTGAACCCTTCCATTGCGGAGATGGTGAATCAGGTCTGTTATCAGGCGCTCGGCCTGGACACCACGATTGCCATGGCGGCGGAGGCCGGCCAGCTGGAGCTCAACGTGATGATGCCGGTGATGGCCCACAACCTGGTGTTCGCCCTGATGATCGTGGGCAATGCCAGCGCAGTCTTGGCGGATCGGTGTGTCGACGGAATCCAGGCGGATGAGGCACAGTGTGCCTACTGGCTGGAACGAAGTCCCGCTCTGGTCACTGCACTCGCTCCTAAGCTCGGCTACGCGGAAGCCGCCAAGCTGGCGAAGGAGGCGGTGGCTACCGGCCTCACGGTAAAGGAATTGGTCGTAAAGAAACGGTTGTTGGAAGGCCAGGAGCTCGAGGAGGTGCTGGATCTCCGCGCCATGACTGAGCCCGGAGTTCCCGGCGAGAGTGAAGTCAAGCGCCGGGACGGTCGGTGACCCGACGCAACGGGGTCACTCCGGGAATCTCCTGACCGGAGGCGTTCACGGTGAGCTCGATCACTCGAAAGCCGGGTCGGTTAGGAAAGGTACGCTGGAGCAACATGGTAGACACGTTGTAGACCGGAACATTACCTCGCGTGCGCCCCTCGAGAGCCCCATGGTGCGCGTGGCCATGGAAGACAACGTCCACTGGATACCGGGTGAGCGGCTCCTCCAGACGGCTCGATCCTAAGTAAGGGTAAATCTCCAACGGCTCTCCCTCCACCGTGGCGGCGATAGGGGAGTAGTGCAGCAAGGCGACCTTGCGTTCGGAGCGCAATCGGCTGAGAGCGGTCTCGAGCTTGAGGGCCTCATCCACCGCCTCCCTGACGAACTGCTTGATGAGAGACTCTCCCCACGGTCCTAGCGCCCCCCGCCCGAACCCTCCAGCAAATCCCTTGACCCCCGCGAACCCAATACCGAGCACCTCATAGGCGTCCCCATCGAGCACTTTGACGCCGGCGTCACAGAGGATGCGGGAGACTTCCGCCACCTTTCCGCACTCATAGTCATGGTTGCCCAGCACTGCCACGATGGGGACCGACACAGTGCCGAGGGCCTTCGCCATCATTCGGGCCTCTTCCGGGTCACCTCGATCGGTTAGGTCACCGCACAAGGCGAGCAGATCAGCTTGTTCGGCCACTTGGGTGAACAGAACCTGGAGCGGAGCATCCAATCCCTTGCCGCTGAGGTGGATGTCTCCGACCGCCGCCACACGTACAGTACGTTTTGTTTTCGTCATGGGCCCCAAATGAGTACGCCCGGTGGGTGGTCGCGGTGATCCGCGCCACACCCGGCTGGCCAGGCTATCGATAAATATGAAGCTGATCCCCTCTGAGGAGTCCAGATGGCCCTCGCGCCCACGCAGTCGTTGGTCGAGACCCCGTCTCGGCTGTTTTACCGCGACGCCATGGAGGTCCTCAACCGAGCGAAGGTGCCCTTCCTGGTGGGCGGCGCCTTCGCCTTCATCCATCAGGCCGGAATAGATAAATCGACCAAAGATCTCGACATCTTTGCGCGACCCGGGGACGTGCAGCGCCTCTTGGAAGCGTGTGCGGGAGCGGGCTACGAGACTGAGCTGGCCTTCTCTCACTGGCTCGCCAAGATCCGATCTCCTGAGGGCTTCATCGACGTCATTTTCAATTCGGGCAACGGCATTGCCACTGTCGATGATGGGTGGTTTGAGCATTCCACGACGGGGGAGGTACTGAATGTCCCGGTCAAGATCGCTCCTCCGGAAGAGACGATCTGGTCGAAAGCATTCGTGATGGAGCGGGAGCGGTACGACGGTGCCGATGTATCCCACCTGATTCTGGCATTGGCTGAACGCCTGGACTGGGAGCGGTTGCTCACCCGATTCGGGGTCCATTGGCGGGTGCTGCTCGCCCACCTCATCCTGTTCGGATTCATCTACCCTTCGGCTCGAAACCGGGTGCCGGAGTGGGTTGTTCGAGAGCTCTTGCAGCGGCTGGAGCCGGAGCTTACTGCCCCTGAAAGCGGCGACCCTGTCTGCTACGGGACATTGCTCTCCTGGTCCCAATATCTAGGCGACGTCCTAAGCGGGGCATTCCGAGACGCGCGGATCCGTCCCTATGGCAACATGAGCGCAGAGGAAGTGGCCCGCTGGACATCAGCGGAGAAGGGCTAGGCGCATTGATTCCCGCCCTACGCCGCAACATATTCCCACTATGCGGGTCACCACCTGGACCGAATACAGCCTGATCATCTCGATCCATCTTGCCAAGCGGGGACGGAGGGGTACTGGCCCCGTCGCCGCGCGCGAGCTTGCCGACATCGAGCGACTCCCCGCTGACTACGTCGAACAGATTCTCCTGAGGCTGCGTCGGGCCGGCCTGGTGGAAAGCGTCCGCGGGGCCAAGGGTGGCTACTACCTGGCCAAGGAGCCGGGCGCCATCTCGGTGCGCGATGTCATGGCGGCTTCGGAGCACCAGACCTTCGAGATCAACTGTGACACGCACCCGGTCGACGCCGACCGATGTAATCCGGACCACACCTGCAGCATCCGGCCGGTCTGGTATGCGCTCCAGCAGAGAGTGGACGAGCTGCTCGCGAGCATCTCCCTGGCCGACCTGATGAAGCAGGAAACCGAGGTGCAGGAACTGGTCGGGATCTCGTCGGCGAGTTGACTCGAAATAGGTGTCGTCGAGCAAAGCCCGGCCCAGAGGTCGGGCTTTTTGTTATGAGAAAGAGGTCGCCCGTGATGCAGCCGACGTCCAGCAAAGAGCCGGAGCTATGGGGAGCAGTGGGAAATACCCCGCTGTTCCCTATACCGGTTCCCTCCGGCTATGGTCAACTGTACCTCAAAGCGGAATGGCTCAATCCCGGGGGGAGCGTCAAAGACCGCGCGGCTCGAGCGATCCTGCGGGACGGGCTGTGCAGGGGCGAGCTTCCGGCCAAGCGCTTGCTCGATGCGTCGAGTGGCAATACCGGCATCGCCTATGCGATGCTGGCCGCGGCGGCGGGGATTGGGGTGACCATATGCCTCCCGGCCAACGCCAGTCCGGAGCGGCGCGCGTTGCTGGAGATCTATGGCGCTGAAGTCTTTCTGACCCACCGCTTGGAGGGCACCGATGGGGCCATGCAGCGAGCCGGTGAGCTGGCGGCAGAACAGCCGGAGCGCTACTACTACGCGGACCAATACAGCAACCCGGCGAACCCCCAGGCCCACCGCGAGACGACGGGGCCTGAAATCTGGGCCCAGACGCGGGGCAAGATCACTCATTTTGTTGCGGCAATGGGAACGACGGGAACCATGATGGGCACCGGTGGGTTCCTCAAAGAAATGAATCCCGCGGTCCGCCTGGTCGGTGTGCAGCCCGACTCGCCGTTTCACGGTTTGGAGGGGCTCAAGCATCTGGCCACCACCCCTCATCCCCCTGCGCTCTACGATCCAAACGTCCCAGACCTCGTGGCGGAGATCGCCACTGAGAGGGCGGACGAGTGCGCCCGCCGCTTGGCGCGCGAGACCGGGTATCTCGTGGGCTGGTCGGCGGGTGCGGCGATGGCGGCTGCCCTCGAGATCGTCCGGGGTAACTCCGAAGCAGTGGTGGTGGTGGTGGGATGCGACACCGGTGCCAGATATCTCAGCGAGCCTCACCGGTGGCTCACCCCATGACAGTCCGAATCAGTGGTGCACTAGTCGAAGAGATTCGTCGCGCGGGCGAGCGGGCTTACCCGGCAGAGTGCTGTGGAGTGCTGGGCGGCCGGGTGAACGAGCTCAAGGAAGTGCTGCAACTGGCCCCGGTGGTGAATCGACGCACGGACGATCCTCATCGGTATCTCATCTCTCCCGACGATTTGCTGCGAATCACCCGGGAGCTACGCCGATCGGACCTGGAGGTGCTGGGCTATTACCACTCTCATCCGGATCATCCCGCCGAGCCGTCGGCGTTCGACAGTGAGCACGCGTGGCCGTGGTATAGCTACGTCATCGTCCGGGTGGACCGCGGTCGTGCCGGTGAAATGACCAGCTGGGTGTTGGAAGAGGATTGCACTGCGATGCATCAGGAATCTTTGCAGGTATTCAGCGAGGTATGAACGTATGAGCATAACGGTCTCTATTCCCACTCCGCTCCGAAGCTTCACTGCGGGCCATGATACCATCGAGCTCTCCGGCGACACCGTGGGACAGGTGTTGGATGGCCTGCTTGCCGCCCACGCCGGACTTCGTCGTCATCTGATCCAAGAGGACGGTCGCTTGCGAACCTTCGTGAGTCTCTACCTCAATGAGACTGACATCCGTCATCTATCCTCCACCGCGACTCCGGTCCGCCCCGGCGACGTGCTCACGATTGTGCCGAGTATTGCCGGGGGCGCTCAGGCGGTCGAAACCGATCAGTCGCTCTCCCACGCAGAAGTGTTGCGCTACTCCAGGCATCTGCTGCTTCCGGAAGTGGGCGTTGCCGGCCAGCGGAAGCTGAAGGCCGCTCGGGTCCTGACAATCGGTGCCGGCGGGTTGGGATCACCCCTTTCCTTGTATCTCGCGGCGGCTGGAGTGGGGACCATTGGTATCGTGGACTTCGACGTGGTGGACCTGACCAATCTCCAGCGCCAAATCGTTCACGGAACCTCCACGCTGGGCCGACCGAAGCTGGAGTCGGCAGCATCTCGGCTGAGCGACGTGAACCCCAATGTTCGTATCGAGAAACACGAAACTCGGCTAACGGCGGAGAACGCGCTCGAGATACTCCGGGACTATGACATCGTGGTGGATGGGAGCGACAACTTCCCGACTCGGTACCTGGTCAACGATGCCTGCGTGCTTCTGGGGAAGCCCAACGTTTACGGCAGCATCTTTCGGTTCGAAGGACAGGCTTCACTGTTTTATGCCGCTGAAGGGCCGTGCTATCGCTGCATCTATTCGGAACCGCCGCCTCCGGGACTGGTGCCGAGCTGCGCCGAAGGGGGAGTTCTCGGCGTGCTTCCGGGTATAATCGGCAGCATCCAGGCGCTGGAAACTATCAAGTGGATCATCGGCGCCGGGAACTCCCTTCTTGGCCGGCTGCTGCTGTTCGACGCTCTCAAGCTGCGCTTCCGCGAGCTCCAACTTCGAAAGGACCCTGCATGCCCGATTTGCGGAACCAATCCGTCGATCCGCGAGCTCATTGACTACGAAGCGTTCTGCGGCATTGGCTCCGACCCGGCGTACGAGGGGCCGGAAATCAGCGCGGAAGAGTTGCGCCGCGAGATGGCCGATAAAGGCTCCAGTCTCGTTCTGATCGATGTGCGGGAGCCGCACGAATGGGAAATCGCGCACATCGAGGGTGCCAGACTCATCCCGCTGGGCCAGCTTCCCGAGCGGCTCGCAGAGCTGGATGGGCATTCCGAGATCGTGACCCACTGCCACCATGGGGCCCGATCCATGAAGGCGCTCGCAGTTCTGAAAGGTGCGGGGTTCAACCGAGTTCGTAGTCTTGCCGGCGGCATCGATGCCTGGGCGGATCGGATAGAAATGGGGATGCCGAGGTATTAGCGGGGCAGATGGCAGCGGGGCGGCTGGGCAGTCCGCTCCAAAACAATTAACCCTCCGATGCCACTGCCTGGTATCGGAGGGTCGTGTTTCTGTAAACTGCCCCGCTGCCCCGCTGTCCCACCGACATGCCGAAGGCGGGACTCGAACCCGCACGGGCTTGCGCCCACTGCGCCCTGAACGCAGCGCGTCTACCAGTTCCACCACTTCGGCGAAGGGGCAAAAAGTAGCGGTCTCACACAGCCCGGTCAACTCAAACCGTTGACCCGTCCGAAGTGATGGTCTATCCTTTGCTTAGGAAACCCCGAGTGAGCCCCGAGAACACCAATTCCCCCGAGCGGCGAAAGTCGGTTGCCCGCAATCCGAAGGCAACTCATGACTACCATATTCTAGAGACCTGGGAGACCGGAATCGTGCTCACCGGTACCGAGGTCAAGTCACTTCGCGGCGGGAAGGCCTCAATCAGGGAGGCCTATGCCCGAGTCAAGAACGGCGAAGTGTTCTTGGAAGGGATGAACATCACACCGTACGAGCAAGGGAATCGATATAACCACGATCCGGTGCGTACCCGCAAGCTCCTCCTGCATCGCCGGGAAATCGAAAAGCTGATCGGCGCTGTCGAGCAACGCGGCCTCACGTTGGTGCCGCTCGAGCTCTATTTCAAGAATGGACGGGCCAAAGTCGCGCTGGCCCTGGGTAAGGGCAAGAAGCAACACGACAAGCGGGAGACTATTAAACGAAAGATTCAGGAGCGCGAGGTCGCGCGAGCTATTTCCGTCCGAGGCCGCCGGTGATCGCCCTGCTGCTGCTGCTGGCCGGCTGGGTGCCGAGACTCGACTCGCTTCCGGTGGTTATCACCGTTGCGGGCGCCAAGGGTGAGGCCCGGATCCCGGTCCGATTCGATGACAGCGGCGCGCCGGTCGTTCCGGCTCCGGTATTAATGACGGCCCTGGACGGATCGGCGAATGTGGTGAACGGATGGGCCGAGGTTAACGTGGCCCGTCAGGCATTTCGATTTCTGGTGGGCGCGCCGCTGTATGTCTACGGTAATCGCCTGCAGCCGCTCGCGGCGGCAGCATCGGTTACCCACGACACCCTCTATCTCCCCTTTCAGTTTGTGGCCGAGGTACTGCCGTCGCGTCTGGCCGATCGCTTTCGCTACGATAACCGCAGGGCCCGACTCATTGTGTCGGGCGGCAGCAACCGGGTGACTGCGGCGCGAGAGCGCGAGCCGGCGGAGGACCGACTCCCCAACGGGCTCAGACCCGGACATATCGTTACCATCGATCCGGGTCACGGCGGGGTGGATCCCGGCAATCCGGGGGTCTTCTTTCCTCGCGGGACCCGGGAGAAGGATGTCACCCTGCAAATGGGCCTGCTGCTCCGCAATGAGCTCAAGCGTCGGGGAGTGGGGGTGCAAATGACCCGTACCGCCGACACCTTGATCGCACTGGGTGACCGAGGCGGCTACTGTACCGAGTCCTGTGATTTGTTTGTGAGTCTGCACGTCAACTCTCTGGCGCGTCGCCGAGGGTATACCGATGTCCGGGGATTCGAGACCTACTTCCTGGCGGAGGCCAGGACCGAGGATGCCGCCCGCGTCGCGCAGATGGAAAACGAGGCAGTGCGCTTCGAGGCTCGACCCAAGGGCGCCGGAAGCACCATGGGTCTCGATTTCATCCTGAAGGATCTCCAGTTGAACGAGCACCTCAGGGAGTCTGCCCGCGCCGCTGAGTTGGTGCAACGCGAATTGAAGGCGGTACACACGGGGGAGAGTCGGGGGGTGAAACAGGCGGGTTTCATGGTTCTGACAACTGCCCGTCGGCCGGCGATCTTGGTCGAGCTCGGCTACAGCACGAATCCGGAAGACGGACGATTCCTCACTTCCTATGCCAGTCAGAAGGCAATGGCGTCAGCCCTGGCCGATGCCATCGTGGAATACCTGCAGGAATACGAGCGCAAGACCAGCCCAATGCCGGAGCCTGGCGGATGAGGGCGCGCCTGTTGCACCTGACGCTGGTGGTGACCGCTCTTAGCACCGGCGCATGTGTCTATTACAACGGGATGTACAATGCCAACCGGCTCGCCCGGTCGGCCCGGAAGGCTGAACGCGAGGGTCGCACCTTCGAGGCCAACGGGCTGTGGGGCCAGGTGGCAACCAAGGCAGAGTCGGTGATCGTGCGGCACCCCACGAGCAAATACGCAGCTGAAGCCGAGGTTCTCCGAGGGGTCGCTCTCTCGCGCATGGGACAGTGCGACCAGGCGCTGGGTCCGTTGAGCGACATCGGGCTGGCCAAGATTGCTCCCGATCTCAAAGAAGACGCGCTACTCGCGCTTGGCCGCTGTCAGGCCGCGTCCGGCAATGCTGAAGCTGCCGATGCCGCCTTCGTGCAGCTGCTCGACAGCAAGAGCCCTGACCGTCGCCTGGAAGCGCGGTTTCAGCACGCCCGGCTGCTGCGCCAAAGTGGCCGCTATCTAGAGGCTCTGCAGGCTCTACCCGATGTGCATGACTCGCGGTCCGACACCGAACGTCTGCTGGCCCTCGCGGGCGCCGGCCGCGTCCCCGAGGCAATGGTAGTTGCCGATTCGTTGCTGGCGAGAACTGACAGCACGAAGCATTGGGATTCCCTGGTCGTCGTGCTCGGCGAGGAGAATCCCATCGCCGCGTCTGGAGTGGTTGATAGAGTTCGAAAACTGCCGGGCCGAACCCGAGAGGCTGAGGCGAAGCTGCTCTTGGATGATGGGTTGCGATTGGAATCGGTAGATACTGCGCGCGCCGCGCGGCGCTTTCGAGAAACGATTGCAGTTGGAAAGAACGCGAACGCCACAGCCCAGGCCAACCTCGAGCTTCTGCAAATGGATCTGGGTCGGGTCGGTCGCCCCGAAGAACTGGCTCCCCTGGCAGCGAAGCTGAAGGGTCTGTCCGAACATTCGGAGACAGTGTCCGAGGAGATCTCGCAGTTGAGTACGAGGGTGGGAGAAGTGCAGATCGCGGGTAGTTCGGTCACTCCTGAAACGGTTCAGGGCGACCTGCGCCTGTTTCTGGCGGCTGAGTCAGCCAGAGACTCCTTGGCCGCTCCGCGCCTGGCCGAAACACTGTTCCGGCGCATCCCGGAGCAGTTTCCAGCCTCGGCCTATGCGCCGAAAGCCATTCTGGCCGCCCAACAGCTGAATGCGGCGTGGGCGGACAGCGCCCGCGCCCTCCTGGAAGAGCGGTATTTCGATAGTCCCTATCTCGCCATGATTCACGGCGACGCAACCCCCGAGTATCGCGAGTTGGAGGATTCGTTGGGCGTCTTCGCCGCTGCCCAGGTGGCGCGCAAGCCAGCCGAGGGGGTTCGCCGGGCACCCACGATCCGAGATACTGAACGGGAGCGCCCCCGACGCCCCGGAGCTACACCGGGCGGCTCCAGGGTTCCAGAGCCACAGTGAGCGCTCTCGACCTGTCTCGAGAGATCTTCGGACGCCGTTTTCAAAACCCCCTGCTTCTCGCCGCCGGCACCGCCGGATTCGGGCGTGAGCTCGATGGCGTAATGGACCTTGATCGCCTCGGCGGAGTGATCACCAAGGCAGTCTCCATGGAGCCGCGCCATGGCAACCCACCTCCCCGCGCCGCTGAGTTTTCAGGAGGGATGCTGAACTCAGTAGGACTCGCCAATCCCGGTGTCGAGCGAGTCCGCGCCGAATACCTCCCCTGGTTGGCCGACCACCTTGATCGAGCCCAGGTGCTGGTCAACGTCGTTGGGTTCACGGTTGAAGAGTACGGTGAAGTCGTGGCGCGGCTGGACGCGAGTCCCGCCATTGCGGCTTTCGAGCTGAATCTGTCGTGCCCCAACACCTCGGCGGGCGGAGTCGAATTTGGCGCCGAGGCCGGCTGCGTTCGGCGGATTGTGTCCACCTGCCGTTCACGGACCAGCGTCCCACTGGTCGCGAAGCTGTCTCCGGTGCTTCCCGACATCGGAGGCATGGCGCTTGTCGCCCGCGACGCCGGTGCCGATGCCATCAGCGTGGTCAACACGCTTCCAGGGCTGCTGTATGCCGGCGACGGAGGACTTCGTCTGGGCCAAGGTTCCGGCGGCGTCAGCGGTCCGGCCCTCTTACCGGTCGGACTTCTGGCCGTGTCGCGGGTGTTGGAGCGCACTGAAGGTCTGCCGGTCATCGGAGTGGGAGGCGTACGATCTGCCCGTGACGTCAAACAGTATCTCAGGGCTGGTGCATCTCTCGTCGCCATCGGTACCGGTGCTCTGGCGGACCCCCGGCTGCCAGAACGGATAGTCGCGGATTTGGAAGCCGACGGTGGCTGACCTCATCCTCGCGCTGGATCTCCCCCGAGCCGCCGACGCCCTCGCCTTTCTTGACCAGGTACCCGGAGCGCGGTGGGTAAAGCTCGGGCCCATCCTCATGACGAGAGAAGGTCCCGGCTTCGTTCGCACCCTGCTCGATCGAGGCCTCAAGGTCTTTCTCGATCTCAAGTGGCACGATATTCCGAACACCGTCGCTGGGGCGGTAACAGCCGCGCGGGAAATCGGAGTTACCATGGCGACCGTGCACACGCTGGGCGGACCAGCAATGCTCGACGCGGCGGTGGTGGCTGCGGGGACAGATCTGGCTCTCATTGGGGTGACCGTTTTGACCTCGTTCGATCCAAAGACCTACGGCCGGGCCCTGGGCCGGATCGATGTCGCGCTTCCGCAGGAGGCAGAGCGTCTGGCCCTCATGGCCGCGGATGCTGGGCTGCGAGGGGTGGTCTGCTCGGCCAAAGAGGTATCGCTCTTGCGTCGGCTACTCGGGCCCGAGCAATACATCGTGGTTCCCGGGATCAGACGCAGCTCCGATCCTCTGGCGGACCAGACTCGGGTGGCCACGGCCAAGGACGCCGCGAGTGATGGGGCGACCCATCTGGTCGTCGGCCGACCGCTCCTCCAAGCTCCGAACCCTGCGGCAGCGCTGGATGAGTTCATGAAGGAGGCGCAGTGCGCTGGTTCCTGATCGTTCTCGCCCTGACCATGGTCCCTCCCGCAGCCTCGGCTCAGGACGGGGGTCTTGGAGAGGCTGCCGAGCGGGCAAGACGAGCCTGGTTCACCCATGATCCGGTCGCCTTGGTCGCTGAGAGTCCTCGCTTACTGGTTCAACTTCCGGGGGCTGACCCCTCGGCGGCGCTGGGACCGGCTCAGGCGGCTGCGCTCTTGGGAGACTTCATCGCCTCCGCCCAGGAGGTGGAGACCGTGGTCCGTGCCGCGCGAGAGGTGGGCCCAGGAACGGGTTATGTCGAGCTTCAGCGCCGATACCGGGTAGCGGGAACTCAGAATGTGCGAGTGCAGGTTCTACTGCTCAGCTACCGCCTGCTACGGCGAGGGTGGAGCCTGGTGGAGTTTCGGGTGGTGGGGTAGTCACGTCATTAATGCTGTCGCCCATCTTCACTTGCGTGGGTTTTGGACCACTTCTATATTGCCGTGCTAGCCCTAAACCTGGCCCGGAGAAGCATGTGAAGGTTCGTTCCAGCGTCAAGCCGATCTGCGAGCACTGCAAAGTCATCAAGCGACAGGG
>JBKPAO010000043.1:0-33112 GCA_046726475.1 Gemmatimonadota bacterium | reverse complement strand
GCCACAAGCGAGGCTTCTATGGATGTTCTCACCTGGATCATCGTCGGACTGGTCGCCGGATTGTTGGCGTCGCTCGCGATGGGAGGCATCGGCTACGGAATCTTCGGCGACATCATTGTCGGCATCCTCGGCGCATTGATCGGTGGGTGGCTGTTCGCCCGAATGGGATGGAGCGCTCCGTTCGGCGGAATCGCCGGAGCCATCTTCGTGGCATTTATCGGCGCGGTGGTACTCCTGCTGATCATCCGCCTCCTCCGCGGGGCTAGGCGCACTCCGTAGGCCGCAGCTCCAGTTCCAGCCGAATATTGGCTCGGCGGTAGCGCTCGTCGTCGGCCAGGGGCACTCGAACAAAGCCGTGCTTCTGGTAGAGGCGGATGGCCGGCTCGAGCACCGTATTGGAGACAATGATCACCCGCCGGACCCCGGCTGCACGGGCGAAGTCAACTGCAGCTTCCATCAATAGATCCCCGAACCCTTGACCCCGCGCGGCGGGAGCGACCGCCATCTTGGCGATCTCACATTCCGCGGTGCCGTGACGGATCACCGCGCAGGTCCCTTGAACCTCGCCATCCTTCAGCACGAAGAAGATCTGCCCACCGGGAGCCAGGATCTTGGTCTCCGGATCGTGAAACACCTCGCGATCGGGGCCCTCGAGCACAAAGTATCTTTCGATCCAGTCACGGTTGAGCTGCTCGAACGCCGCCCTGAATTCCTCGCGGAAGGGTACGACCGTCACTTCTGGATCATCAACGCTGGGGAACACCCCTATGTCTGGTTTCATCCGATCTGCCCTGCTGATGGGTGTGGCAGCCATCTCCGCCTGCGCAGGAAGGTCCAGTACGGCCCAGCCTAAGTCCGAAAGTCCTGCCATCCTGGAGGTGGAGAACCGGGGATTTGCCGACATGGTCATCTACGCGGTGACCGGCTCGCAGCGCCTTCGGCTGGGCCTTGCCACTGGTAACTCCACCAAATCGTTCCCCTTGCCCAGTTCGCTGGTCCAAGGCGCTGGGCCGATCCGATTCCTCGCGGATCCGATAGGCGGTAGTCGAACACCGGTGAGCGAGGAGATGGTGGTACAGCCCGGCGATGTCGTGACCCTGACCATTCCGCCCTGAGCAGGTGTGAGCGGCACCACACCTTGCGCCGGCCTGCGGCGGTAGCTTGCCTCGACTCAAGGAGGTTTCCTATGGCTGCTCGGAATGGCAACGATGCACTGCCTGAGTCCGGAATGGGGGGCTCCTCCGACTCGGGCGCCCACGGGATGCATCCCGCCTCCGCCGCAAAGCTGGAGCATCGGTCCCCGTTGCCGGACGACGTACCCGGAGATGCGGCCATCGAGCGTCGCCATCATCGCGATCCGAACTATAACGGGCCGGAACGGCGAGTTGGGGTGGGGGAACGGAACCGCTGATAGGTACCGGAGATCGGGAAGCTGATGTGATGCGGGCTGCCGAAGGTTTGGCGTAGGTTGACGGCGACCCCTTCGGTGGCAGGGCGGCAGTGGACTTAGTGGCTGGCGAAGGTGCGGGAACTGCCGTCTGATTGGAAGGCCAGCACGGTATAGCCACCGGACTCCGCCTCTGTCTGTGCCATACCAGGCGTACCGGAAGGCATACCCGGCACGGCGAGCCCAGCCACCTTGGGCCGCTCCGCCAGCAATTTCTTGATGTCCGCTGCTGGAACATGCCCCTCGATCAGATACGCGCCGGCGAGTGCGGTATGACACGACCGCAGGTCAACGGGCACGCCCAGCTCGTCCTTTAAGGGATCCATGGCCTCTTCGTCGTGAACCAGAGGAGTGTAGCCGTTGGCCTCCAGATGTTTGACCCAGAGGGCACAACAACCACAACTCTTGCTCTTGTAGACGGTGATTGTCTGTGGCGCCTGCGCTGGCAGCCGCCGGGTTGAGAAACCCGTCAACAGCAATCCCGCTGCACTGATTACAAAGTCACGACGGTTCGGCATACATCCTCGTTAGAAGAGAGGCCTTCCTTGGTCCAGGTGCTGTTTCACGTCATCGGCCGGCCAGGTGAGGAGCTCCAGCACCGGCTCCAGGGCACCGGAAGACGGCCTGGCGACGAAAATACGCAGTCGACGGGCGCTTTGGTACAGCTCGTCTGCTACCCGAGGCAAGCCCAGGTGGCCGGCACGTCCGGCATCGGTCAATCGCTCGACTGAACCGGCGCGGGTGCGCAGGGGCAGGTTGACGCCAAGCATCGCCGCGCGCGCCGGAAAGTCGATGAGCAGATCTCCCGCGGCGAGTCCCACCGCTCTGGCGACGGCGTCCTCCACCCGCTCAAGAAGGTCCGGGTCCTCGGCCACCCACGGCTGCGCGTCTCCCGGCACCTCACTGGCCGGTAGGTCCAGGGCTCGTTTGTGCAGCCGGCGAGCTCTGATCGATTTCGCCAGCGCATTCTGATCACGATCGACGATCAGCTCCATTAACCCGTCATCCGTCGCCTGGGAGATGTGCTGGACGCTGACACTCCCCCGGCGCACCGCTTCGCGGACCGCTCGCTTGAACATGCAAGTCGCGGAGCGGACGGCGTGGTGCCAGTACACGTTGCGGTACATCTGATACTTGGCAAAGAGAAGAGACTCGAGCGCGCTGACGCCCTTCTCCTGAACTCCCACCTCCCAGCGTCCGGGTTGAGTTTCGACCAAGGTCAAAGATGAGAGGAGACGGTCCACATCGACGGTGCCGTAGGGCACGCCGCACATCCGCGCGTCCCGGCTGAGATAGTCGACCTTGTCCAGGTCGATCGATCCCGAGATCAGTCCTTGAAGTGGACTACGACTGGAACCCGAGATCAGCTCCCCGACGGTCCCGGGAAATTCCTTGCCTCCTATTTCGACCAGACGCTCACCCAGCTCTCCCTGTGATAACCTGGCCACGCCCAGCACTTCATGCGACGGGAAGCCGGCCTCCTCCAGGGCATGAGAAAACGGGTAGTGACCGATATCGTGGAGCAGCGCCGCCATTCGCACCGCCAGGCAGTCTTCCGGCGTCGCCGGAGCGATCTCCCCTAGCTCTTCCAGCGAGGCAATGGCTCTGCGGGTGAGATGGTACGCCCCCAGGGCATGCTCAAACCGGGTGTGGGTGGCTCCGGGATATACCAGGAAACTGTGTCCGACCTGACGGATGTATCGGAGGCGCTGTACGGCGGGAGTGTCGAGCGCCAGGAGCGCGGCTCGGTCGACTCGAATGTTGTCCCAGAGGGGATCGCGGATGATTTCAGCGGAAGAACCGGAACGAGCGGAAGAGGCGGAAGGGCCGAAAGAAGCGGAAGTGTCGGATGAACCAGTCTGTCCGGTCGACCGACTCTGACTTGAAATTCTGCTGTCGTTCTTTGTCCTACGGCCGTTTTGAACCTTTCCCACGTTCCCGCTCTTCCCGCTCTTGCCGCCGCTTCCGCTCACGAAGGCCCTGCCTCCGCCACCGACTTCGGCACCTCCGCCCGATACTGCTCGAAGTTCTCCCGGAACATGGCCGCCAGCTTCGCGGCCTGGGCATCGTAGGCGCCTGAATCGGCCCAGGTGGCCCGAGGATTGAGCACGTCATTGGGGACATCCGGCACCTTGGCTGGGACTTCGAACCCGAATACCGGGTCCTTGCGGAACTTCACTTCGTCGAGCCCGCCGGCGAGCGCGGCGCGCAACATCGCGCGGGTATAGGAGAGTTTCATCCGCGAGCCGACGCCGTAAGGGCCGCCGGTCCATCCGGTGTTCACCAGCCACACCTTCACCCGGTGCTTGGCGATGCGCTCTCCCAGCATCTTGGCGTAGACGCCGGGATGCAGCGGAAGGAAGGGTGCACCAAAGCAGGCGGAAAAGGTGGCGGAGGGCTCGGTCACACCTCGCTCGGTGCCGGCCACCTTGGCGGTGTAGCCGGACAGGAAGTGGTACATCGCCTGCTCGCCGCTCAGCCGCGCGATCGGAGGCATGATGCCGAAGGCATCCGCGGCGAGAAACACGATGTCTTTGGGGTGACCGCCGGCGCCGCTGGGGAGGTGATTCGGAATCGCATCGATCGGATAGCAAGCGCGGGTGTTCTCGGTGATCGTGTCGGCATCAAAGTTCACCGCGCGGGTCACCGGCTCGAGCACCACGTTCTCCAGCACGGTCCCAAACATCTGGGTAGCCGCGTAGATCTCGGGTTCCGTATCGGCCCGGAGCCGGATCACCTTGGCGTAGCAGCCACCCTCGAAGTTGAAGATGCCCCGCTCGCTCCAGCCGTGCTCGTCATCCCCGATCAGCTGTCTGGTTGGGTCCGCGGAGAGGGTCGTCTTGCCGGTACCCGAGAGGCCGAAAAAGATTGCGGTATCGCCGGAGGGTCCCACGTTTGCCGAACAATGCATCGGCAGCACCCGCTGGGCCGGAAGCAGATAGTTCAGGGCGGTGAAGATGGACTTCTTCATCTCACCGGCATAACGGGTCCCTCCGATCAACACGACCCGCTTGACGAAGTTGATGACCACGAAGGTCCCGGTCCGGGTCCCGTGCCGGCTCGGGTCTGCCTGGAGATCGGGGGCGTGAAGGACGGTGAAACCGGGACGAAATTGGGCTAATTCGGCAGGGAGGGCACGGATGAACATGTTCCTGACGAACAGCGCATGCCAGGCATTCGGCGTAACGAATCGCACCGGGAGCCGATATGCCGGATCGGCACCGGCGAACAGATCCTGCACGAAGACCTCGTGTGCATCCAGATAGGCACGCACGTCCTCCTGGAGCCGCTCGAAGGCGGCGGGATCCAGCCGCACGTTCTTCTCCCACCAGATCCGCTCCGCCAGCCCGGGATCATCCACTAGAAACTTGTCTTTAGCCGACCGCCCGGTATGCGGCGCCGTAACCGCAGTGAATGCACCGCGGTCGGTGAGAGATCCCTCTCCCCGCCTGAGCGCATGCTCGATCAACATCGGCGGGGTCAGGTTGGCATGGATCCGAATGGGGAACAGGCCGTGCTCAACCAGGGTGAGGTTTTCTCGGGCGGCAACCGACGTGGTTTCGGTGGTCATACGCTTCCAAGACGCGAGTGAGTCGCGACACGCCACCCTCTGGCGGTCGAGTCGCGAAAGATCAACAGCTTACTCAGTCGGTGCAACCTCAGCGCGCTGCCACCGTCAGGTCGGATGGCGTGTGGTACGCCAGCTCCGCCGTAGCCCGGTCGGCCCTGCTGAGGTCGGACACCACGGGATCGAAGTACATGATGTCCGTACTGGCCGGCGAATGCGCGAAGATGCCGATCACGTGGCCGAGCTCGTGGGTAGTCGTCAATGCCAGACACTGATCGACTCCGGGAGTCGAGGGATCGAATCTCGGGTTCACGAACACTCTGATCGGCACTTGGAGCTCCTGGCTGCCTGGAGGTAACCCGAAATCGGTCCCCCCCTCGCATTCCGGGGCCAAGCCACGCAACCGCACCCGGTCAAAGACGAGCTTGACTGGAGCACTCAGCCGGACGACCACATCCGCAGCGTTGGAGTCCGCCACCCTCACCGCATCGAACTCACCGTACAGGAACGCCGCCTTCCACTTGTCGATGCCGTCCTGAACGTAGGTTGGCAGATTCAGGGTATCTTCGGCCCAGATCTTTACCGGCAGCCGGGAGCGCGGCCAGTGGAAGCTGAGCGTATCAGCCGTACCGGGTCCGGTCGTCTGAATGAGACGCCATTCGTAAGCCTCGCCTCGAGTAGGAGAAGCGATTTCGGCGCAGGACAACCCGGCAATCAGGATACAAAGTATCGGCACCCCGGCGGGTATCTTCATCGGCGGGCCCGGGCCAGGCCCAGGGAGGCGGACACGCGTTGCACCCCCTGGCTGCCACTAAAGCCGCGAGCCGAAAGCGTCTCGGTGGTAAATCGGTGAAAATCGTAGCGGAGAGAGAACATGAGGTCCCAGTTGGCCATCAGCCTCGGCCGGTAATCCAATCCAGCACCTGCCAGAAACCGGGTAGCACCCCCCCGGAGGAAGATTCCCTGCTGGTCAGCCGGCCAATAGGTGATCACTCCCAGTCCGGCTCGCCAGTTCACCTTGGTTGCCACCGGCCCATCCAGGTTGAGGAGGATGGATCCGGTTCGCAGAGTCCCCAGGTCGGATTCGACCCCCAGCTCGGTGCTGTGGTAGCTCGAGCTGCTCAGCGTTGCCTCGAGTCCGGCTCGATAGGTGGGCGCAAACGGTAGGGAGGCACCCAGTACCAGAGTCGGAGCGAGACTCTGCCGCACCTCGATCTCTTGAACGATCGCGTCGCGAGTCAGGTCAGTCGCGAAGGTAAGCCCTAACCGGCCATAATAGTCCACCTGGGATTGAGCCGGCGATGTCAAAGCCGTCAAAACCCCGAGCGTAAGGAGCACGGAGCGCATGGCCGGTAGTATGGGTGGGGAAGGAGAGGGGGTCAACGCGACCGGGCAGCGGCGTAACGGCGCAACCGGCGTAGCATCTTACGATCGGACGTGACCTCGTCGTCCCCCTTTGGCGTCTCCAGGATCTTTATGATATGGCTGAAACGGGGGTCGGTCATGATTCGGCGGAACGGGACGGGACCAAGCGAGCCCTCGCCAATTAACTCGTGGCGGTCACGGCACGATGCAAAAGGTGTCTTGGAGTCGTTCAAATGGAGGCAGTGCAGATGGTGGAGGCCTACGATCTCATCCCAACGCCGCCAAACGCCATCGAAGTCACCCACCAGATCATACCCTGAGGAATATAGATGGCAGGTATCGGCGCAGAACCCGATCCGATGACGAACGTCTTCCGCGATCAAATTCCGCAGCAGCGCCAGTTCCTCGAAGGTGCTTCCAAGTGCGGTCCCGCAGCCGGCGGTAGTCTCCAACAACACCATGTCTGGCCCTGGGACCGCACGGAGGCATCTGGTATAGGCGGCGGCATTCCGGGAGAGGCCCGCGTTCCGGTCGTCGATGTAGTTGCCGGGGTGCGACACCAGATAGCGGATGTGGTACTCTTGGCAGCGGTGAAGCTCTTCGATAAAAGATGCCTGGGAGCGGGCACTTAACACCGGATCGGGCGACGCGAGGTTGATAAGGTACGAATCATGCGCCACTATACTGGTAAGCTGTAGCCGTTCGCACTCGGTCCGGAACGTCGTAAACGACTCCATTGAAATATCCGGCTCGCGCCACTGGCCGGGCGTTTTGGTAAAAACCTGAATGGCGGTGGCTCCGATTGCCTTGCCTCTGACCGGCGCCCGGTGGACGCCTCCCTGCACTGACACATGAGCGCCCAAATACTCCGAGATCCGCGCGTGCTGCATTTACTCGCCTCTCTGACGTGAACCAACCGACTACTGAGGAACCCGTCCGCCCGAAAGTTTTCCTGGTGGGCGACACCTCTGCCCGGCCCACCGGCCTGGAGCGGGCGCTGACCGGGGCCGGGTTCCAGCTGGTAGAAGATGAGCCGGGTACCGGCCCTCAGGCCGACGTAATCCTGATTACGCTTGCCGGGATCGCGGAGGGCGCGCCATCACATCTGCTCGGCGAGTCCGTGCGGAACGCCGAACTTCCTCCTCGCATCGTGCTGCTGGCCTCAAACGACCCTGATGGTCCAGTTGCGGCACTCGCCCTGGGTGCCGTCGACGCACTGGCTGCCCCGGTCCACCTTCCGGAACTCTGCGCTCGTCTCCTACTGCGCATTCGAGAGCACGGTGCGCCTGCAAGTGGGCCGATGCCAGTCGAGCCAGCCACTCCGGTACCGCAGCCCGCTGGCAGCGCCGCCGCGATGCCGGCGGGAGTCTCCCGAGCAGGGATCCTGGAGCATCGAGTGAAGGAGGAGTTCGAACGGGCACGCCGGTATTCCCTGAGCTTCAGCCTGATCCTGCTCGGCATCGACGATCTGAGCAGCTCCGAGGGCCAGATCGAATCGGAGGCGGCCACCCGTCTTCGGACCGAGGTGGCCCGGACGCTGCGGCGAGAGCTTCGGGCTCCTGACCTGGTGGTTCCTTTTGCTCCGGACGAGTTTGCAATCGTGCTACCGGAGACCGGCGAGGCCGGAGCTCGTCAGTCGGTCTCCAGACTGCGCGACCGGCTGACCAGGCTTCCCTTCGATGGCGACCCTCGCCTCGAGCCAACCCGGTTCAGTGCCGGGATTGTCACTTATCCCCACCCGGCTGCCCAGCAGACCGACGATCTCTTTGCCATGGCTGAGGCGGCGCTGATGCGAGGCAAGGCACAGGCGGGCGAGCGGATTGGGATAGCCACGTAAGCGGGGAAGCAGGGAAGCGGGGAAGCAGGAAGCAACCGCACACAGGCAGTCTTCGATTCGATTCTGAAGGTCGTCTGTTATTGCCTTCCCCGCTTCCCCGCGTCCCCGCTGACCTCACCGCCTTCTCAACCACGTCGTCGGGTCCAGCGCGATCTGATTCTCCCCCCTGATCTCGAAATGTAAGTGTGGACCGTAATCGGAGTTCTGGCCTCCCACTCTGCCGATCACCTTTCCCTTGTCGACCGATGAGCCGAGCTTTACGTCGGCTGACTCCAGATGGGAATACACCGAATAGTATCCGTTCCCGTGCTCCAGGACGATGGTGAGCCCGTAGGTTCCAAATTGTCCAACCAGGCGGACCTTTCCTGACTCCACGGCCTTGACTGAGGTTCCGACTGGGGCGGCGATCCCCACCCCGTTCCATCGGATGATTCCGCCGCTGGGCAATGTATCCCTGCCGAAGCGGTAAACGATGGCCCCCTCAACCGGCCAGTCGAGTTTCCCGAGATCCGCAGTAGTGATCGAGCCTGGCGTCGCGATGGCTCCGCGGAGGGCTCCACGGGCCAGCTCATCGCGACGGGACCGCTCCAGCGAGGCCAGTAACCCGTTGAGCCGGGACTCGTCCTTCTGCAGTTGGGTGAGCCTCCGCTCGGTACTTCGAGCCGAGCGCCGGAGACTCTGGAGCTTGATGGCCCGTTCCGACGCAAGCTCGGTGTATTTGCTGAACTCGGCCTCGCGCTCTTCCCGCCTGCGATCCAGCTCACCCCGGACATCGAGGATGTTGTTGCGCTGCTGGACTACGCGGTTGCGCAGCTTTTCCACGTCCGCAACCAGGGCTCGGTCCTGCTCACTGGTGAGATAGAGATACTTGTAGCGGCTGAGGAGGTCGCCGAACGATTCAGCCGCCAGGAGCACCTGGAAGGTGTGCAGGGCACCCCGCTTGTAGATATCGATCAATCGACGCTCGAGTACCGCACGGCGCTCTGCCAGATTGTCCTGGGCGAGGATCAGTTCCGCGCTGGAGCGATCGAGCTGCGAGGCCAAGCCCCCGATCTGACGCTCGATCTCACCCACGATCCGTTGAGTTGATTCCCGCTGCCGCTCGAGGTTGCTCAGCTCGTCGTTCACATCGTGAACCTGGCCCTGCAGCCGTTCCCGCTGCCGCTCCAGGCGGTCGCGCTCGGCGCGGATCTCCTCGAGTCGGCGGCGGCTCTCCTCGAGCTCCGCAGTTCCCTGCGCCGGCGCAGGGATCACGTAGAAGACAAGGATCGCGAGCGCGCCGAGCGGGGAAGCGGGGAACCGGGGAAGCAGGAAAGGAAGAGCACACCTGAGGGCCAAACCAAATCGGAGCAGACTTCCCCGCCTTCCCGCTTTCCCGCTGCCCCGCTCAGACATGTCTGAGATGCCGTCCGACACTCACCAGACTGCCACAGAGACCAAGCAGCACGCCGAAGACGAGGATCAGGGCCATGTGCTCAGGGCGGAAGAAGACGAGCCCTGACAAGGTGCCCCCGCTCTTGTCACGAAAGAGGATGTATCCGGCGTAGCAGAGCGCCAAAGACAGGAAGCCACCGAGCAAACCTTTGAGCGCACCCTCCAGCAAAAACGGCCCACGAATGAACCAGTTGGTGGCACCCACTAGCCGCATGATCGCGATCTCCCGCGCTCGCTGCAGGATGGTGAGCCGGATGGTGACGCCGATGATGACGACCGCCACGGCGGCAAACGCCAGACCGATTACCAGTCCAACCAGTCCGGTGATGTTGCGCAGGTAGTCGAGCTTCTGCACCCATTCCCGCCCGTACCGGACATCATCGATGAAACCGAACCCTTTGAGGCGCTGCGCGACCCGCTCCACGCTGGCGGCATCGCGGTAGCCTTCCTTCATCCGGATCTCTATCGAGGCAGGGAGCGGATTGACCTGAAGGTCGCGGTAGGCATCGCGGAACTCGACCAGTTCGGCCCGGGCCCGCTGCAGTGCCTCCTCCTCGCTCACGTAGTTGACGTCCTGCACTTCGGGGAACGCGGAAATGTCCTGGCTGGCGACGGCAATCGCTTCGGCCGGAGTTCCCCGCAGCACGTAGGCTACGATCTCGACCCGTTCCTCCAGTCCGCGAAGCGCCTGCCGGAGGTTCACCGCAACCAGCCCGAAGAGTCCTACGGTGAAGAGGGAAAACGCGATCGTGGTTACCGAGAGCGCGGAGAGGAGCGGCGCGCGACGAAATGACAGGAGGGCCTCGCGGCTCAGCAGCTTCATTGAGCTTCCGCCGCAGGCTCGTCGACCTCACTGTCATACACCAGACTTCCATCCCGCATTTCGATGATGCGATAGGAGGTCTGCCGTACCAGGTCGAGATCATGGGTTGCCATGACAACCACCGTTCCTCCGGCATTGATGTCCCGCAACAGCTGAAAGACGCCTCGGGTGGCCCGCTCGTCGAGGTTGCCGGTCGGCTCGTCCGCGAGCAGAATGGCGGGGTCGTTCACCAGCGCCCGGGCGATGGCTACCCGCTGCTGTTCGCCACCGGAGAGCTCGCGCGGATACCCCCGGCTTTTGGCCGACAGGCCGACCTGGGTCAGAACCCGCATGACCCGGGCGGCGATGGTGTCCGTCCGAGCGCCGGTCACCTCCAGCGCGAATGCGATGTTCTCTGCCGCGGTGCGGTCTTCCAGCAGCCGGAAGTCCTGGAACACGACGCCCAGTCGCCGGCGCAGACGGGGCACGTCGTCCGGCTTCAGAGACGTCACGTTATAGCCCGAGACCCGAACCTCGCCGGCGCTCGGTTTTTGCTCGGCAAAGAGCAGCTTCATGATGGTCGATTTGCCCGCGCCGGAATGGCCGGTCAGGAAGACGAACTCGCCCTTCGAGACGTGGAACGTCACGTCCTTCAGGGCCAGCGCACCGTTGGGATAGGCTTTGTAAACGTTGGTGAAACGGATCACGGGGTGGAATAAAGAAGGTCGAGGGTCAAGGGTCTAGGGTCTATGGTTCTAATTCTCGGCCCTCGACACCAGACCCTCGACTCTGGACCCTACTTCCTCAGCGCCTGCTCCAGATCTCCGATGATGTCCGCGGCGTCTTCGATGCCGCAGCTCAGTCGCAGGAAGCCATCGGGAATGCCGATCTTGGCCCTGCCTTCGGCCCCGATGCTCTTGTGCGACGTCAGACGGGGTTCCGAGACCAGGGTCTCCACTCCGGCCAGGCTCGGCGCATGGGTGATCAGCTTCAGTTGTTTGAGCAGCTGCTCGGCGGCTTTGGCACCGCCCTTTAGCTCGAGACCCACCATTCCTCCGAACCCGTTGAGCACCTGCTTTGCCCGAGCGTGATCGGGGTGCGAGGGGAGCCCGGGATAGTGCACCTTGACGATGCCGCGATGCCGTTCAGCCCACTGCGCGACCGCGAGCCCGTTCTGGTTGTGCCGCTCCATGCGAAGCGCGAGCGTTCGCATCCCCCGATCGATCAGCCACGCGGCGTGCGGATCGATGGCCTGGCCCCAGAGTCGCATCAGGCGATTGACCTCTTCCACGAACGAACTGGAGCCGGCCACTGCACCCGCGATCACATCGCTGTGACCGTTCAGGTATTTGGTGGCGCTGGTGATCACGACGTCAGCGCCGTGCTCCAGCGGCCTGAAATTCACCGGACTGGCGAAGGTGGCGTCGACCAGCAACGCCAACCCCTCTTCTTCTGCGATGTAGGCGATCGGCGAGAGATCGACGATTCGCATGAGCGGATTCGTCGGCGTCTCCACGAAGATGGCTCGGGTGGATTTACGCAGCGCCTTGCGCCACTGGCGGGGATGCTCGGGATTTACGTAGGTCACCTCGATCCCGAACCGGGCGAGCTCCTGGTCGAAAAGGTGCTGGGTGCCACCGTAGATCCAGATGCTGGAGATCAAGTGGTCGCCGGGACGGAGAACCGCCAGATGGGCCAACGCGGTCGCGCCCATGCCGCTGGCGACGAAGATTGCCTCGTCGGCTCCTTCCAGAAGCGCGTATTTCCTGGCGAGCTCAACCTGGTTGGGGTTGTTGCCGTAGCGGCTGTATAGCACCTCGTCTTCACTGCCGACCGGATTGACGAAAGTGCTGCTCTGTTGGACGGCCGGTGCCACCGGTGCCCAGTCAGGCCGCCGGCGAGGAATGCCGTGGATGGCCGTGGTGGAGAATCCGAACTGCCGGCTCATGCCGTCGGAAGGGGGCAGTACAGGTCGCCGGTGGCCCGGATCAGGCGGTTGACGGCGAGCTGGCTCAGCGCCTCGCGGCTTCGAGTCTCCAGCCATCCCAGATTGCGCGAGAGATCGCTGGCGGTGAGCGGTCCCCGGTCACAGATGCAGGCAAATGCTTCGCGGGCATCCTTTGGGACCCAGCCGAGCAGACGAACCTGACCGCTTCCCGGGGGGACTGCGGCGACCGCCAAGCGGTGGTGGGTCAGCACGTGGTCGATCGCCTCATGATGGTCCTCGCGCAAACCCTGCAAGACAAAGAAATACGCGCTGCCGCCAGCGAGGAGCAGTTTGGCGACGACTTCATCGGCACAGCTCAGGTCCACCAACTCGATCTCGGAGAAGTCCAGTAGAGCGGTCAGGCAGTTGGACCGTGCCAGGGTTTCTTCGATCCGGGTCCGCACCGCGGCGCCGGTGGGGCGGGTAACCAGATTGCGGTACGGGGCCGCCACCGCCTCCCGTAACAGATGCCCGATGCGAATGGTCTGGATCACGGGCGGTCCGCCTGCTGCGCGGGGATGATGATTTGAACCTGGGCACCGGGAAAGTATGGCAGGCGGTCGGACAGCGGAACGTCTTCATCCCAGGGGGGAACGATGGAGAGGCGGGCCGTGCCGCTGCGGATCGAGATCTTTCCCTCCCACTGGTCGAGAAATCGCTTGATGAATGCGAGCCCCTGCCCCCGGCCCGGATCACGGAAGCGACTGACGCCCTGGATCAGGGCGGCTTCCAGCGCCGCACCGTCGCCCCACCGTTCACCGAAACGCTTGGCGTGAGTGCTCTCCAGCGAGCGGCGGAATCCCACGCCTGCATCACTCACCGCGATCACGACAACCCGGCGGCCGAGACGGCGGCGAAAAGTGTAGGCCTGAACCGCCACCCAGCCGCTGGTCCCGGCGTGCTCCACAATATTCTGGCAGGCTTCCGAAAGCGCCATACTGAAGCGGAGCGTGGCCTTCATCTCCAGGCCCAGTTCGCCGTGGAGAATGCGAGACGCGCTCTCCGAGATTTTATCGACCACGCTATGGACGTCTTCCGAGGCTCGTACCGGCGTCACATCGAGCAGGACATCCGACGGTCCCGTGGCGGTTGCCCGTGGCACCTTCCCATGCAACTCGAACAGCTCCGCTGCTTGCTGAAAGAATCCAGCCCGCGCCCAGTAGCGCTTTACCTCGTCGGCGGTCGGTACCGTCAGGAGGGGTTTCTCCCGCCGGGCCTCAGTGAGTGCCTGCCCCGCGGTCAAAAGGCCGATCAGACCGTAGGGCGAGGCCCACTGGGTCCCTCGGGCGTCAAAGAGTAGCTTTTGCTCCGGCGGCCACTCGCCCAAGCCCTCCGCGAAGCTGTCGAAGCTCCGGTCGTCGAAATGGGCAGGTACCTCGACCACCCGGGTCACGGCATCACCAGCTCACCCCGCAGGTGACGGGCAAGTCCGGTCGCGCCGCGGAACGCGGCATTGCGCGCTGCCAGACCAACCGCGTGGCGCAGCGCAGTTTCTACCGGGTCACCGGCCAGAAGACGAGCGAAGGCGACGGCACCGAACACATCACCACAGCCGGTTGGATCGAGGGTCTCGGTGTGGGGAGCAGGGATCAAGGCAGTGCGGACCGAGAGCGGGCCGGCGGGGAAGCGGGGAAGCCGGGAGGTGAGATCGCGACCAGGAGCAGTACTGGTATGCTTGTCCTTCCCCGCTTTCCCGCTTTCCCGCTTCCCCGCAAGCCCATCGAACCCCGGCCCGGCGACGTACGCTACCCCACGCGGACCCAGTGTGACAGTCAATAGTGACACTCCCACGCCCAGCGCCTCCGATGCGAGGGTAAGCGGATCGGGCGTCAACTGCTGCATTTCATCCTCATTGAGCTGCACCATATCGAAGCAACCGAACCAGCTGGGCGCGTCCGGGAGTGGCCGCAGGACCCGGATGCCGTCCTGCTGCATGCCGAGAAAGAGGCTGTGAAGGTCCGCGTAAATCGGGCCGCTGAAACCTTGCCGTAGTGCTTGTGCGGTTCCCAGACAGAGCTCAAAGCCGGAGATGAAGTTCAGATACAGGGCATCCAGGTCCGCCACCATCGGGCCCAACTCGCTCCAGGTCCATCCCGGGACGCCTCCCGCCATACGCTCGCAGCGACGTTCCGACGACTGATAGTGAAGCACGACGCGGTTGTTGGGCGCCGTGACCTCTACGCAGCGCGCGTCCGGCGCCAGACGAGACAAACCCCGGAGGAAGCTCTGTGCCTGAGGGCCGAGGTCACGGCCGACCTTGATGAGTGGCACGATCTCCCATTCGGGGGGGAGACTCGCATCGAGTCCCGAGAGCGCGTAGGCGATTCCACCCCATTCCTCGACCGGGGGAGCGAGAGGGTCGCGTCCGTAAATGAGATCCCAGACCAGAGAGCCGACGATACCGATCCGCACTACCGTTTCCGTGGTCTGGTGGACTCGCTCTCGAGGTTGTCCAGAAACGCCTTGGCCGCACCGTACACTCCGGCAGTGCCCGAAAGCTCGCAGGGAACGATCCGGCAGACGTTCACCGCCGGTTTGAACGCCCGGCGGGCAACCTCCCGGCGGAGCGGCACGAAGAGGTGATCGCCGGCCAGGGTCACTCCGCCGCAGACCACCACCACTTCCGGGTTGAAAACGTTGAGGAGGTTGGCAATGCCGGCGCCGAGAAACTTGGCAGTATCATTGACGACCTCGAGTGCCAGGTCATCGCCGTCGTGGGCCGCCTGATATACTGTCTGCGCGGTGATCTGCCGCAGATCGCCAGCGACGTAATTTGTCAACCGGCTCACCGCGCCGGCGGTGATCTCCTCGACAGCCCGCATCGCGATGTTGGGGCCCGAGGCATACGCTTCCAGACATCCATAGTTCCCGCACTTGCAGCGCCGTCCCTCAGTGTCGATCGTGGTGTGGCCGATCTCGCCGGCGCAGTCCGATGCACCATGGTAGAGCTTCCCGTCCACGATGATTCCTCCGCCGATACCGGTCCCGATCGTAATTCCAATGGCGTTACGGGTGCCTCGCGCCGCCCCCATCCACCATTCACCCAGCACCGCGCAATTGGCGTCGTTATCGAGCACGGCAGCCAGGCCGAGCCGCTCGTGGATGATCTGTCGGAGCGGAAGGTTCACCCAGCCGAGGTTGGGGGTGAGCAGCACGATTCCGCTCTTGGTATCGAGCGGACCGGGTGCGCCGACCCCGACACCAACAATCTCCGCCCCCCGAATCTCGCGGCGTGTCTGCTCGAGCGTGCGCTTCGCCAATGCGATGAGCCGGTCGAGGACATCGCTCTGTCCGGCTTCCGCATGGGTCGGTTCGCTACCGAGAGCGTGGAGGACTGAGCCATCCTCGGCCACGCTGCCGACGACCAGGTTGGTCCCGCCGATATCAATTCCGAGGACAAATCGCACGCGACTCCTCCCCACTCGCGATGGTGGCGATAGCCTGCATCACCTGCTCGACTGTCAGATCTCGCATGCAGCGGTGATGACCTAGCGGGCACTGCGGCGGACCATGTTTGGAGCAGGGCCGGCAGGGTAGCTCGTCGTTCCCAACTGTGACATCGCCACGCCGCCGGGGACCGAACCCGAACTCCGGAACCGTCGGTCCGAATATCGCGACAACCGGGGTCCCCACTGCCGTCGCGAGATGGAGCGGTGCGGAGTCGTTGGTGACCAACACCGCCGCACGACGAATCAGCGCGGCTGACTGGCGCAAGCTGAGTGCGCCTGCCGCGCTCAGCACCCGGCCTGAACTGGTCTCGACGATCGCCGCGGCCAGCCGGGCATCGTCGGCACTCCCCACGATAACTGAGGGCTGCTCTAATCGCGCGGTGAGCTCGGCATAGTAGGGCCAGCGCTTCGTTGCCCAAATCGATCCGGGCGCTACGGCGACGAACGGCGACCTCACGTCATGGCGCAGCAGCCACGCCTCGGCTGCTAAGTCATCGGCGGGCGTCAGGCCGAGGGTGACGGAAGGCGGCTCTCCTCCGTGGCGGCCAGCCAGCGCGAGGATCCGTTCCACCTCATGGCCGTTCCGAGCCCGCGGCACCCGGGTCGTGTAGCTGATCGCCGCGGGGCTGTCATCGAAGCCGATTCGTTCGCTTGCGCCGGACCACAACGCCAGTACCGCCGAGCGAAGTGAACGATGCGGGAGATAGACCCGCTCGTAGTGTCGCCGCCGAAGCTCGGCACCCATCTTCCGGAGTCCGCGCCATCCCCGGGCGGTTCCCCGCTTGTCATACCGCAACACGTTTGCGACTGCGGGGTGCTTCTCCAGCAAGCTCGCCGCTGCCGGTGTGGTGACCACGTCGACCGGTCCATTTCGCTCGGCAAGGCGGGTAAGGAGCGGGGTGGTGAGAATGACATCGCCGAGGAAAGCGGTCTGGATGACTAAACAGCGTGAACGGTCAACGGTAAACGGTGAACGGGATGACTTTTCCGTTCGGGAGTCGGAGGCGGGATGGCTTCGTGGCTCTTCCAGTTTACCGTTCACCGTTCACCGTTCACGCATTTAGTCGACTTGTAGAACCGCCAAAAACGCCTCCTGCGGAATCTCCACGGCGCCGATCTGCTTCATCCGCTTCTTGCCCTCTTTCTGCTTCTCCAGCAGCTTGCGCTTTCGAGTGATGTCCCCGCCATAGCACTTGGCCAGCACGTCCTTCCGAAACGCGGAGATGGTCTCCCGGGCGATGATCTTGTTGCCGATCGCCGCCTGGATGGCGACCTGATACAGCTGCCGTGGTATCAGCTCCTTGAGCTTCTCCGCCACCTTGCGCCCGTATTCTTGGGCTTTGTCCCGGTGGATGATGACGCTGAAAGCGTCGATCGGGTCGCCGTTGATCAGCATGTCCAACTTGACCAAATCGGATTCCCGGTAGTCCGACGCCTCGTAATCGAGTGACGCGTAACCCCGGCTCAGTGACTTGAGCTTGTCGTAAAAGTCGAGCACGATTTCGCCGAGGGGGAACTCGAAATCGAACTCGACCCGGGTGGGATCGAGGTAATGCATGCCATTGTACACTCCCCGGCGCTCCTGACCCAGCTTCATGATTCCGCCGATGTAGTCGGTGGGCGCCATAATGCGGGCCTTCACGTAGGGCTCGTCGATTCGAGAGATGCTGGCCGGATCGGGCAAATTGGTGGGATTCTCCAGCAGGAGCATCTCACCGTCGGTCTTGTAGACGTGGTACTCCACGGTGGGCACGGTGGTGATCAGGTCCAGATCAAACTCGCGTTCCAGCCGCTCTTGCACGATCTCCATGTGCAGCAATCCCAGGAAGCCGCAGCGAAAGCCGAACCCCAGTGCAGTGGATGACTCGGGCTCGTAGTGCAGGCTGGCATCGTTCAGCCGCAGTTTCTCCAGCGCGTCCCGAAGATTCTCATACTGGTCGGAGTCGGTCGGGTAGAGTCCCGCGAATACCATCGATTTGACTTCGCGGTAGCCCGGCAAAAGAGTCTTCGCCCGGTCGGACGCGTCCAGGATTGTGTCCCCAACGCGAGCGTCCCTTACGTCTCTGAGACTCGCGACCAGATATCCGACTTCGCCGGCTGCTAGCTCGCCGGTCCGATGCTGTCCCAACTGGAGATATCCCACCTCATCCACGTGATGGACGTCATCGGGGTGCGCTCCGAAGGCGATCTCCATGCCCTCACGTACCACGCCATCGACGACCCGGATGCTGGGCACCGCACCCCGGTAGCGGTCGTAATAAGAATCGAAGATCAATGCCCGCAGCGGGGCATTTTGGTCTCCCCGAGGAACCGGCACTCGAGCTACGACCGCCTCGAGCAACTCCGGCACGCCGGTGCCCTCCTTGGCCGAGACCGCGAGGATCTCCTCGCGCTTGGCGCCAATGAGCTCCATGATCTCCTGGGCGCGCCGTTCCGGCTCCGCTCCCGGCAAATCGATCTTGTTGAGGACGGGAATGATTTCCAGGCCGGCATCGAGCGCGAGAAACAGATTGCTGAGTGTTTGAGCCTGAATCCCCTGTGAGGCATCGACGACCAGAATGGCGCCTTCGCAGGCCGCCAGTGAACGGGAGACTTCGTAGGTGAAGTCGACGTGGCCTGGAGTGTCGATCAGATTGAGCTCGTACGCGTTCCCATCCCGCGCGCTGTAGGTCATCCGGACGGCGTTCAGCTTGATGGTTATGCCTCGTTCCCGCTCGAGGTCCATCGTATCCAGCAGCTGCTCGCGCATCTGACGCTTCTCGACGGCGCCGGTCGCCTCGATCAGGCGATCGGCCAAGGTCGATTTCCCATGGTCGATGTGGGCGACGATGCAGAAATTCCGAATTCGGGCCTGGGACATGGGGCGGAAGATACCGTTACTCTTATCTCCGTGGCCACCACGACACCGACTTTACCGGCTGGCTTCCCCGCTTCCCCCCATCCCCGCTCTCCCTCGCGTGTCGCGGGCGATCTCGGCATGCTTCTCGTCTGCCTCATCTGGGGACTCAACTTCAGCATCACGAAGTTGGCCCTGCACGACATTCCTCCCCTTCCGTTCACCGCGATCCGGTTCGCTGCCGCCAGTGTGCTCCTGTGGGTGGTGCTACGGCTGGTCGAGGGGCCGGCGCCGCTGGCATCAGGGGGTCTCAAGAAGCTGATTCTGCTTGGACTGGTGGGGAACACCGCGTACCAACTGGTTTTTACCGTAGGGCTCGCGCATACCACCGCCACCAATAGCGCGCTGATCCTGTCGACGGTTCCTACCGTGGTTGCCTTGTGCGCGGGTGCGCTCGGATTGGAGCGCATCACCGGCAGGATGTGGCTGGGGATCGTCCTGGGTACGCTCGGCGTCGGTCTGGTGATTGCGGCCCGGGGCGTGGCGTTCGATGCCGACACAATGACCGGCGACCTGTTGTCGGTGGTCGCGGTGCTCTGCTGGGCGAGCTATACGGTGTGGCTGCGGCGCGTACCCGTCGCGATCAGCCCCCTTCGCACCACGGCGATCACCACCATGGCCGGGACCCCCGGACTGATGCTCGCCGGGCTGCCCGGGTTATTCCGGCTGGACTGGGGTAATGTGAAGCTCAGCGCTTGGTTGGGATTGGCATACGCGGCAGTGTTGTCGCTGGTCGTGGCCTACCTTCTGTGGAACCGCAGCGTCAAGATGGTGGGCAGCACTCGCACCGCGATCTATATGTGCGTCACTCCCCTCGTAGCCGTAACCGGGGCATGGCTCCTGCTGGGTGAGCGACCCCGGTGGCTGCAAGGGGTGGGTGCAGTCCTGATCGTAGCGGGTGTGCTGCTGACCAGGACGAAAGAGCCGGTGGAAGCCCCGGAAATCTGACGATCAACCGGTAAGCTACTCCTCCACGATCTCTTTATAGGACTCAGGGTTCCACTGCGGCCGAGCGGGCGCGTTGCCGACCTCCTGGCCCAGGTAGAACAACAGCCGCAGAATTCGCGCCTCCTTATCGCTGTTGATCTTGTCCGGTGAGTCGGTCACCTGGTGATAATCCGCGTGAACCCCGTTGAAGAAGAAGAGGATCGGCACGCCGCGGCGGGCAAAGTTGTAGTGGTCCGAGCGGAAATAGAACCGCTCTTCCGGCCAGCGATCGTCAATTGCCGTCATCCCGAGCTCTCGGTGCGCCGCATTCACCCGGTTCAGGGTGGCGCCGAGATCGGAGTGCTCTTTACCTATCGCCACGATCGTGTCGGGCCAGTTGCGTCCAATCATGTCGATGTTGATATCGGCCACGATCTGTTTGATCGGCACCGGCGGGTGTGCGGTAAAGAAGTCGCTTCCCCAAAGACCCTTCTCCTCCCCGCTCACCGTCAGGAAGATGATCGACCGCTTGGGCCGGGCGCCCGGCTGGCTGAATGCCTCTGCCAGCTCCATGACCCCCACGGTGCCGGATCCGTCGTCGTCGGCGCCGTTGTTGATGCTATCGGGCTGTCCCGGCGTGATGCCGATGTGATCCATATGAGCGGAATAGACCAGGTACTCTTGCTTGAGCACCGGGTCGGAGCCTTCGAGAATGCCGACCGTATTGGGAACCGCGATACTGGAGCTGACGCTGTCGCGCATCTCGATGCGGACCTGCAGCCCCGGTACCTCTCGCAACGAACTCGGTCCCGCCGAATGAGCGGCAGTGAGATCGACACCGGCCGCCTGCAGCACTCTGGCCATGGGGGAACTGCGGACCTCGAGCGCCACCGGTCCGGAACGGCTCCCGATCACAATCCGTTCGGAAGGATGGGCCGGAATCTTCGCGACGAACGCGGCTGAGTCCCGATCAGTGAATAGCAGGATGGCTTTCGGCTTCTTGCTGTACAACACTCCCAGTGCTTGCTGGATGCCAGGCTGTTGCAGATCGCTGATGTCGAATGGAACCACGAGCACGCGGTCCTTAACTGTCAGAGACTCGACGGAGGTCGCCCGCATCGGCCCGCTCACCAGCCACGCCGTCCCCGCCACCGGCTGCTCGGGTACCTCACCCAGTAGATGACGCGCACCGGCGGTGAACGATGCAACGGCTTCGGTAGCACCGGCGGTCAATACCACTCGGGAACGCGTCAGATCGAGCCGCCGGCGACTGATCTGGTAGCGCTGCAGCCAGGAGCTCGAATCACCGCCGGGAAGGAGCCCGAAGCGTTTGAACTGGCTGGCCACGTACTGGGCGGTCAGCTCCAACCCCCTGCTCGGAGTATCCCGGCCCATCATGGAATCATCCGCAATGATTCCGATCCGCCGGGCCACGTCCCTGGCGGTGATCGTGCCCGCCGCGCGGGACGACGTTCGGTTGGTTTGGGCCGACAGGAACACGGGGAGGCACAAGCCGGCGAAAACGAGAAGAACTGGGCGGTGCATGCACTAGATCCTGATCTCGGGTAGGAACGAGAAGCTATCTGTCACATGGTGAGTCAGCGGGCGTGCGGCAGTCAAGCTCAGGGTAGAAGCTACGGCATTCCAGGCCAAGCGGTTTCAACCCGCCCGGGCGTTTGACTTCACTGGTTCAGCGCGGATACGTTGCGCATCGAATGGACCGTTCCGACCCACCCCATGGCCGTGCCCGCCTGGACCTGCTCGATCCACTAGAGGTGTCGAAGCTGGGTGGCCTGGAGATCATTACCGAGGGAGTAGTCGAAGGGTTTCTCAGCGGTCTGCACCGGTCCCCCCGGCGGGGGTTCTCCGTCGAATTCGCGGAGCACCGGATGTACCAGCCCGGTGACGAGTTGCGCTACGTCGACTGGAAGATCCTCGGGCGCAACGACCGCCTCTATGTGAAACAGTTCGAGGAGGAAACCAACTTACGTGCGATGGTCGTCTGGGACACCAGCCGCTCGATGGCCTGGACCGGTTCCCCAGGCACCGTTCTGCCCAAGTTGGATTATGCCCGCAGGCTTATCGCCGCACTCTCCCTGGTGCTGATCCGGCAAAGAGACGCCACCGGTCTGATCACCTTCGACGACGACGTTCGTACCGTCACTCCACCTCGAGCCCGGCTGAGCCATTGGCGCCAGTTGCTGCAGGTCCTGAGCACGCTGGATGCCGGGAAGGGCACCGCGGCTGAGCCGGCGTTGCGACGGGTGGTTGCCCAGCTCCGGCGACGCGGCCTCGTGGTCTTCATCTCTGACCTCTTGCTGGATCGAGTGCTCGCCCTCAAGGCGTTGCGATTTCTCCGGCATCGTGGCCACCAGGTTCTGGTGCTTCACATCATGGATCCCGCTGAGGTCAGCCTGGGTGGTCCCAACGAAGCCCGATTCGAGGATCCCGAGACTCATGCTACCGTCGTTGTCCGGCCCCGAGACTGGGCCGGAGCTTATCGGGATACCGTACGCACCGTTGTAGGCGAGTGGCGACTCGCCTGCCGGCGTCACGGTATCGCCTACCACCGCGTGACCACTGACACGCCGTTTGGCGTGGTTCTTCGCGAGGCAGTGACGCCGCCCTCCCACCCGGCATGATCGGTTTCTTGCATCCCTGGGTACTCGCCGGACTGGCAGCGGCGGCGATCCCGCTTCTGCTTCACCTGCTGGCGCGCCGCGAACCTCCAACGGTGGTGTTTCCGGCAGTCCGCTATCTCCTGACCACCACCCGCGAGCACCAGCGGCGGTTGAAGTTGCAGAACCTGCTGCTGTTGCTGCTTCGTACCGGGCTGATCGTACTGATCGTGCTGGCCGCCGCTGCGCCGACCATGCCGATGAGCGGCGTACCAGGGCACGCGCCGAGCGCCCTGGTGCTGGTGGTCGATAACTCGCCCAGCAGTGGTGCTGTCTCCGGGGGTGCGCCTCAGCTCCGGCAACTTCTCGCGACAGGGAGGCAGGTGCTTGCCCGAGCGACGCCTGAGGACGTGCTCTGGCTCATTGCGGCGGACGGCATTCCGCGCCGGGGGGATCGCGGAGCGTTGTCCGATCTGATCGGCGATTTGAAAATCTCTCCCCAGCGACTCGATCTCGGTGCGGCGCTCACACTCGCGGGGGAGGTGCTCGCTCCCGAGCCGCGTCCCGGCGAGATCGTTTTGCTCACCGATCTGCAAGCGAGCGCTCTATCGGGAGCAGACCTGAAGGTCCCACTCACGGTCGGCCGGCCAACGACCCCCGCCCCTCGCAACATAGGGGTTGAATCGATCGATCCGGGAGCCCAGCCCTGGCCTTCGGAAGGCGGGCGGATCACGATCGCATTGGTGGGCGACTCGGGGAGCTCGGTGCCGGTGAGCGCCCGGTTGGGCGACCGCCCGGCGAGGCAAACGCTGGGACAGGTAGGTGGTCCCACCAGCCTGAGCATTCCCGGCGCGGCGAGCGGATGGTGGACCCTGAGCGCGGAGCTCGATGCCGATGAGCTTCGGATGGATGACCGGAGGGTGGTCGCTGTCCGAGTTGCGCCGGTAGCGCGGGTGAACTGGGATTCCACCAGCAGTTACGCCGCCGCGGCTTGCGAGGTTCTCGCGTCGAGCAGGCGGATCAGCCGCGGACGTGAGGTGACTGTGGGAAAGCTGAGCCGCGGGACGTCTATCGTCGAGCCGCCGGAAGATCCGGCACAGCTCGGTGCAGTCAATCGCGCGCTGGCAGCTCGCGGGGTGTCGTGGAACTACGGAGAACTGTCCATCCAGCCTGGGTTGACTGACAGCGGGCCGGTGATCGGTCGGCAGAGGGTCCTGCGGCGGTACAATCTTCGGTCCACGGAAAGCGGCCGCACCGGCGTGCTCGCCACTGTGGGCGGCACTCCATGGCTGGTCCGGAGTGGAGACGTCGTAGTCATCGGGAGTCGTCTCGAGCCCAATTGGACCGAGCTGCCGGTGTCGCCCGAGTTCATGCCCTTCATGGACGTGCTGCTCAATCGGCTGGCCCGAGGTGAGCTCGCGCTGGAGACGGGGGCTCCAGGTGATCCGGTGACGCTCCCCGACCGCATTACTGTAATTCGCCAAGGGCATCAGGAGTGGCGGGTAGAAGGTGGGGGGGTATTCCGACCAGCTTCGACCGGAGTCTACTTTCTCGAGGCGGGTGCTGATACCGTCGGCGCCATCAGCGTGAACCCCGATGCGCGCGAGTCTCGGCTCGGCCGGGCCAGCGATGTCCAGGCACGGCAGCTGTGGCGGGGAGCCCGCGTCGTTGACCTCGACGAAGCGGGGAACGTCGCCTTTTCCTCGGCGGCTCAGGGCGATCTCCGTGGGCCGGTGCTGTGGACCGCGTTTCTGATTGGTCTGGTGGAAGTCGGGTTGGCGAGCGGCTGGAGGAGGAGAGCGTGAGCCTCAAGCCAGTGCTCGACGCGCTGGAGCGAGTGCCGGTGCTGCAAGAGCTCTCGCAGCGGCTTCCTTCCCGAAGCTCCGCGCTCCGACTAGGGGGACTACCCGGCTCGAGCGGTGCGGCGCTGGTCGGTTGGCTGGTCAACGCCTTCCCGCAACGCCTGATCACCGTGCTCGCGCCGAGCACGGCGGATGCCGAGCGCTGGCTGAACGATCTTTCCCAACTGACCGATGCTCCCGCCGCGCTATACCCGCAGCGGGAGGCATTGGGCGAAGACGAGCCACACTACGAGATCGCCGGCGAACGGGCCGAGACGATCCAGGCTCTGCTCCAGGGCCGCCTCCGAGTTCTGATCACGACGGCACGCGCCAGCGCGGAACGTACCCTCCTGCCCGTCGCCCTTCAGCGAATGCGCATGACGCTCGCGCTCGGGGACCGGCGCTCTCCGCTGGAGGTAGCTCGTTCGCTCGAATCGATGGGGTACCGGCGGGTACCGATCGTCACCGAGGTGGCGGAGTTCAGCACCCGGGGCGGAATTTTGGACTTGTACGGCTTCGGTATGGCGGTGCCGGCTCGAATTGAGTGGTGGGGGGATGACATTACCTCTCTTCGAGGCTTCGATCTCACCACTCAGCGCTCGCTGGAGCAGCTCAGCGATATCACTGTTCTTCCAATCAACACCCAGGCGGTACGAGAAGAGTGGGAACGAGGGAACGACGGCGTTCCGTCGCGCAGCACCTTATTGGAGCTCCTTCCCCCCGACACGCTCGTCGTCCAGGAGGGGTTCGGGCCCGATCTCGACGAAGTGACCCGGGCCTGGAATGAAGCGGAGCATCATCTCGAAGTCGCCCGTAGGCTCGGCGAGGACGTGCCCAGCCGCGAGGCAATCTTCCAGGCGCCCGCCGACTGGCGATCCCGGGTAGAGGGCTTCCCCCGACTGCTGCTTCGGGACGAGCGGGTGGACCTTCAGTTTGGCTTCTTCCCTCCCGAGCGGGTGGATCGCGACCTCAATCGGCTTCGTGGTCTGCTCGGCTCCCAAGTCCCTACGCTCATCCTTTGCGACAACGAAGGCCAGCTCGAGCGGATGGAAGAGTTGCTCGATCCCTCCTTAGCCCTCGGGCCCCGACGGTTCGTCTCCAGCAACGCCACACTCGCGATCGGCTCGCTGGACGGCGGCTTTGTCATGCCGACCCTGCGGGTGCTCACCGATCACGAGATTTTCCGGCGGGCTCGGCGCCTCCGAAGGCCGCGCCGGTATCGTGAGGCCGCCCCGTCTTCGGCCACGGGAGCCCTAACCCTGGGCGACTATGTGGTGCACCTGGAGCACGGGATCGGGATCTATCGGGGGATCGAGACCATCACCGCCGGTGAGTCGACCCTGGAGGTTGCCATCGTCGAGTACGAGGGCGGGGATCGGCTGAACGTTCCGCTCTACAGCCTGGATCAGCTCGAGCGGTATCGCGCAGCCGGCGAGGACGGCGATCGGCCCCCGCCTCGTATCCACCGCCTGGGTGGGTCCAGCTGGCAGCGGGTGAGGGAAAAGACTCGGCAGGCAATCCGCCAAATGGCCGCTGAGCTGCTCGATCTCTACGCTCGGCGCACCGTCAGCAGCGGATACGCCTTCCCACCGGATACCAAGTGGCAGCGTGAGCTGGAGTCCAGCTTTCTCTATGAGGATACCCCGGACCAGCGCCGCGCCACTGATGAGGTCAAGCGCGACATGGAGCAGCCCCTCCCCATGGACCGGCTGCTGGTCGGCGACGTCGGTTATGGCAAGACCGAGGTCGCGGTACGCGCAGCGTTCAAGGCGGTGCAGGCGGGGAAGCAGGTCGCGGTTTTGGTCCCCACCACTATTCTCGCCGAGCAGCACGGACGAACCTTCATCGAACGACTGGCCGACTTTCCGGTCAAGATCGAGGTCCTCTCGCGGTTCCGCACCGCCAAGGAGCAAAAGGCAGCCCTTCAGCGTCTGGCGGCTGGTCAAATCGATGTGGTGATCGGAACCCACCGGCTTCTCTCGAAGGACGTCGTATTCAACGACTTGGGCCTTCTGGTGGTCGACGAAGAGCATCGCTTCGGCGTCAAGCACAAGGAGCGGCTCAAGACCCTCCGCCTCTCGGTCGACGTGCTCACCCTGACCGCGACTCCGATTCCACGAACGCTGCATCTCTCGCTGGCCGGCTTGCGGAACCTAACGCTGATCGAGACCCCCCCGCGCGATCGCTCGCCCATCCTCACCTTTGTCGAGCCTTGGGACGACGCGCTGCTCGAGGAGGCGTTTGCCAGAGAAATCGATCGAGGAGGGCAGGTTTTCACGGTGCACAACCGGATCGAAACCATCGATACCGTCGCTGCGCGGGTTCGGTCACTCGCTCCCAACGCCCGGGTGGGCGTGGCTCACGGGCAGATGCCGGCGGAAAAGCTCGAGGAGGTCATGCGAGGCTTTGTCACGGGTGAGGTCGACATTCTGGTATCCACCATGATCGTGGAATCCGGCCTCGATGTGCCCAATGCCAATACGATGGTTGTGCGCGATGCCCATCGATTTGGGCTGGCCCAGCTCTACCAGCTCCGCGGCCGAGTCGGCCGGAGCCACCGGCGCGCCTACTGCTATTTGCTGGTGCCGGACAGCATCGATGCCGATGCCGAGGAACGGCTACGGGTACTCGAGCATCATACTGACTTGGGCGCCGGCTATCGAATCGCAATGAAGGATTTGGAGATCCGAGGAGCGGGCAATCTGCTTGGCGCCGAGCAGTCAGGCCACGCGCAGGCGGTGGGCTTCGACCTGTATCTTCGCTGGCTGGAGGAGACGGTTCGAGCATTGCGAGGACAGGGAACCACGCAGCAGCCGCAGCCACCCGACGTGGTGCTCGACCGACCCGCGCACCTGCCGGATGGCTACGTGCCCGACGACGACGTGAAGCTGGATCTGTACCGGCGACTGGCGCGCGCCGCCACATCCGGCGAAATTGACGGGCTTCGCGACGAACTGCGTGAGCGTTTTGGGCCCTTGCCGCCGATGGCGGAGACGCTGCTCGACATGGCGCGACTCCGAGTGATGGGCGCCGCGCTTGGCCTGCAGAATGTACTGGTCCGCGGGGACGAAGCGCGTCTGACATTTCGTCCGGGGACGGCACCCCGGCTCGCGGGTCTCACAACGGCGCTGGACGACGTGCAGCTGGCGGCGGAGGTTCGGCGGACGGTGCCTCTCTCGCTCCGGCTTCTGCGCCTCGGCGGGGAGCAGATCGTGCCGGCGCTCGTGAGGGCATTGCGCAAGGCTTCGGAGGGTCCAGCGCCTCGCGTCGAGAGTAGAGTTCACTCCTAGCGTCTGGAGCGCTCGCCTCTCGACTTCTTTCACCGGAGTAGCAATGGGTCGTTCAGTCATTCTCGTGTGTCTCCTGCTGGCCGGCAGCCTCACGGCATGCTCCAGCTTTCGCGATCTGTTTTCCGCTCACGCCGATGTCGCCGCTGAAGCCGGCGATCAGCGACTCGCCCCTGAGCGGCTCGCGCAGATCATGAACAGCGGCAAAGGCATCCAGCCGAACCGCGACGCGGCAAACTTCGTGGGCAATGTCTGGATCGACTACACGCTCTTCGGCCAGGCGGTGGCCAAGGGAAAGCTGCCCCTGGATTCAGCCAGTATCGCCCAAGCGGTGTGGCCGCAGGTGGCCGAGCTCAAAGGAAATCACTGGCACGATAGCCTCATGGCGCGCCGCTCGAGCATCGCGCCCACAGCGGCCGATAGCGTCTATAAAGGCAACGATGTGCGGGTCCTTCAGCACATTCTATATCGCGTGCAGCCCAATGCCGTGCCTGAGGTTCGCAACGTGGCTCGCAAGAAGGCCGAGAGTACGCTGGCTCGCATCAAGCGGGGCGCGGATTTCGGTCAGCTCGCATCGCAGCTATCGGAGGATCCTGGCAGCAAGGCAGACCGCGGCTTTCTACCCCCGAGCCCAAAGGGTCGGTTTGTTCCCGCCTTCGACAGCGCCGGCTGGTCGCTGGCGCCGGGAGCAACCAGCGGTATAATCGAGACTCCATTCGGGTACCACATCATCAAACGCCCCGCGATGGACGCCGTCCGCGAGCGACTGACCGTGTATCTGGCGCAGAGTGCGGGCGGCCGGCTCGATTCGATCTACATGGATAGCCTGGCTAGCCAGAACAAAATCCAGATCCAGAAGGATGCTCCCGGCGCAATGCGGGGTGCGGCGGAGAATCCCGATGAAGCGCGCCACTCGAACAAGAAGCTCACCACCTTCAAGGGGGGAGAGCTGACGGTCGCCGAGTTCATGCGATGGATCCAGGCGCTGCCGCCGCAATATGCGACTCAGCTCAGGCAAGCCGACGATACGATGCTCACCCAATTCGCCCGGGTGCTTACCCAGAATATTTTGCTCCTGCGGCAGGCCGATTCCGCAAAGATTCGGATCACCCCCGACGAGTGGACCGAGATCTCCACCCGCTATCGTGCCCAGGTGGACACGCTGCGGTCTGAGATGGGTCTCGATACGATGGCGCTCTGGGACTCGACCGCTGCGCCGGCCGATCGCGGCAAGGTTGCCGCGGCTAAGGTCGACCAGTACTTCGACCGGCTCGTCTCCGGAAAGTCGCGGCTGCGTCCCCTGCCCGCTGCCATGGCGGCGCTCCTGCGCGATCGCGGGACCTATCAGATCCACGAGGCCGGGATCAATCGAGCGGTGGAGTTGGCCCAGGCCGAACGGGGGAAGACCGATTCAACCAAGGCCAAGACCGGACCCCTCCAGCCCGCTCCGGGACCTGCTCCCATTCCAGGGGTGACCCCACCCCCTCCAAGCGGCTCGGGTCAAGCGGCCCGCCCCGCCCCGAGTTCACCGGGGAACCGGCCGCCGCCGCCATCCCCTGACAGCACGGCACCGAAATCAGGAAGGTAGAACGATGGGTTCGGTTGGCGTCCGCCCGATCGCCGTGGCGGCTGGAGTACTGATCGCACTGGGAGCAGGAAAGCTACGAGCCCAGGACACCGCCGCCGCTACGGTGACGGATACGGCGAGCGCTTCGCTGGATTCTGCCCTCGTTCCCCGAGCTTTGGTGGCACCTTCCCAGGATTCGACCTTCGTCGTCGACCGGGTTGTGGCAGTCGTTGGGAATCGCCCGGTGCTCGCCTCCCAAGTGGACGAAGAGATATTCTCGCGCCAGTCTCAGGGGATGAAGCTGCCGACCGACCCCCAGGGGTTGGGCGAGGTCCGGCAACAGATCGTCGCTTCGATCATCGATGAGGAGCTTCTGCTGCAGCAGGCGCAGCGAGACACTTCGATCAAAGTGACCGATGAGGAGATCGCCAGCGGGGTCGAGGAGCAGGTCCGAAAGGTCCGCAGCAACTTCACATCCGAGGTGGATTATACGGCGGAGCTCAAGAAGGCAGGGTTTCAGACGCCGGAGGAGTACCGACGCTGGTTGACCGACCAGCAACGACGGGCGGCATATCAGAACCGGCTGATCGAGAAGCTGCGGAACGATGGCAAGCTCAAGCCGGTGTCGCCGACCGAGAAGGAGATGAAGCAGTTCTTCGAGGAGCAGAAGTCGACGTTAGGCAACCGGCCCGCTACATTATCGTTCCGCCAGATCGTCATCTCGCCGTCGCCGTCTCCCGCAGCCAAGGCACGGACCAAGGCTCAAGCCGATTCGATCGTCCTCGAGCTCCGGAGAGGCGCTGACTTCGCCACTGCGGCCCGTCGCTTCTCTCAGGATCCCGGATCGAAGGAACAGGGCGGCTCGCTGAACTGGTTCCGCCGGGGGGTGATGGTCCCGGAGTTCGAGCGGGTTGCGTTCGCGTTGAAACCGGGGGTGATATCCGATCCGGTGGAATCCCCCTTTGGCTACCACATCATTCAGGTCGAGCGGGTGCAGCCCGGCGAGGTGCAAGCCCGTCATATCCTCCTCGTTCCCGAAATTGATTCGGCGCACGTCAAACAGGCGCGGACTCTGGCTGACTCGGTGCGTAGTGCATTGGTGGCTGGTGCCTCGTTCGATTCGCTCCAGCGTCTCTATCACGACCGGTCGGCCGAGCGACAGGCGGATAATGTGCCGGTGACCAAGCTCCCGGAGAATTATGCCAAGGCGATCGGTGACGCCGAGCGCGGTACGACGTTACCGATCTTTATCGTGCCCAGCTCGGGCGGCCGGGAGCAATTCGTAGTTCTGCAGGTGACCGACCGGCGACCCGAGGGGGAGATCAGATACGAGGACGTGCGGGACCGCATCCACGAGCAGCTGGGGCAGCAGCTCGCCATCCGGCGCTACATCGATCACCTACGGCAATCGACCTACGTCGAGATCAGGTCATAGCGAAGCCGGAGAGAGCCGGTACTGAGCGTAGCGAAGTGACGGAGAGGACGCAGCAGAAGCCGAGACTTGCTATAACGCTCGGCGATCCTCGTGGCATCGGTCCGGAGATCACCGCCGCCGCACTGGGCCTGCCGATCGAGGCGGAGATCACTCTGATCGGCGCCCGCGATCAGATCGACGTCCTGCCTGGGAGTCACCGGATTTCAGTCGGCAATTGGGGGCTTGGATCGGGTGAGGAGAGCGCCGACCGGAACCGCGTAGTTCGCGCCGGCCGCATCACCGGCCACGCCGTTGAACAAGCGGTCAAGCTGGCGCTGAATGGAGATGTCGACGCTATCGTCACCGCGCCGGCCCACAAGCATGCGCTGCACCTCGCAGGATTCCCCTATCCGGGACATACCGAGTGGCTGGCGCATTTAGCCGGCGACGTCGACGTGGCGATGATGCTCGCCGCCGAGGCGGACGGCCAGAACCCGGCTGCACCGTCGCTGCGGGTGGTTCTGGTAACCACTCACGTCCCCATGCGCGACGTGCCCGCACTCCTCACGATAGATCGAATAGTCCGAACCGGGAGGGTGGTCCGACACGGGCTCAGACATTGGTACGACATTCCGGAGCCCCGGATTGCCGTCTGCGCCTTGAATCCGCACGCCGGCGAATCGGGTCTCTTTGGAGACGAGGAGGAACGGGTCCTGGCTCCGGCCGCGGCCGCCCTTGGGGCGGCTGGACCGCTCCCGGCAGATACCGTGTTTGTCCGAGCAATGCGGGGCGAGTTCGATGCAGTACTTGCACCCTACCACGACGTCGGCATGACCGCGATCAAGGTGGCGGCGTTCGGCAGAGCGGTAAATGTCACGCTGGGGCTGCCGTTTCTCCGGACATCTCCCGACCACGGAACCGCGTTCGATATCGCTGGCCAGGGGAAGGCGGACGCATCGAGCATGCGTGCGGCTATCGATCTTGCGGTGGCACTGGCTCGGAGAACTCAGGGAAAGCGGTAGCGAGTCATCACTCCGGCTTGGCCGCGGCAGCACCCTCCGGAGTGGACGCTTCTTCCGACGCGACGTGCAGGCGGATGGTCTTGACCCGGCGTCCATCCATGTCGATCACCTCGAAAGTGAACAAACCCTCGACTACTCGATCGCCGATCCGGGGAAGTCGGCCGAGCTGACCAAAGATGTAGCCACCGATCGTCGTGTAATCGGTGTCGTCGAGTGACGCCCCATATTCGCTGTTGAACTCCGAGATCGGCATCGACCCATCGATCCGGGGACCCCCCTCGTCGGGGCCGATGCGATCCTGGGGATCGTGCTCGTCGTAGATCGGTCCCACGATCTCTTCCAGCAGGTCCTCCATGGTCACCAGGCCAGCAGTTCCCCCATACTCATCCAGCACGATTGCCAGGTGGGTTTTCAGCCGCTTCATATCCGCGAGCACATCCTCGACCTCACGGGTTCCGGGCACGAACAGCGGCGGCCGCATGATGACCCGGATGGTCTGACCTGGGCGGGACCGGAGAGCCGCCAGAATATCCTTGGCATGCACCACGCCGATGATGTCGTCCAGCGAATCGGTGTACGCCGGGTAGCGTGAGCGCCCGTGAATGGCGACCTCATCGGCGGCTTTTTCCACCGCCAGATCGGCCTCCAGCGCTGCCATCTGGGTCCGTGGGGTCATGACCTCCTGGGCGGTCTTCTCGCTGAACTCAAAGACACCTTCCAGCAGGCGGGCATCCTGCTGCTGCAACTCGCCCCCCTCCTCACTCTGCTCCACCAGGATCCGGATCTCTTCCGGAGAGTGGATCCGTTCCAGCTCTGACGCGGCATTCTTGATCCCCATCAGGCGGATCAACCGATTGGCGCTGGAATTGAGGAGACCAGTGGCGGGGCGGGTAATCCAGGAGAAGACCAATAGCGGCGTGGCGACCCAGCGGCTGACCGCTTCGGGGTAGCTGATGGCCACCGCCTTGGGCGCCTGTTCGGCGAAGACCACGTGCAGATAGGAGATCAGCGACACCGCGATCACCGAGGCAAAGCCTGCCCGGCCCAGGAACGAGAGCCAGGACGGGAGAGCGGCGAGCCAGTTTCGCAAGAAGAACGCTACCGTGTCCTCGGCTACGAAGCCCAGCAGAATAGACGCGACCGTGATGCCGAGCTGCGCCGCTGACAACTGGCGGTAGAGGTCATGTTGGGCCGCTTGCACCGCCTTGGCCTTTCGGTCGCCCTGTCGCACCATCGCCTCTATGCGGGTCCGCCGGGCGGACACCAGGGCGAACTCGGCGGCGACGAAGAACGCGTTCGCGATCAGCAGCAGAACTACTGCGAGGAACCTCAGGCCGATCGAGCCTGGCTGTGACTCTTCCATATGGCTCAAGCGTAACATTGGCGCGATCTTCGTGCGAGGGATCGCCCCGGTACCCAGGGGGGCAGGGCGGGCATCGCTAGACTAAATTTCAGCTATGGGCGAATCGAGCTTGTCCGCGCGGGCACCAGCTTCCGGGACCATGAAGGCGGATTGCATCTCACTGCAGTCACGGAGCCTGGGGGCCTCACTGCCCCGGCTCGCCATCGTTCTCGGCCTCACGCTTTCATTTATGGTGGTCGAGGTGATCGGCGGTTGGCTGAGCGGCTCTCTCGCCCTGCTGGCCGACGC
>JBKPAO010000042.1:0-15677 GCA_046726475.1 Gemmatimonadota bacterium | reverse complement strand
GGATCCGACTTGAGCATCGGCTGGTCGCGCAGCAGCTCGGTGGCCACCGAACCGGGAAGGATAGTGATGACGCGGATGTTTTCCTTCCGCGTCTCCAACATGAGCGAGCGGCTGAAGCCGAGCACAGCGTGCTTGGAGGCGGTGTACGCCGTTCCGCCGACGAAGCCGTTCCTGCCCGCCAGGCTGGAGACGTTGACGATGGTTCCGCTCCGGCGCCGGCGCATGGCCGGGAGGACCGCCCGCGTCATGAGATAGAGGCTCCGCACATTGGTGGCCATGGTGGTGTCCCAGTCTTCCAGCGTCAATTCTTCGAAGGGCTTGGCGATGAGGACCCCGGCGTTGTTCACCAACACCTGCAATTCGCCGAGCGTCCGGGTCAGCTGGTCCACGGCGGGGGTTACCTGGTCGGGCTGGCCAACGTCAGCGGCGGCACCTGCAGCTTCTATGCCCTCTTCCTTTAGATGTTGGACCACCTGGCGAACCTTCGACTCGGTCCGGGCGACGACGCCAACCCGGTAGCCGGCTCGGCCGAGCGCGAATGCGGTAGCTCGACCGATACCTTCGGTGGCGCCGGTGATGAGGGCGGTGGACATGCGGCAATGTAGGCGGTAAGGCGGTAAGGCGGTAAGGCGGTAAGGCGGTAGTCTACTGGACTCTTGCTCGGCCTAGAGACGCATAGAGTCGCCAGATCAATTTGCCGGCCTGGTCACGAAGGTCGTCCAGAATCAGGAAGTCGGACGAGACGAGGAGCCCACGATCTCGGCTGAACCTCGGGAGGTGCGACACCTCAGACAAGGAACCCAAGCTAATATCGAGATAACGTCGTAACTCCCGCGAACCCCTCTTAGCCGAGCCTTCAGCAATGTTTGTTGCCGCAGAAAGCGCAGCACGCCGAACTTGCGCCGTAAGGCCATACCGTTCTTGAGTAGGCCAACGCTCGGTGGCTTCGTAGACTCGGAGAGCAAGCCGGTGGGCCAGTTTCCATGCATCGAACCGTTCATAGGGAAGCATCCTGAATCCTACATCGAGTAGGAGCATTCCCATGATCATTTAATATCCCGCCTTACCGCCTTACCGCCTGGCGGGCACGGGCAACAAGGCGGTGTCTCGCAACTGCGACCGCGCCGGCTCCGCCGCGCGGCTCGCCGAGACGATCTGCTCGGCGATGTAGTCGGCGTCGCGTTCGACTCCATGGATCATCGCGGATGACATCGCATAGAGAAACTGAAGCCCGACAAAGCTCAGTCCCGGCTCGGCGATCGCGACGCCCCGCCGATGCTGCGGGAGACCCCGCTGATCGAACACCGGCAGGTCGATCCAGGAAAAGCCCGGCTCGAATCCGGTACACCAGACGACGTTCGCCACATCGAGCACCTGTCCGTCTTCCATCGCGGGCCGGCCGGCTCGCACTCCCGCCGTTCTCGGCACCCGGGTCACACCGGCTCGAGCAAGATCCTTTGACTTCACCCGGATCAGCGGAGCGGCGTGGACCAGCATCCGCGGCCGAACCTTTCTCCCGATCGGAGTGTCGGCCGTGAGGATCCGGTGAAAGACCACTCGAAAGAGGACCTGCAGCAGGATCAGTCGTGCCGCGGCGCTATCGAACCGGAACGGCACTTCGTCGATCTCTCTCCCTGAAATCCAGGTCGGATGGCCCGCCCGGACGAACTCGGCTGCCAGCTCCGCGCCCGAGTTCCCGGCTCCCACCACCAGCACGCCGCCCGGCTTGAGCTGGGATGGATTGCGGTATTCGCTCGAATGCATCTGGCGGATGCCGGCCTCCAGCTCGCGGGCGAACCCAGGAACCCTCGGCCGCTGGTAGTTGGCCATGGCGACCACCACGTGGTCGGCTATGAAGTGCCGGTCTCCCGCCGACACGATGAATTCATCCCCCGACCTGGAGACCCGGTCTACCCGCACTCCGGTGCGCACCGGCAGCTTGAACCGCGTGGCGTAGGCCTCCAGATAGTCGGCCATTTGGTCTTTGGTGGGGAAGACGTGGCGAGCCGCCGGGAACGGCATCCCCGCGAGCCCATCGAACGGGGCCGGGGTGAACAAGCGGAGCGAGTCCCAGCGCTTGCGCCAGGAGTCACCGACCCGGTCGTTTGCGTCGAGAATCAGAAACGACGCCCCCCGCCGCGCCAGATGGTACCCGACCGAGAGTCCTGCCTGGCCGGCGCCGATGACGATCGTCTGGATTCTCTCCGAGGTCTGCATGGTCTTCCTCCATCCGAGTGTGCGGGATCCTTCTTTCCCCGCCAAAGTACATCTCGCTACGAGGCCCCGCCTCCGGCGGATTGCCCACACCGGGCCGGGCAGCGTATGGGTAATTCTATGTAGCGCGTGCTACGTCGGGCCGGACACCAGGTCGTGCTGGTAGGCATAGGCGGTGGCGGCTGCGCGGCTGGTCAGGCCCAACTTGGTGAAGATGTTACTCATGTGACGGGCGACGGTTTTCTCGCTGATCCCGAGTGACTGCGCGATGGCACGATTGGTCCCCCCGGTCGCGACCAGACGGAGCACCTCGATCTCGCGAGAACTGAGTGGCGAGACCGCATGGGCTTCGAGCTCGTGGGCGGCACCCAATGCCAGCAGCGCCTGGCGGGCAACATCGATCTCGAGTGCCGCGGTATCCTCATCGCCGAGTGCTCGGTACGCGAGGCCGAGCGAGAGCCGGGCCCGCGCGGCTTGGTATGGCGCATCGAGCGCACGCCAGGCCGCCGACGCCTGTTGGAGTGCGCTGAGTGCCGCCCGCGGCTCCCCTCCGGCCAGGAGCACCGCCCCCGATGCCTGCGTCGCGAGCGCGTGCAGGAGTGGGGCGTCGATCGTCCTGGCGATCGCGCTCAGCTCCTCCGCGGCGGCTCGAGCGCCTTTGAGATCCCCGGCAGCCAGCAGGATCTCGATGCTTGCCGCCAGCGCCGGGGCACGTACCCGGGGAGCCTTCGCCTCATCCAGCACCCGCCGAATTGCTGCCGCTGCGGTCTCCGTCCTGCCTTGTGCGAGGCGCAGCAAGGCCAGACCCGGCTGGGGGTCGCGCCCCCAGCGGCTCACTTCCCGGTAACATTCTTCCGCCGCGGTGTATTCGCCGCGGAGCCGGTGCACCTCGGCTCGCTGGTAGAACGCGGCACCGGTGGCGGGGTGAGCCGGGGGACGAGACAGCCGCTCGCAGGCGCGCGAGGCCTCGTCCACCGCGTCGCGCCAGTCGCCGTGCAGCTGCAGCAGCTCGGCGCGGCGAATCATGCACTGCCCTCGATACGGTGCCAGGTCCGGCTGCTCGGCGCACCAGCGCTCCAGCGACGCGGTCCATTCCTGCGCCCGGCGCACGTCGAACGTCTCCTGGCAGGCGTCCAGCACGGCGCAGTACACTTCGCCCACCGTCACCGGCGATACCTCGCCGGCGGTCACCGCAACCATCACTTCGTCGAGTAGCGCCGTGCCCCGGGCGATCTGGCCCAGACGGATCCATGCTCGACCCTGGCCCAGGCGGCCGAACGCCATCAGCTCGGGATCGCGGAACCGCTCGCCGATGTGCAAGACCTCGCTGAACCGATCGCGACTGACCTCGGCGTTCCCCTCGAACGCGGCCTTGAGTGCATCCGGCAGGAGGACGTAGCCTCGCTCCACGCAGTCGCCGGGATGCTCTTCCAGGAGTCGCCGTGCTCGCGCGACCCAACCACTGCTGGGTGCGCTCTTCCCTTCGAGCAGCAGGCGGATTGCCATCCAGACAGCGGCGCGTGCCGCATACGGCGCATCGCCCCGGGCGACAAGCTCACCGTGGAGGCGGGCCAGGAGGTCGGCGCTCTCGGCGTCGTTCCCTATCAACTGGGCGGCCATGCCGAGGCGCTCGAGATCCTCGGGCTCCAGCGGCACCTCACGGTCGGCGGCCGAGAGCTCACGGTAGGCGTTACCCCACATCCGTCGCCTGAACGCGTCGCGCCCGCGCTGGACTGCGGTCGCCCGGGCCTGCTGGAGCGGGGTCTGAATGTTGGAGGGGTCCACGGGTTGAAATCTGGCGGTAAGGCGGTGAGGCGGTAAGGCGGTTGGGTATAAGACGAGAGTCATCGCGAGGGGGCGAAGCCCCCGTGGCGATCCGGTTCCTCTCGCGCACGGAGGCCAGTCCCAGGTAGCGGCGGGATTGCCACGGCGCTTGCGCGCCTCGCAATGACTCCGCGTTTTGCTACCGCCTTACCGCCTTACCGCCTTACCGCCTTACCGCCTTACCGCCTTACCGCCTTACCGCCCGCTTACCTTTAACAGATGTCCCTCCCCCTCCAACACCCCGTCATTCGCGGCAATGGCCGTGGGCGTGGCCCCGCTCCGCCCGACGTCGGCTGGCGCGAGCGGCTCCAGGCACTCCGGCACCTGCCGAAGCTGCTCGGCATGGTATGGGAGACCGAGCCGCGCTACGTGGTCGGCATCCTGCTGCTTCGGGTGGCACGCTCGGCGGTGCCGCTCGCCGTACTCTGGATCGGGAAGCTCATCGTGGACCAGGTGGTCCACGCCATCAATCTGCACCAGTCGGGCGGTCCACTCCCCTGGGGCCGGCTCGCTATGCTGGTCGGAATCGAGCTTGGGATCGCGCTCGTGGGCGAGGGGTTGAGCCGTCTCTCGTCGCTACTCGAGAGTCTCCTGGGCGACCTCTTCGCCAACCGCACCAGCGTCCAGCTGATGCAGCACGCAGCGACGCTCGACCTGGAGCAGTTCGAGAACGCGGAGATCTACGACAAGCTGGAGCGGGCCCGGCGGCAGACGGTGGGGCGGATCGGGCTGTTCACCATGCTGCTGGCGACGCTGCAGGACCTCATCACCCTGGTGTCGCTCAGCGTGGCGCTCGCGGTGTACGTCCCCTGGCTGTTGGTGCTACTGATCGTCGCGGTAGTGCCGTCGCTACTGGGTGAAACCCACTTCGCCTCCTTGGGCTACTCGCTCCTCTACTCCTGGACCCCCGAGCGCAGGCAGCTCGATTACCTCCGCTACATCGGCGCCAGCGACATCTCGGCCAAGGAGCTCAAGCTCTTCGGCCTGTCGGACTTCTTGGTGGGCCGCTACGACCGGCTGTCGAACGAGTTTTATGAGGCCAACAAGGCCCTCTCGGTGCGGCGGAGCGTGGTATCAAGCCTGCTCGCCATCGTGGGCACGCTGGGGTACTACGGGGCGTACGCGGTGATCATCTATCTCACCGTCATCAGTTACAGATCGCCGGCGGGGCCGTTCACCATCGGCGTGCTCACCTTCCTGGCGGGATCATTCCGGCAGAGCCGCGACCTGATCCAGCGGGTGCTGCTCTCGCTGGCGCAGGTGTTCGAGCAGGCGCTCTATCTCGACGACCTGTTCACCTTCCTCGACATCGAGCCCAGCATCAAGCTCAACCCCGGTGCCCGGCCGGTGCCGGTGCCGATCCGGACCGGGTTCGTGTTCGAGGGGGTGGGGTTCAAGTATCCCGGCTCGGAGCAGTGGGCGGTGCGGGGGCTCGACTTCGCGCTGGCGCCGGGCGAGCGGATCGCGCTGGTGGGGGAGAACGGCGCCGGCAAGACCACCCTGGTCAAGCTACTGGCTCGGCTCTACGATCCGACCGAGGGGCGGATTCTGCTGGATGGGGTTGATCTCAAGGAGTACGACCTCGAGGGGCTCCGGCGGAACGTCGGCGTCATCTTCCAGGACTTCGTCCGCTACGATTTTCTGTTGCGGGAAAACATCGCGGTAGGAAACATCGGCCGGATCGAGGACGACCCCGCGATCAAGACAGCTGCCGAGCGAAGCCTGGCGGATTCAGTCGTTCGCCGGGTGACCGGTGGCTACGACCAGATGCTGGGCAAGCGTTTCGAGAACGGCGTGGATCTCTCCGGCGGCGAATGGCAGAAGGTGGCGCTGGCCCGGGCGTACATGCGGGATGCGCAGCTCCTAATTCTGGACGAGCCGACGGCCGCGCTGGATGCGAGAGCGGAGTACGAGGTGTTCCTCCGCTTCAGCGAGCTTACTAAAGGAAGGATGGCGGTGCTGATCTCGCACCGGTTCTCGACCGTCCGAATGGCCGACCGGATTCTCGTACTTAAAGCTGGAGAGCTGGTGGAGCAGGGAACCCACGAGGCGCTCCTGAAGCAGGGTGGATTGTACGCCGAGCTGTTCCAGCTTCAGGCGGCTGGGTATCGATAATGTCGAATCCAGCCGCTCGCGCCGATGCCTTCCCGCTTGTGGCCGACGACATCACCCCCGATGCTGCCAGTCGGTGGCACACCCAGCGAGCGTCGCTGGTTCTCTGGCCGAGCCAGGCGATCTACCTCGGGATGGGATATCCCACCACCCTCCACTGTCACCACGCCGCGCAGATCAGCATCAGTCTGGGCGGTCCTTTGCAGGTACGGACCCGCGCGAGTGGGTCATACATCGAGCAGCAGAGCTTCATAGTCGGCCCAAATATCCCGCATCAGGTCCAGGCGGCAGGAGCGCCTTCCTTTGTTCTCTGGAGCGAGGCCCGCACCCTGGTTGATCTGGCCCGACGCCTGAGTACGACCTCCACCTCCTCACTGCCGGCTCTTCCACAGGACCTGCTCAACGTCCTCCTGCCTGTCCTCCTGGCGTCTGGGGGACAGGTGCCGGACGAACGAGCCGGGCGGACCCTCCTCTCCCACGTCCTCCAAGCGCTGATCGGCCCGACCGGAGAGAAAGCCGATGACGATCCGCGTATTGCGACCGCCCTCTCGCTAGTGACCCCCCGATTCCTCAGCGAGCAACCCCAGCCGATCACGCATCTGGCCGCCTTTGTCCATCTCTCGCCCAGTCGCTTTCGCCATCTCTTTCGCCGCGAGGTGGGGATCTCGGTGCAGAGCTATCTGCGTTGGCAGCGCTTGCTGGTCGCCTTGCGCACCAGCGCACGCGGCGTTTCCCTCACCGAGGCGGCGCACGCGGCGGGATTTGCCGACTCAGCGCACCTGACGCGCGTGTTTCGCGCCACCTTCGGCGTGCCCCCCTCCCGCTTCTTCAGAAATAGCCACGCTGTTCAAGTCATTCCCGGTGCTGAGTGCTAGAGTATGCAGTATCATGACGCCCGCTTCCTCTGCACTGTCTTCCCAACAAGATCCCCCCCTCATCCGCCTGAGCGCATCGGAGATAGCGCGCCGCATTGCTGCGGACCGTCTTTCCTCGCAGGAGGTCGTTGAAGCGCATATTCGCCGTATCGAAGCGGTCAACCCTCGTCTGAATGCCGTCGTCGTGTCGCTTTTTGAGCAAGCGCGCGCTGATGCCAACCGCGCAGATCGTCTACGGGACCAAGGAACGCTTCTCGGTCTGCTCCACGGCGTGCCCGTCACTCTCAAAGAGCAGTTCATGGTCTCCGGAACCCCGACAACGGTTGGCCTGGTGAGCTACAAATCGAAGGTAATGGAGCATGAAGGCCCCCTGGTAAAGCGGCTTCGTCAGGCAGGAGCCATTGTGCTGGGGAAGACAAATGTCTCGCAACTGCTGCTGTTTGGCGAATCATGTAATAATCCGGTCTATGGCCGTACCAATAATCCCTGGGATCTGGCACGTACTGCTGGCGGAAGCAGTGGAGGTGAGGCCGCCATTATTGCCGCAGGCGGCTCTCCTCTTGGAGTAGGAGGTGATATCGGTGGGAGTATTCGGGTCCCTGCACATTTCTGTGGTCTGTATAGCTTGCTTCCCACGGCCAGAAGATTGACCAATCTCGATACAGCTCATCATGCCGAGGTTGCCGGGCAGGAAGCCATTGTTGCTCAGCCCTGCCTATTGCCCGTAGCGTTGAGGACCTGCGCCTGGCAATGAGGACCCTGGCGGCTCCTGGCTTGAACGCTCTCGATCCATCGGTGCCACCTGTTCCCTGGCCCTCTTCCCCTGTTTCGCTTGCTGGATTGCGTATCGGCATGTTTACCGATAATGGCGTTTTCTCGGCTGCCCCGGCTGTACGCCGTGCGGTAGAAGAGGCCGCCTGGATATTGCGCACCCGTGGCGCTCTCGTTGACCCCTGGAACCCGCCCGATGTGGCGGAAGCGGTACGACTCTATGTTGGGCTGATAAGCGCGGATGGTTTCGCGACCTATAAGCGTCTCCTCAGAGGCAATTCCAGCGATCGCCGCATTCGCTTCAGTATACGTATGACCAGTCTGCCCGGAGCGGTTCGCGCGCCACTGGTGGGCCTGCTCAGGCAATGTGGACAAGCTCGTATAGCGTTTTCGTTGCAGTCTGTTCGTGGAGCTTTGTCGGTAGATCAATATTGGCAGTTGGTAGACGAGGCCAATCAGTATCGCCATCGTTTCCTGGCCGCGCTTGGTGCTGAACGTTTTGATGCTCTTCTCTGCCCACCCTACGCGCTTCCAGCCCCGATCCACGGCAGCAGCAGCACCTTAAACGTGACCAATGCTGGTAGCTATGCCATCCTCGCCAACATCCTTGGCCTGCCTGCTGGCGTGGCACCTGTTACTCGCGTGCGCTCCGGTGAGGAGAGCGAGCGGATCGTTGGAAACGAGAGCGTTGAGCGTGCGGCCCGTGCCGTTGAGATGGACAGCGCCGGGCTGCCGGTAGGCGTACAGGTGGTGGCTCGCCCCTGGCGGGAGGATATCGTTTTGGCGCTTATGGAGGCGCTGGAAGAACATAGGAGTTGGTGGAAGAACGCAATCAGCTAGCCGGTCCATCGCAGGTGCTACCGTGCCCCCGATAGGTGCAAGCACGGCGGTCGGACGTGCGAGCCTGCAGCTGAGGAATGCAGATCATCCCATCGCTTACAGGGTCTTGAGGAACTCCACGATGTCGGCCCGCTCCTGCGGTGTCAGCTGGAGACCGAAGTGCTGCACATAGTGGTCCACCGCTTCCTCGAGCGTGCCGGCACTGCCGTCGTGGAAGTACGGTCCCACGAGCTGCGGCGGGTGCCACAGCCCACGCAACGGGGTCGTCCGATAGAGCTTCGTGACGCTCCGCTCCGCATACGCGGGATCCTGCCCGTCCTCGGCGGCGGTATGGAGCCGGCCGGCGTTCACGTCGGTGTAGGTGGACCCGATGTGGCACCGTGCACAGCCCGCGGCGCTGTTGAAGAGCGCGCGTCCGCGCTTCGCGGCTCTCTCGTCGAAACTTCCGGCGACCGGTTCGGGAGTCTCCAGGCTGAACTGATACACGCGGAGCGGGCCGAGCTTGGATGAGACCAGATCGGGCGGGTTGTTGACCGCCACCCCGATCCGTGGATCGACGAAGCGCCCGTGGCCGTGCATCTGGGTGATCGCGACGTAGGCATTCCAGTAGGAGATGGTGTCGTCACCGGTATAGATCTCGCGCTTCACATGCCGCAGCCCGAACGCGGGGGGAATGACGACCGGCATGTTCTTCCCATCCACGTTGAACCGGGGATCGTACATCCCCGGCCCCCACGAGTTGTAGACCGCCTTCTGCGCCGGCGTCGGCACCGACGACAGCGCGATGATGGCCCCGACGTTGAGGTCGCGGTTGGGCCAGCCGTCGAGGCGATGCCCGATGCCGCGCGCGAAGGAGTTGTCCACCGTCGAGTGGCAGAAGGCGCAGGTGATGCCGACGCTGGCGAGCGTGTTGCTCGCGTCCACCTTCCCGATCACGCCGACCACCGCGCCCAGCTTGAGCAGCGCGACGGTGGTCGCGGGATCGTTCAGGCCGATGCCGGCCTGGATCCCCGCCTTGACCGCGGCGGGGAGCGCGTCCACGTCGACCTTGAGACCCACCGACAGCGCGGTCGCCGGGCTGACCGACGAGCGGATGACCTGGTGGAGCCGGAGCGTGTCGGTCCAGAAGGTCTCGTCGCCGTAGGTCTCGAACCGGAAGATCTGCTTGCCCTGCGCCACGAGCGCTGGATTGAGCGGGCCTCGCGCCGCATCGGCCGGGGGCGGTGCGCCGATGCCCGGCTCGGTCGGCTTGGTCTCGTCTCCGCACGCGATCACCACGAGGGCCATGGCGAGCCCCGCGAGTGTTCTGAGTTTCATCTCCATACCCTCGTTTCAATCCGACGGAGCCCGGCGCCTGCCGACGTCGCGGACCAGCTCCAGACCGGGACCGAGAATGACCAGCGCGATACCCAGGGACGCGACGATGAGCCCGGGTCCCGCCCGGGGCACCAGCATGGCCCCCACGCCGTGGTGCAGCGTCTCGACGAGACCAGTCAACAGCCACCCGTCGAAGCCGAGCAGCGCACAGCCGAGGAGCGCCGTCACCCGGCGGATCCAGCGGTTGCGGGTGCGCAGCATTCCGAGGCCCGCGACGGCAGCCAGGGCGCCCCCCGCAAACAGCACACGTCCATGGGTTCCGATGAGGCCGCCGTATCGTTGCAGGCCGGCGAACAGGGTGAGCCAGGGCAGCCAGGCGCCGAGCATCACCAGCACGCCGCCGGCCAGCGTGGCGGCTTCCGGCCGGTCAATGCGGGCGAACATCGAAGAACAGGTAGGTGTTGGTCGCGATGTCCGACGTGATGTGCACGGCGGCCGGGTCGGCGGCCTGCAGCGCGCGGACGGTCTCGAGGCTCTTGCCCGCCACCACCGCGTTCCATGTCGCGAGGTCCTTCACGCCGATCACCTCGAGCTCCCACCAGTTGCCGCTCCGCTCCTCGATGATGTGGCTGTGCGCTGGCAGCGGCGCGTTGGCTACGGAGGCGCCGAACAGTCGGGACAGGTCGATCGTCGAGGGATGGTTGATGCACTGGCCGACGATGGGGCACTGAAGCGTCGACTCGTCGGGCCTGAAGCCGAGCGGGGTCATCACGTAGAGCTCAGGGATCTGGCCGGGGCGCGGGTCCACTGTGCCGTCGGAGCCCGCCTCGCACTCACTGGTCGAGCCCACCGGCAGGCCGTCCTCCACCGGTGTCCGGCAGAAGAACGGCTTATGATAGAAGAAGCTGACGGTCTGACCGGCGAACCATCCGTCGGTGAAGCCAAAGTCGGCCCCGTCCACTGCGTTGTGGGATGAGGCCATCGCGACGTCGCCTCCGGGCGAGGGCTGGGTCGGGGTTCTGCTGGAGTCGGAGCACGCGGTTAGGGCCGTGGCGAGCGCGGCTCCCGCGAAGAGAAGGGGGATACGCATTGGAGTGCCTGCGGAGGAAATGGCCGGGCGCCGGCCGGTGTGCGGAAGAGAAACAGCTGGAGAGCTGCGGACTGGAACTGCTAGGACCATCGTATGCTCGTACCGACTAATTTTGCTGCGAGACCCCGCGACCTTGGGTCAAGATTGTGCAGAAAGATCTAGACAATCTGTCGGACCAGCGGTGATCCGCGTCACCGAGAAGGAACCCGAGGAGTCGATGCGCGTAGCGTATTGGAACCATCTGCTCGAGAGTCCGGCGGGGCAGATCATGCGACTGCTGCGCCGGGGACCCATGACCGTCGACCAGTTGGCTCAGGCGCTTGGCTCGAGCGGCAATGCCGTGCGGCAGCAGCTCGCCGGGCTTGAGCGTGACGGCCTGGTCGGGCAGGGGGAGTCGCGCCGCGGCGTGAGCAGGCCCGCCCGCACCTACGTGCTCACTGCGGAGGCCGAGCTGATGTTTTCTCGAGCGTATGCGCCGGTGCTGACGCAGCTGCTCGACGTGCTCGACGAGCGCCTAGACCCGGCCGAATTCGACCGGCTGATGCGCGACGTCGGTCAGCGGTTGATGGCCCATCGGCCGCGTCCGACCGGCGATCTCCGCGAGCGGGCGGAAGCGGCGAGCGCTCTCCTCAACGAGCTCGGCGCACAGGCACGCGTGGAGGAGCACAACGGCGGGCTCTTGATCCGCGGGGACGGCTGCCCGCTCTCGGCCGCCACGCAGCGGCACCCCGAGGCCTGCAACGCGGTGGAGAGCCTGCTCACGGAGTTCGCAGGGATCCCGGTCGCCAAGTGCTGCGACGTCGAGGATCGGCTGCGGTGCTGCTTCGAGATCGGCCACGGAGGTCACTGAGGGCGGATGCCCTTACCGCTGCACCCTGACCGGCCGAGAGTACGACGGGACTTCCTTAGACTCGTCCTGCACCGACTTGGCCACACAGTTGGCGAAGTAGGTCTTCACATCGCCCGGTGCGCCGTGAGCATCGGCGCTGAGCGACAGCAAGTATTGCGGCGGGCTGGTGCCGGGAACCAGGGTTCCATTCCCGATGGGGTAAGGCTCGATGTTTTCGCTCTCGCTGTAAAACTCGACTCGTGCGACCGTGGACGAGCCGGCATCCTCACGGGGATCCACCGCAATCTCTGCCACGAGCCTGATGGCGGTCACGCCTGACGGGCTGCTACTGGGTGATTTCTACTCTCTGGTGAGCCGGCTCAGCGCCTGGCGAGCCTCCTCCCACTGTGGGCGGAGGGGCTCGTCGGCATAGCGCCACCACTGTACGAACCTGCCGTAGTGCGTCACCGCCTCCTCCGGACGGCCACGGGTTTCGGCGAGCCGGCCAAGGTACAGCTCGACCTGAATGGCGGAGAAGTACTCGTACGGGTTGAAGCTCCGGAAGTACCGCTCCGCGTCGCGCATGCGCCCGGCATCGAACAGCAGCTTGCCGACCCTAAGCCGGAGATACTGCTGCGGTTGTTCGATGTCGAAGCCGAAGACCGGAACCTGAAGCAGCGCCGATTCGAACTCCGCCAGTCGGCCGAGATCCCCTCGGGCGAGACCTGCGTAGGCCCCCAGTGCCGCGGCGTATGCGCGGGCGTTGGCGCCCGGGGGTAAAGCGTCAGCCTCGACGCTCTGAGTCTGTCGTTCGAGAGCTCGCCGCACCGCCTCGACATCGGTCCAGCGACCCTCGCTGATGGCGAGCGCTCCGAGCCAGAAGTAGTCCGTCGGCGCTCCCTCGGCGGTGAGCGCTCGCGCGGCACGCCGAGGCGTGGCCGAGTCGGGGAACCCCGAGAGGTGCAGCTGGATCTCCCATCGCGGGACACTCTTGTCGGTCACGGGTCCCGGGGCCAGCCGAGCCAGGGCGCGTCGGGCCGCTGCGATCTGGCCGTTCGGGACGCGAACCTGGAGCAGGCGCCAGATCGCCCACTTTCGATCCAGCGCCTGGGTGGCGGTGTCCGCCACGCTGCCGTAGATCTGCGCCATGCGATCGAGGGCGGGCGGCGGCGCGGCCAGCGGTGCCTGCGGGCACTGCCTCAGCGCCACGGTGTCGAGCACGGCCATGGCCCGCCCGCGCGCTGCAGCGGTTCCCCAGACCAGGTCATAGCTCACCCGGTAAGCGCAGGGCTGGTGTCCGCCGAGGGCGACGTAGCCATCGATGAAACGCCGGGCGTCGAGACTGTCGAGGCGCAGAAACGCGTCCTCGATCAGGTGCTCGTAGGCCTCGGCGAAGTAGGGATGGAGCTGCACCGCCCGAGTGAACGCGCCCCGATACGCCTCGGTCGGGCGCAGGTTCACGCCGATGTGATGGAAGTAGCTCTCCCCCAGAGCGGCCCAAGCTTCGACGTCGTCCGGGTACATGGCGGTCAACGCCTCCAGTGGCTTGGCCTTGCCCTCCGCCCGGATCAGCTTCGCCTCGCGGTCGGGCAGCTGATCCGCGAGAGCCAGGGCTCGGGTGTAATAGGCTTCCGAGAGCTCCTGCGAGCACTCGCCCCAGCCGCAGGTGCTGCTCAGGCGAAACCACGCAGAGGCGAAATTCGAATCCGCCTCGACGGCACGGTGATAATGCCGAGCGGCGTCACTGAAGTGCGCTGTTCGGTAGTCCCGCTCGCCGGCTAGATATGCCTTGAGCGCGGGGAGCGACGAGGTCGTCGCCCGGCCCAGGCTGGGCGGCGAGTACTCCCCATCGGTTGGCAGGAGGTTGCGGCGCAGGAGCTCCAGCGTCAGCTGGTCCACCAGCGACGACGCGCTGTCGGCCGGCCGGGTGACCCGTGCGGCGCCTCGCATCTCGCCGCTCTCGACATCCTGGACCTCGGCGATGAGCTGGAGATCGGCTCCGATCTGGACCGCTTTCCCGGTCACGACGTACCGGCTGCCGAGCCGGCGGCCGACCTCCCGGGCGTCATCCGCAGTGAGCGCGTTTGAGGCGCTCCCTCCCATCCGTCGCCACCCAGTGAGAACGGTCACCGGATCGATCTTCCGCAGCTGCCCGATCCCGTCGAGGTTGTACGAGAGCAGGTCCACGATCCCCTCGTGCCAGAGTCCCGGATCGGCGCCCATAGTTCGGAACGGCAGGACGGCGACGCCGGGTACCGCGGCAGCGACAACCGGCGGAGCTCCGCCGCGAGACCGTGCGATCCGCGGGAATTCGATCGCCACGCCCACCAGGACGGCCAGGACCGCGACGGCGGCTGCGGTAAGCAGGCTCCGCCGTCGCGTGATCGATCGATTCGCTTGGGGCTCGGTGCCCTTGGAGGCCGCCGGTCCGGCGAGGAGCGCGTCGCGGAACGCCGTTGCGGAGGGAAAGCGGTCGGCCGGGACCCTTGCGAGCGCCGTCATGATCGCCTGCTCCAAGCGGGCGGGTACCCCGTCGCGAACATGCCGGATGTGCGGAACCGGCTCGCTCAGCCGCCGTGCGATCGACGCCTGTGCCGTGGGCGCGGCAAAGGGCGGCTCGCCCACCATCATCTCGTAGAGCACGCAACCGAGGGCGTAGATATCGGTCCGGCCATCCACCGGGCCCGCCGTGGCCTGCTCGGGGCTCATGTAGGCCGGTGTCCCCACCGCGAGCCCGGTCTCGGTGAGACGCCCAGCGCCCGCTGCATCCAAGGCTTGGGCCACCCCGAAGTCGGCCACCCGGGCGTGGTACCCGCTCAGCATCACGTTCTCCGGCTTGATGTCGCGGTGTACGATCCCCTGCCGGTGAGCATAGTCCAGCGCGTCGGCCACCTCGCGTGCGACGGCCACCGCGTCCTCGATCGGGAGCTGGACCTCGCGGCGGAGGCGATCGCGGAGGCTTTCGCCCTCGACGTAGGGCATGGTGTACCAGAGGAATCCGGCACTCTTCCCCGAGTCGAAGACCGGCAGAATATGGGGATGGTCGAGTCGAGCCGTGAGCCGGATTTCTCTGAGGAAGCGCTCGGGGCCGAGCGTGGCTAACTCAGGGCGCAGCACCTTGAGCGCGACGCGCCGGTCATGCTTGAGGTCCTGGGCGAGGTAGACCGTGGCCATGCCGCCGCCGCCGAGCTCGCGCTCGACCAGGTACCGGTCACGGAGGGCCTCGGCAAACTCCGGCGGTGGTGCGGTCACTTGGTGTTGGCAGAGGGAGATTCGAATCTGGCGAGCGCGCAAGGGTTCCGCCAGCTAGGGTCTCTTCAGTCGTTTACGTCACACTCAGCAACCCCTCTTCCGCTGCTTCCAAACTGACACCATTATCACAGTAGATCTCAGTAGTTCCCCCCAGAAGGACCCATTGCCATACCCGGCGGGACTGTTGTCCGGAACACGTAGGAGCCGTGGTGCTTAGATCCGCTTTCAATCGCACGGGATTTCTCGCCGCTTTAGCCGCCGCCGTCATCAGCGCGCTGGTCTCGGCCTGCGGAGGAGATGGCGGGGACACCCAGGCACCGAAGCCGGTCCAGACCGTAACTGTGACCGCGCCAACCACAACCATTCAGATTGGGCAGACCGTGCAGCTGACCGCGACGGCTAAGGACGAGGACGGTACCGTCGTGGGGGGCAGCACCTTCACCTGGAACACTTCTGATGCAGCAGTGGCCGCGGTCTCCCCGACTGGTCTGGTTTCGGGAGTCGCCGAGGGTCAGGCCGAGATCAGCGCGACCGCCGAAGGCATTCCGGGGAG
>JBKPAO010000041.1:0-38196 GCA_046726475.1 Gemmatimonadota bacterium | reverse complement strand
GGGGAGAAGATCCTGGGGGATGCAAAGAAGGTCGGGGCAGAGGTGCTTGTCGCTGAGGACATGCAGTATCCTGAGTTGCTTCGGCACATCCCGGAGCCGCCGCTGGTGCTCTTCGCGGTCGGCAATGTGTCCGTGTTGTCTCGGCCCGCCGCCGCCATCGTCGGAAGCCGGGATCATTCCGCTTATGGCGCCGAAGTATGCCGCCAAGTCGCCGGAGTGGCCGCTGGAAGTGGGGTGATCATCGTGAGTGGCATGGCGAGAGGTCTGGACGCGGCGGCGCATACGGCGGCGCTCGACGCCGGTGGAACCACCATCGGCGTGCTGGGCAATGGTCATGGAGTGGTATATCCAGCTGCCAACCGGACGCTGTACGACCGGGTAGCGGACGAAGGTCTGCTGATCACTGAATTTCCTCCGGGGGAGCGGCCGAGGGTCAGCAACTTCCCCCGACGCAACCGCCTCATTAGCGGTCTGTCGCGCGTCACCGTCGTCATCGAAGCCGCCGCTGGCTCTGGCGCACTCATCACCGCCAACGCTGCGCTGGATCAGGGCAGGGAAGTAATGGCGGTGCCGGGCAACATCACCAGCAGTGTCAGCGTTGGGACCAACCGCCTGATCCGCGATGGGGCCACCCCTCTGCTCGAGCCGCTGGATCTGCTGCGACACTTTCCCGAGGTCGTACCGGTCGCTGCCGGCGGGCCTGGCGCACCGACGGCTCGGCAGTTGCCCGAGACGCTTTCTCCGGAGGAACGGGAGCTTGCCGGGCTGCTCGGCTCCGACCCAACGCACCCCGACGAGCTGGCGAATCGAGTCCAGCGGCCTATCGGAGAAGTGCTGGCGATGTTGTGTGGACTCGAGATCGCCGGTGTTGTGGAACAGGGTCCTGGCCGGGTATTCCGACGAGTTTGACTGCTCTAAAAAACGTGCCGGAAGTCCGCAGGGCGAGAACTCAGCGTAGATTTGTTCGATGCACGTCTACGTCCACGTTCCCTTTTGCGCTCGCCGCTGCAGCTACTGCGATTTCGCCATCGCGGTGCGCCGGGACGTGCCCTCGGATGCATACGTCGCCGCAGTGCTACGCGAGTGGAACCTCTGGCAGGAAGAGCCGGTCTGGGACCAGTCGCCCGCCATAGACACGATTTACTTGGGTGGAGGCACCCCTTCTCGTATCCAACCGGGCGCCATAGCTGCCATACTCGACGCCATACGGCGAGACCGGCCGGTGGCTTCTGATGCGGAAATCACCCTCGAAGCAAACCCGGAGGATGTCGCGCCGGCGTCGGCCATGGCGTGGAGGGCCGCGGGGGTGAATCGGGTGTCATTGGGAGTGCAGACGCTCGACCCTGCCGTGCTTCGCTGGATGCATCGAACCCACACCGCCGACCAGGTCCCGGCGGCAGTCGAGGCGCTTCGCAGCGCGGCCATCCACGATCTCTCCTTGGACCTGATCTTTGGACTCCCTGGAGAGCTCCAACGGAACTGGGGCCGCGACCTCGAGGCGGTCTTCGCGCTTCAGCCGGGACACTTGTCCTTGTACGGCCTGACGGTGGAGCCCCGCACGCCTCTGGGACGGTGGACGGAGAGGGGACAGGTCGGTCCAGTCGATGAAGAACGATATGCCGGGGAGTTCCTCGAGGCGCATGCCGCTCTGGTCTCCCATGGCTTTGAGCACTATGAGGTATCCAACGCCGCCAGGCCCGGACAAAGGGCCAGGCACAACGCTGCGTACTGGCGACGGGCGCCCTTCATCGGGTTGGGCCCCGCGGCGCACAGCGGCTTCGGCCGGGAACGGCGCTGGAACCTGAGGGATTGGTCGCAGTATGACCGGGTGCTCGCGGCCGGCGGGTCCCCGTTGGAGACAAGGGAGCTACTCGACCAGGAAGCAGTCGAGCTGGAGGAGCTCTATCTCGGGCTTCGGACCATTGAAGGTGTTGCTCGACAATGGCTTCCAGTGGATCAAAGCCACGCCTGGGAGGCGGCAGGCTGGGCGCTGGTCGGCCCCGAGCGGGTGACGCTCACTCCCGAGGGGTGGCTTCGGCTGGACGCTCTGGTGGGCTCCGTCAGTCTGGTGCAGCATTAGTTGTTCGGCTTTTCCCTGCCTCTAGCTGGCTCTACATTTGTCCCATGCCGATGACAGATCAGTTGAGTGAGCGCGAGCTGCGAGTGCTCGAGGCGGTGGTGCAGACCTACATCGAGACCGCAGAGCCGGCGGGCAGTCAGACCATCGCCCGGAGGTTCGGACTGGGCGTCTCCCCGGCAACCATCCGAAGCACGATGAGCGAGCTGGAGGACAAGGGCTACCTGTTTCACCCCCATACCTCGGCCGGCCGCATCCCAACCGATCGAGCCTACCGGATGTACGTCGACGCGATCATGCGGCTCTCGCCGCCGAGCGACCAGGAGCAGCATACCCTTCGGGCCGAGTTGATGGGGACCCGGAGCGCGGTCGAGGAAATTCTCCGTCGCGCGGCTCAGGTGCTCGGTGTCCTCACTCAGGAACTGGGCGTTGCGGTCGCGCCGGCGTTCGACCAGGTCGTGTTGGGACGTCTGGAGTTGGTGCAGGTGACCTCGGGGCGCTTGCTCCTGGTCTTCAACCTCAGAAGCGGGGTGGTCCGAACCATTTTTGTGGAGGTTCCCGGGGTGGTTGCGGCGAGCTCCGTTCAGCAGGTCGCCCAGATCCTGAATGAACGGCTGTCCGGGTTGACCTTGAAGGAGATCCGTGCGACGCTGCCCGATCGGCTGCGCGACGCGAGCGGCAGCGAAGCGGGCCGCGAGCTGCTCAACATCTTCATCGCCGAAGGCGACGGGCTGTTCGACCTCTCGAACCAGGCGAGTCCCGTGGTCCTCGGGAGTGCCCAGATGCTCGCCGACCAGCCGGAGTTTGCGTCCAATACGCGGATGCGGGAACTACTCCGGCTTACCGAGGGACGCGATCTCCTGAAGCGCGCACTCGAATCCCGCCGACAGCGTGGGATCTCCGTGACCATCGGTGCGGAGAACCCCGACGCCAGGCTGAGTGATTTTACCCTGGTCACGTCCTCGTACGAGGCTGGTGGGCTCAAAGGCGTCATCGGCGTCATGGGCCCGACCCGGATGCCATACGACAAGATCATCGGATTGGTGGAGCACACCAGTCGATTAGTGGAAGGATTGTTGGAGTGAGCGAGTTCTACGCCTTGCTGGGCATCTCGCGGGAGGCTTCCGATACCGAGATCAAGAAAGCCTACCGGAAACTCGCGATGGAGTACCATCCCGATCGCAATTCGTCGCCCCAGGCAGAGGCAAAGTTCAAGGAGATCACCGAAGCCTACGAAGTTCTGCGCGATCCGCAGAAGCGGGCAACGTACGACCGGTATGGAAAGGCGGGCCTGGCAGGAGGTGGTGGGTACGGATTCCATCACGTAGACCTCAGCGAGGCGCTGAACATCTTCATGCGTGACTTCGGCGCGATGGGCGGCTTCGAATCGCTCTTCGGGGGGCGCCGTTCGCGAGCCGAAGAACGTCGAGGGCAGGACATCCGAGTGACGGTGCGGCTCACCCTGACGGAAGTCGCGCTGGGGGCGAAGAAGACCGTCAAACTCAAGTCGCTAGAGCGCTGTCGGACATGTGATGGATCCGGTGCCAAGCCCGGGAGTCACCCCACCACATGTACTACCTGTAACGGTAGCGGTGAAGTACGCCGCGCTACTCGCAGCATGTTCGGCCAGTTCATCTCGGTGGCGCCGTGCCCCACCTGCTCCGGTGAGGGAAAAATCATCGGCGATCCGTGTGAGGTATGTCGCGGTGAGGGCAGGGTGCGGGGCGAACGCAGCGTTACTGTCGACATCCCGGCCGGGGTCTCCACCAACAACTATCTCACCCTGAGGGGACAGGGAGCTGCGGGGCCTCGAAAAGGTCCCAACGGGGATCTCCTGGTTATGCTCGACATCAAGGAAGACGACCGATTCGAGCGCCAGGGCGACGATTTGGTGTACGACCTGCCGGTCTCGTTCTCTCAAGCCGCACTGGGCGGAGAGCATGCAGTTCCGACACCTTACGGCGAAGAACGGCTCAAAATTCCTTCCGGAACCCAACCGGAGACGGTGCTCCGCCTCCGGGGCAAGGGGCTACCGATCCTGGGCCAGGACACCAAGGGCGATTTGCTCGTCCGGGTGCGCGTCTGGACACCCGAGCGGTTGAACGAGGAGCAGGAGCGGCTATTCCGCGAGCTTGCCAAGGTGGAGGGAGAACCGCCCAAGCGCTCGCCCGGTTTCTGGTCCAAGCTGAGGGAGGCGTTGGGAGCATGAGCTGGTGGGCGATTGACGTGCGCGCGCCCACTGAGCAGCGAGAGAAGATGGGGGCGTGGCTGGTGGCGCGAACCGGCCAGGCGGTGGAGGAACGAGATGACGGTACTCTGGTCGCGTTCGCGCCGGATGAGTGGGCCGCCGCGGCACTGGTTGAGGAGCTCGGCCGTGAGCTCGACCCGACGGTAGAAACCTGGAGGCATCCGCTCGAGGCCACCGACTGGTCCACTAGCTGGCGCGAAGGGCTGGGCCCCCGGCAGGTTGGCCGCCTGACCATTGTCCCATCCTGGCTTCCCGAAGCCAGCGAACCTGATCCACTCACCATCGTGCTCGATCCAGAGACCGCATTCGGCAGCGGAGAGCACGGGTCCACCCGCGCGGCCATCACGCTGTTGAGCCGGCTGCTCCGATCGGGCGATCATGTTCTCGATCTCGGTAGTGGTAGCGGAATTCTCACGATCGCCGCGATCAAACTGGGCGCCGCGTCTGCCATCGGCATAGAGACCGATCCGGAAGCAAATGCCGTGGCCGTCAGAAACGCCGAGCGGAACGGCGTCGCGAACCGAGTCGAGTTTCTGGAAGGCGACGCAGCCACGCTGGCGCCGCTGGTCGGACCGGTCGAACTTCTGCTGTCCAACATCCTTCGTTCCACCAATAGTCTGCTACTACCGATCATCGGCAGGGCCCTTAGCCCCGGTGGAGTTGCCATTTTCTCCGGTATGGAGCAGTCGGAGGCGGAAGAGTTCCGGTATACCTTGGGACAGGCCGGCTTCGCCGCATTTCAGGAGACGCTGGATGCCGGCTGGTGGGGGGTCGCCGCGATACGTCCGGGATGAGAGTGCTGATTAAGCGGGGAAGTGGGGAAGCGGGGAGGCGGGTCATCCTTGAGGATGGCGAGATGCACCACCTTCGAGTCCGCCGGGCCCAGGATCACGAAAGGGTGGAGATTCTCGATGGTGCTGGGCTGAAGGCAAGCGGCTATCTGATCCACGAGGGTCGTCAGTGGCTGGTGGAGATCGGTCCAGTCGAGCGACAGGAGCCTCCTCCGGAACTGATCCTTGCTGTAGCTGCCGGAGATCGTGAGCGGTTCTCCTGGCTGGTGGAGAAGGCGGTCGAACTGGGAGTGACTCGCATTCTGCCGTTGGAGACTGCGCACACTGTCGGGGTGGCTACCCGGCTCAAGCTGAACCACCTGCCGCGGCTCCGGCAATCCGTGCTCGACGTGCTGAAGCAATGCGGGTCGGCCTGGGCGCCGACCATCGAGGAGCCGGTCTCACTGGATCAGTTCCTCCAGCGACCGGTCAAAGCTTCTGGATGGCTGGCGGAACAGTCGGGTGCTACTGTGCCCAGTGAGCTCGATTCGACTCCACTCACGATCGTTGTGGGACCCGAAGGGGGCTTCACCGAGAGCGAGCGAACGGGCATCCTCGAAGCTGGATATTCTCCGGTGACGCTCGGCTCGCACATCCTTCGCTTTGAGACCGCAGCACTGGCCGCGGCCGCCGTAGCCTCGCAGGCCAGACTGCGGAGATCCCATGCCTGACTGTCTGTTTTGCAAGATCGTCGCAAACGAGATTCCGGCCAAGATCGTGAAACGCTGGGACGATGCGTTGGCGTTTCGAGATATCGATCCCAAGGCCCCGGTTCATTTCCTGCTGATACCCATCCGTCACATCGCCGCGGTCCGCGATGCCAAAGGACCAGACGGAGAGCGAATGCTGGGCCGTCTGCTCGCCTTCTCCGCCGAGCTGGCGACGGAGCTCGGCCTCGACGCAGATGGCTATCGGATCGTGACTAACACCGGCCGCAATGCGGGGCAGAGCGTGGACCATCTGCATCTGCATGTGTTGGGTGGAAGGAAACTGGGATGGCCGCCGGGGTGAGGAACGTGGGGAACGTGGGGAACGTGAGGAACGTGAGGAACGTGAGGAACCTGGCGGGAAGGGTGAGGAACGAATCCAGGAAACGGTGGTCGAAGAAATCAGCCGTCAGCCTGTTACTGCTTAGCTGAATCTGTAGCCCGGTGCTGAATTGATCGATACAAGCGCCAGAGGAGTTGTCCCAGACGATTCCGTTTGGAATTCAACCGCTCCCACTCACCCAGAGATAGGAAACCTCGATCACGACCGAAGAGCAGCAGGTACGAAAGCTCCGACGAAGAGCCAAGGGAAATATCGAGGTAGCGTCGGAACTCCCGCGGGCCAGACTTTGCAACTCCTTCGGCGATGTTTGTCGGTATCGAAATGGCCGCTCGCCGCGTTTGAGCGGTGAGCCCGTATAGCTCGTTCCTCGGCCAGCTTTCAGTTACCGTGTAGGTCTCAAGCGCAAGTTCGTGAGCGACCTTCCAGGCGAGGAGCTTCTCATATGGCATCATTTTGACATTATAGAGATAGAGTTACATCGAACCGCAGCTTTTCTACGCGGACCGCATCACTCTACTCCCCCATGTCTCTCGGTGCTGTCAGATCTCTCACGTTCCCCACGTTCCTCACGTTCCGCCGTTCCTCACGGTCCGCCTGCTTGCTCAAGCATTAGCCCCCGAATAAATTCCCAACTTATTCGGATTCCTGCCCTTACCGGGCCTGAGAGGGGTGAGCAAGCGAATGCCAGAAGTCATCATTCACGATGACGAGAGCTTCGACCGGGCGCTGAAGCGGTTCAAGAAAAAGTGCGAGAAAGCCGGCATTCTGTCCGATCTCCGGAAGCACCGGCACTTCGAAAAGCCGAGCGAAAAGCGAAAGCGGAAAATGAACGCTGCGGTACGGAAGAACCGTCGTGGTCCCCGTGTCCCCAGAGCCTAAACTCGCTTTGACCCTACGCGCCGCGCTCAATGCGGCGCGTAAGGCGCAGGATAAAGAACGCACCCTAGTCCTCGGCACGATCATCGCCAACCTGAAGAATCGCGAAATCGAACTCCGGCGTCCGGCGACGGACGACGAGGTCGCGGACGTTCTGCGCAAGGGCATCAAGATCAGGCGGGAAGCGGTTGAGCAGTATACCTCAGCGGCACGACAAGACTTGGCCACCGTGGAGACAGCGCAGATCAAAGTGTTGGAAGAATTCCTGCCGGCGGCGGCGGATCCGGCCGAGATCCGCGCCGCCATCCGGAGCGCGATCGCCGGGGGAGCCAGCGATCTCGGCAAGGTGATGTCGCAGGTAATGCCCCAATACAAAGGGCGCGCCGACGGCAAGCTGATCAACCAGATTGCGCGCGAGGAGCTTCAGGCCGGGTGATGCCGCAAGTAGAAGCCCAGGTTCCGGACGGGGTGCCGGCCCAGATACAGGGCGGCACCCCGTTGCCGTTGCCCGTCTCACAGAGTGCCGATGCCCTCGAAACCATCGAATTCGACGCCGTTCTTCGATTGATCAGTGCACACGCGGTAGGGCCACTGGGAACGGCCCGAGTCCTGAGCCGCCGTCCCACGGACGACCTCGCCTGGATTCGCGCCGAGCTGGATCAGGTGGGAGAGGTGGCGGGGCTCTTCCGCAGGGGCGACGGACTCGTGGCCGAGCCGATCCCCGACCTGACGCGCGCAGTGGCCAGGCTCCGAGTCGACGGAAGCGTCCTCGAGGGAATGGAACTCGCCGCGCTCCTCAGGGTCCTCGGCGCGGCGGCGGCGGTGCACGCCGACCTGCTGCGGGTCCAAGAGGCAGCACCCTTTACCGCCGCTCTGGCACGGCCGCTTCCCGACAAGGCGATCGCCCGCCGATTGGAGCATTCGGTCGACTCGGACGGAAGTTTGCTCGACACTGCGAGTCCTCGCCTTGCCGCAGCACGCCGGGAGGTGCAGGCGGCACGACAGCGACTCTTGCGGCGGCTGGACACGTTGCTGCGTAGCCTCGAGTCGAGCTCGGATGCATCGGTTACGGTGCGGGGAGACCGGTACGTGATTCCGGTACGGCGCGATTCCCGAAACCGGCCGCCTGGAATCGTTCATGACGAATCGGGCAGTGCCGGCACACTCTTCATCGAGCCATCCGAAACTATCGAGCTAGGCAACGCGTTGCGCGAGGCACAAGTCGAAGAGGATCGGGAGACGCTACGGGTGCTGCACGAGCTCACCGATCTGCTTCGGCCTCACTCGGCTACCTTGCGCGAGGTGATCGAGATGTGCGTGGCGGTCGATGACCTCGTGGCGCGGGCCCGATACGCCGTTGCGGCGTCCGGCGAGAAGCCCGAGGTGGATGCCGCACCGACGACGCTCTCCATCACGAACGGCCGGCACCCGCTGCTCCTGGATGGACCTGCGGCCGTGGTCCCATTCGATCTGGAGCTGTCGGAGAAGGAGCACACCCTGCTCATCAGCGGGCCGAATACCGGGGGCAAGACTGTCCTGCTGAAAGCGGTTGCGCTGGTGACCGCGTTGGCCGCGAGCGGAATCATCCCTCCGGTTGGCGGCGGGAGCCGGCTGCCGATTTTCCGCCGATTCTACGCCGACATCGGAGACCGCCAGTCCATCGCCGCCAGCCTGTCGACCTTCAGCGCTCACGTCCGCATGCTGCGGCGGGTTTTGGATGACGCTGACGAGACCACTCTGGTTCTGCTCGACGAGATCGGAAGCGGAACCGATCCGGTCGAAGGCGCCGCGCTCGCGTCGGCAACGCTTGTCACTCTCACCCGGCGTGGCTCCTGCACCTTGGCGACGACCCACTTGGGCGCGCTCAAGGAGCTGGCGGGACATTCCGATGGAATCGTGAACGCATCGCTCCAATTCGATGCCGCCACGCTTACCCCCACCTACCGGCTCCTCAAGGGAGTCCCGGGCCGATCCTATGGTCTCGCCATAGCGCGGCGCCTAGGGGTGAACCAGAACATCCTGGCCGATGCGGAGTCGCGGGTTCCCGACGCGGAACGCCGGCTGGATGCCTTGCTCGCTGCGGTGGAGGAACGCGAGCGGGAGTTACGGGAACGACAAGGTGCCGTCGAGATCCGTGCCATCGAGCTCGACTCACTGGCAGCGAAACTCCAAGTTCAGGAGGAAGCTCAGACGGCTCGCGAAACAGAGCTCAAGCGACGGGAGAAGGAGGCTGAACGCGAGGGGAGAAAACTGGCCCGAGCGCATCTGCTGGACGCGCGCCAGCGAGTCGAGGAGGCGCTGACCGCCGCCCGTGGCGCGGTCGACGAAGCCGCGGCTCGCGAAGCGAGGCGGCTGGTGGAAGAGGGCGTAGTCGAGCAGGGACAGGCGTTGGAAAGAGCGGAAGAAGCGGAACGCGCAGAAGGAGGGAAAAACGCGGAAGGGTTCCAAGTGGGCGATCGAGTGAAATTGGTAGATGGCCCCGCGGGTCAGGTGCTGGAGGTGCGGGCAGATGGGAAGCTTGTCGTTGTGGCGGGAGCCATTCGGATGGTAGTGGACCAAGCGGCGCTCAGTCGCGCGCAACCTTCCGCTGCTTCCGCCCGTTCCGCTTCTTCCGCAACGGCAACTCCGTCCTCACCGTCTTCCCTCGAAATCGATCTCCGCGGGATGACCGGCGATGAGGCTGAGAACGCGACCGTGGCCGCAGTCGACGCAGCAGTACTGGCGGAACAGCCTTATCTGCGGATCATTCACGGCATGGGAACGGGGGTGGTGCGCGAACGGGTGCGCCGGGTGGTGTCCCGCGATCGCCGAGTCTCCCGCTACAGCTTTGCGCCGCGCAACCAGGGCGGGACTGGCGTGACGATTGTCGAGTTCTCCGCGTGAGCATGATCCCGGACGAGACGATCGAGCAGGTTCGGGATAGCGCGGACCTCGTCGGTCTGATCGGCGAGACAGTCTCCCTGAAACGAACTGGTGCGGACTACCGCGGCGCTTGCCCATTCCACGGCGGGGCGCATCGCAACTTTGCGGTGATCCCGAAGAAGGGGCGCTTCTACTGCTTCGTCTGCCACGAATCGGGAGACGTGTTTTCCTGGTTCATGAAGCGCGCTGGGATGAGCTATCCGGACGCGGTGCGCGAGGTCGCTCGCCGAGTCGGAATCAGCATACCGGAACGCGCGGAGCGCGCCGGGCCCGACCCCAACGAGGCGCTCTTCGGTGCCGTGGCGGCCGCCCACGATTGGTTCACTCGTCAACTGCTCGAGTCCCCCGATGCTCGAGTCGCTCGGGAATACCTCGATGGTCGGGCGGTGCCGGTCGAGACTGCGGCAATGCTCGGTCTCGGCTTTGCCCCCCAGGGGAAGGCGTTCCTGGAGGCGATGGCCACGCTGGGCATCCAGCAGAGCGTGCTGCTGGCAGCTGGATTGGCCGCGCAGCGAGACGATGGGGTAGTGAGTGCCCGGTTCCGGGGCAGACTGCTGTTCCCGATCCATGATCTGCGAGGCAGAGCGGTTGGATTCGGTGGCCGGCTGCTGGCTGACGGCGAACCCAAGTACCTCAACTCCCCCGAGACTGAAATTTTTCACAAGGGAAAGCAGCTGTACAACCTGCACCAGGCGAAAGGACCGATCCGAAAAGAGGAATCGGTCATCCTGGTGGAGGGCTACTTCGACGTGCTCCGGTTAGTGCTGGCTGGGGTCGAGCATGTCGTCGCCCCGCTGGGGACCTCGATGACTCCGGAGCAGGCGACGCTGCTCAAGCGGTACACGGCAACAGCGACCCTACTTTACGACAGCGACCAGCCGGGCCTCCGGGCCACCTTTCGCACCGGCGACGAGCTGCTGCGTCACGCAATCCGAGTACGAGTCGCTACCCTCCCTCCGGGTGAGGATCCCGACACCTTGGTGCAGGGCGGGGGCGTAGCCGCATTGGACGGCGTGCTTCGAGATGCGGTTGATCTGCTGGAACGGAAGATTCAATTACTGGAGCGCAAGGGATATTTCGACAGCTTCGAGCATCGGCGGGAGGCCGTCGACCGGCTGCTCCCCACGATCCGCGCGGCGGCGGATCCGATAACCCGAGAACTGTATCTTTCGCTTACCGCTGAGCGTACCGGCGTCAACAAGGATGTGCTGGAGCGGGAGCTCCTGGCCGCTGGCCGAGTTCCTGAGCCGTCCAGCTCCCGGCCCGATCCCTCGGCCGTTACTGCCCGTTATGGCGCCGATACCGCAGGCCGCCGCGCGCGCCGGAGTCCCGAGACCCAACTCCTCACGGCGATGCTGGCAGCCCCCGAGTGGATGGAGAAGGCGCGCACCGACGTTGCGCCGACACTTCTCGAGGTCCCGCGTCTCCGCGAGCTCTTCGAGACGTTGCTCCGAACCACGACCCCTTCCGACCAGATGCCCGAGAGCCTCTCCGAGGGCGCGGCCGTTGCCTGGTCGCTTTTGAAAGAGGCCGCGCTACATATCAGTCGCCACGAAGTCGGCAGCATGTACGACCGCGCTGCTCAAATTCTGCGAGCCCGACCACTCTACCGGGAGATGCATGCGCTTGCCGACCCCGGTGCCAAGCAGCGAAAGAGAGCCGAATTGAGGACTCAGTATCCCGCGGCAGACGCCTGGTATGATTTCCAGAAAGCCGCCAGACGAGAGGCACGGAATGCATCGCGAGGCCGGTGAATGCGTGCCGACCTGATGGCGTTGCTCGATCTCCAAGCCAAGGACGCCGCGCTCAGCGACGCCGATTCCCGACTCGGCGCGCTGGGGCAGGAGACCATCCAGCTCGACGAGGCACTTCAGCGTGCGCGGGAGAGCCTGGAAGCTGCCCGGCGCGCGCTGGCCGATGGACGGCGGCGAAGAGATGAGCTCGAGGCGAAGATCGAGAGCTATCGCACGCTGCAGGACCGCCGGCGGCAACGCCTGGAACAGGTGAGGAATCCCAAGGAAGCTTCGACCCTGATGGCCGAGCTCGATTTGGCGCGCTCGGTGATGGCGAAGGAGGAGGGTGAGTGGGTTCGAAGCGCGGACGCGGTCGTCCAACTCGAGATCAAATGTCAGAATGAGGAGCTGAACCTGAAAGCAATCGAAGCATCGCAAGCACCGGAACGCGCCCGGGTGGAGGAACGCCGGACCGCCCTGCTGTCTGAGCGGGATGCCGCCCGGGATCAGCGGGAGGCCAGCGCGGCTCAGCTCGACAAGCAGCTCCGCACCCGATACGACCGATTGCGGCGGAGCCGCACCAGCGATGTGGTGGTGCCGCTGGTCGGAGGAGCCTGCGGCGGATGCCACACCGCGATTCCGCTCAACCGGAGAAGCCAGATCAAGTCTGGAGCGGTGCTGGACGGCTGCGAAGCCTGCGGAGCGATTCTGTACCCCTCGGAGTCGGGCGGGTCACCGTGACGGCGCCGGGAACGGATACACTCCCCAAGGTGAGCGTCTTTCCACCACCGGTACTCCGCTGGCGCGTAGTGCCCCGGCCTGATCCTCTCCAGGTCCAGTCGCTCGCCGCAGCGCTCAGCCTGCCGCCCGCGCTTGCTGCGCTGCTGGTTCAGCGCGGTCATGGGACGGAGGAGGCGGCACGGCGTTTCCTGCGGCCGTCCCTGGAAGAGCTCTCCGATCCTTCCGCTCTGGCGGGAATGGCAGAGGCTGTAAATGCCATTGCCGCAGCGGTCCGGGAAGGTCGCCGGATTCTGGTGCATGGCGATTACGACGTCGACGGGCAGTGCGCCTCCGCCTTGCTCACCCGGGCGCTCCGAGTGGCCGGGGCGGACGTCATCCCGTTCCTGCCCCACCGGCTCCGCGATGGCTACGATTTCGGACCGGCAGGACTGGAGGCAGCTCGGGCGGCCGGAGTGTCCCTGATCATCACCTGCGATTGCGGTATCACCGCCTACGACACGGTCGTCGCAGCTCGGGACTCCGGGATTGGCGTTGTCATTACCGATCACCACTTGCCTGGAGTTCAGCTTCCCCCAGCGCTCGCGGTGGTCGACCCGCAGCAGGACGACGACGATTCCACGGCCAACGCGCTCTGCGGCACCGGCATCGCCTTCAAGCTGGTGCAGGCGCTCGTCCCGGCACTGGGACTCCCGGCCAACCTGCCGTTTCACCTGCTGGACCTCGTCGCGCTGGCTACCGTCGCCGATGTCGTGCCGCTTGAGGGAGAGAACCGGATACTGGTGAAGCACGGCCTGAAGCTACTTCATCAAAGCCCCTGGCCCGGCTTGCGCGCGCTGTTGGACGCTACCGGGCTCGCCGGCAGGGAGGTGCGGGCTCATCACCTCGGCTTCATCCTGGGACCTCGACTGAACGCGGCAGGCCGAGTGGGAGATGCCACGGACGGCCTCAGGCTGCTGTTGAGCGACGATCCGAGCGAGGCTGCCCGCCTGGCGCAGAAACTGGAGAGCCTCAACGTCGAGCGGCAGGCCCTGGACCAGCGCATCCTCGACGAGGCGTTGGAACAGGTGGAGCAGACCGCGAACCCGGACCGAGATGCGGGGTTCGTACTGGTGGGCGATGGCTGGCACCCGGGCGTGGTCGGCATCGTCGCCTCGCGGGTGGTGGAACGTTACGGACGGCCCACCTTCCTGATTGCCTTTGACGGCGAAATCGGCAAAGGCTCTGGCCGCAGCACCTCGCGCTTCAACCTTCACGATGCGCTCCTTACTTGCGGCGATCTGCTGGAGCGGTACGGCGGACATCACATGGCGGCTGGACTCACCATCCGGCGTGGCCGATTGGACGAATTCCGCGAGCGGTTCGGCGCTGTGGCCCGGGAGGCCCTCGGACCCGACGATCTCGGGCCGGAGCAGCGAGTGGATCTCGAGGTCGGCCTACACGAGGTCACTCGCGATCTCGAGCGCTTGTGCCGCTATCTGGAGCCGTGTGGGCAGGGCAACCCGAGTCCGGTATTCGGTGTCCGAGGTGTTCGTTTCACCAACCGAAGCGTGGTCGGCAGCGGGCATCTCAAAGGTGCGCTGGACGACGGCAGGACCCGGCTCTGGACCATCGGATTTCAATGGGCCGACCGGGTACCGTGGCTGGGCGACGGCCTAGTGGATGCCGCGTTCCGGATCGAGTGCGACGAGTACAACGGTCTCAGCAGCCTGCAAGCCAAGCTGTGCGCCCTGACGCCCCATGCGGCCTCGTAACATTCCTCGCGTCTCTGTGGTCCAGAGTTGGGAGACTGGTAACTCGCGTCGATGAGAATCGTCGCCGGGGAATACGGCGGGCGTCGGCTGGTGGTCCCCAAAGATGAGCGCGTGCGTCCCACGGCCGATCGAGTTCGTGAGGCCTGGATGAGCATCCTGGGCAAGGCGCTGCCGGAGGCCAGAGTGCTTGATCTTTTCGCGGGGAGTGGAGCACTGGGCCTCGAAGCGCTGTCCCGGGGAGCGGCCCACGTGACATTCGTTGAGTTGCATCCGGCATCGCTCCACGCTCTCGACCAGAACATCGCCGCCTTGGGCGTGGCCGATTCGGTAACAGTGCACCGGGGAGACGCCATGCGTTACGCCGAGCGGGCCGGAGAAGCGGCATTCGACATAATCCTGGCCGATCCGCCCTACACCATCGACTTTGCGGAACGGCTGGTGGCGCTCTTCCGCCGGCACCCGTTCGGGCGCATTCTTTCGGTCGAACACCGGTCTGACCTCGCCCTCAACGGCGACGACACTCGTCGCTATGGCGACACTGCCATCACCTTCTGCCACGCGCCATGACCCGCATCGCGGTGTATCCCGGATCATTCGACCCGCCGACCCGCGGCCACGAGGACCTGGTTCGCCGAAGCCTTGGCCTGGCTGATCGTCTGATCGTCGCCGTCGCGACCAACGTCGGCAAGCAGCCACTGTTTTCGGTTGAGGAGCGGCTGGACATGCTGCGGGCCACGGTAGGCGACGATCCTCGGGTTTCATTTCAGTCGTTCGATGGGCTCCTGGCCGAGTTCGCCAAGCGGGTCGGGGCAACCATTATTGTGCGCGGGCTCCGAGCGGTGAGCGACTTCGAGTACGAAACTCAGATGGCGCTGATGAACCGACAGCTTCATCCATCGCTGGAAACGGTCTTCCTGGTCCCCGCCGTGGATCTCACCTATCTCAGCTCGAGTCTGGTTCGTGAGGTGGCGAAGTTCGGTGGCGACGTGGCGGCATTGGTCCACCCTGCGGTCGCCGGCGCCCTCAGCCGGAGGTTCCGTTCGTGAGCTTCCGGGCCCAACTGCTGGAGCGAGCCGCGCGGCGCCGGGCGCGAGTGGTACTGTGCGAGGGGGAAGACACCCGGGTGCAGACCGCCCTGGAGCAGCTCCAGGCCCAAAAGGTTGTTGAGCCGATCGTGCTCGGAGGAAATGGGCTGAATCCGGCGAACGACAGACGGCTCGGGCGTATCGCACAGTATCTCCGGGAGCGCCGACCCGACCGAATTCGCGATGGGGTACATGCGCTCGATGTCGCAGCCGATCCGGTCAACTTCGGCGCCGCGCTGGTCGCGCTGGGCGAGGCCGACGGGTGCGTCGCCGGTGCGGCGTGCCCCACCGGGGACGTAGTACGCGCCGCCCTCTGGGCGATCGGGACTGGTCCGGGAGTGAGTCTGATCAGCTCCTCGTTCTATATGGTGCTGCCCGGTGATGCCGTAGTTCTGACCTTTACGGATTGCGCGGTGGTGCCGGAGCCCACGCCGGGCCAGCTGGCCGAGATCGCGCTGGCGGCCGCGCGAGACCGTTCGCGGTTGGTGGGAGATTCCCCCCGGGTTGCCTTCCTGTCGTACTCCAGCAAGGGCAGCGCCGAGGGCCCCCATGTTGCGCGAGTGCAGGAAGCAGCGGCGCACTTCCAACAGCTGGCCCCCAACATCGCATCGGATGGAGAATTGCAGGCCGATGCGGCCCTCAATACGGAAGTGGGCGAGCGCAAGGCGCCGGGGTCACCGGTGGCCGGCCGGGCAAATGTGCTGGTCTTCCCCGACCTCGACGCCGGTAACATCGCATACAAGCTGGTGCAGCGGCTGGCCGGCGCAGCCGCCATCGGTCCGATTCTTCAGGGATTGGCGCGGCCCATGGCCGACCTGTCGCGGGGTGCCACCGCCGATGATATTGTCGAAGTGACCGCGATGGTGGCGTTGCAGTCAGACGGATAGCCGTAAGGGAGAGCATCGATGGGGTTCAGCCAGAGCAAGGGAGCAGGTGGCATTACCGTCGTGGAGGTAGATGGACAGTTGATCATCGGAAACCGGCAGGAGCTCAAGGACCTAGTGCAGGCCGCGCTGGATCAGGGTGAGCGACGGCTGTTGATCGACTTTTCCAAGACCGGCTATATCGATTCCTCGGGACTCGGTGCCCTGGTGTCCATATCGAAGCGTATTCGTGAGGCCGGTGGTGAGCTCCGACTGTCCGGGCTCAACGAGGATCTGCGCTCGTTGTTCGAGCTGACCAAGCTCGATACGTTGTTCGCCATCAACGAGACCCCCGAGCAGGCGCTCGCCAGCTTTTAGAGCGGCCGCATGACTTCGCCGCTCCGCCTCTGTGTCCGCCGTTCGTTGGCCCCGGATCGAAGCGCTGCAACGCTGGTGACATTGCGGCTCCCCAGCGATGTCACCTGCATCGAAGAAGCGGTAGAGCTGGTGACTCGGCACTGCCTGGCGGGCCAGCACGCCACCCAAACAATTCGGTTTCGTCTTCGCGTAGTCCTCTCCGAAGCGCTCAGCAACGCGATTGTCCGCGGCAACGGCGAAGACAGCAGCAAGTGGGTCGACGTCCGGGCTGAGCTGGGGCCCGAAGCAATCCGGGTCTACGTGACGGATGAGGGCCCTGGATTCGATCCGACCGCAGTACCCGAACCGATCAGGCCGGAGCAGCTGGACGAAGCTCAGGGGCGAGGTCTCTATCTCATCCGGAAGCTCGTCGATGCGGTCCATTTCAACGAGCAAGGAAACTCCATCTGCATGATACTGCGCCGCTCATAGGGCGCCTCGGTCAAGTTCTCGCCTCACTCGGCAGCCTCGTGGATGGCCGAGTCCGCCTGTGGCGCACCGATGCCGGCAGTCTTCAGGCGGCGGCGGGCACCGATCCCGGTTGGTCTCTTCCTATCCCGGAGCAGCCGGCCGTGGTCAGAACTCCAGAGGGAGAGGCCTGGCTGGAACCGGTTGCCGGGCACGCCGGTACCTGGCTTGAGATCGCCGGGACGGACCTGGCGGCTTCGCGAAAGGCCGCGCACCAGGTACTTCCTGTCATAGCGGCCTTGCTCGAAGCGGAACGGCAGCGAGCCCACGTCGCCGAAGAGCTCGCCGGCCGCTATGAGGAAATCGATCTACTCTACGCCATCAGCGAAATCCTCGGCCGGACCGTCCGGTTGGAGGAAGCGGCGCAGATCATTGTGCGCGAAGTGAGCGCCGTGGTAGGCGCGCGACGAGGGTCGATCATGGTGTATGAGGAGGCCAGCAGTACCCTGCGGGCAGTGGCCTCCCGCGGTTTCGATGCTGCCGGTCTCGCTCCGGTCGCGGTCGACGACGAATGCTCGGTCGCCGCTCGTGTCTTCCGCGAGCAGCGGATCATCACCTACGACCCGACCAATCCCGACTCCGTCGCGCCGGATTGCGGGGATCTTCGGGGCTATCGAGGTGACTCCTTCATCAGTGTGCCGATCTGTTATGCCGCTCCGGGAACGGGACTCCGCTGCGTCGGTGTGATCAACCTGACGGATCGGATCGGCGGAGACCGCTTCACGCTGGATGACCGTAAGCTGGTGAGCGCCGTCGCCAATCAAATCGGAGCGGCGGTCGAGAATGCCCGCTTGTTGAACCGAGACCTGGAGCAACAGCGGCTGCAACGCGAGCTGGAGCTCGCGCACGACCTGCAGCTGAAGCTGCTCCCCTCTCCCGCTGTGCTCCAGGGTGATGCGGAGGTGGCGGCGCGATGTCTGCCCGCCGAGTCGGTCGGAGGTGACTTTTACACCTTCACCCGACTAGGTCGAGGCCGTGTGGGCGTCATGCTCGGCGACGTGGCATCCCATGGATTCTCCGCGGCGCTGGTGATGGCTTTGGTGATGTCGGCCGCGGGGATCCACGCGGCGGCCGAGGTGACCCCCGACGAAACTCTGACGGCACTGCTCGATAGTCTGTCAGCCGAGCTGGCAAAGACCGAAATGCACTTCAGCGTCTTCTATGGGGTCCTCGACCCGGAGGTCGGACGACTCTCCTACGCCAGTGCGGGACATCCCCACGCGTTCCGCGTTCCGAAGGTAGGGGCACCGGAGCGGCTCGAGGCCACCTCGCCGCCGCTGGGACTGGCCGCGCACGGCACGATCCAGCGGCGTCAACTGGTCTGGAAGAGAGGCGAGGACCTGCTGGTGCTCTGGACCGATGGCCTGGTCGATGCGCGCAACGATTCGGATGAGAACTATGGCGAGTCGCGACTGCTGGACTGTCTCACTGCGCATCGAACCGAGTCGCCCGACGCCATTGTGAAAGCCGTGCTCGAGGACGCCGATGCGTTCGGGGTGCGACCGATCGACGACCGCACTCTCCTGGTCATGCGGATCTAAGGTGCCGCGGGCCAAGCGCCGCCTGGGACAGCACTTTCTCGCCGATCCCAGGATCCTGGCCCGTATCGCAGATGCGCTCGGCGCCGGGCCCAGCGACACCGTCCTGGAGATCGGTCCAGGGCCGGGCGGTCTTACCGGCGCGCTGGCCAGGCGGGCGGGGCATGTCGTGGCGATCGAAAAAGATCCCGATCTCGTCCCCTCGCTGCAAACAAGGTTTTCCAACGTCCGGATCATCGAGGGCGACGCGCTCGAGCTCGACTGGCACAGCCTGGTGCCGCCCTCGTTTCTCGTTGCCGGAAACATCCCCTACAACATCACCTCACCGCTCCTGGATAAGGCCCTCCTGCCGCCACGACCGAGGCGGATTGTCTTTCTGGTACAGAAAGAGGTCGCCGATCGGGTGACCGCCAGGCCGGGAACCTCGGAGTACGGTGCGTTGAGCATCGGGGTGCAGGCGGTGGCGACGGCCGAACCATTGTTCGTGGTGCCGGCCGGAGCCTTTCAGCCGCGACCCAGGGTGGATTCGGCGGTGCTCCGCCTGGTCCGGCGGGATGAGCCGTTGATCGCAGACGCCGAACGGGAAAGCTTCCGAGCACTCGTCGTGGGACTCTTCGGATTTCGTCGCAAGCAGATTCTGCGGGGCGTGCGCGAGCTCACCGGCTGGGCTGCTGCTCGAGTGAGCCAGCAGCTGGAGGAGGCAGAGATCTCGCCGACGGTGCGTCCGGAAGTACTGACCCCGGAAACGTTCGTGCGGTTACATCGTGCCCTCGTTGACGGAGGGTGGAGCGCACGGTAGCTTTGTGAAACATTTCACATAAAGCCTGATGCGCAAAGTCGCCGAATCCACCGTCCGCCGCCTATCGCTCTACCTACGATTTCTGGAAGAATTTGAAGGCCAGGGAGTGGACACCGTGAGCTCCGGAGCGCTGGCCTCGCGCGGCGGCACCACCTCGGCGCAGGTGCGCAAGGACCTGTCGTTCTTCGGCTCGTTCGGAAAGCGGGGGTTGGGCTACCCGGTGCCGGAGTTGGCCGACCGGCTCCGAGAGATCCTGGGGCTCAAACGTCGATACCAGGTCGGAATGATCGGGGCGGGGAAGATTGGAAGCGCTCTGGTCCAGTATCGTGGATTCAAGCAGCGGGGCTTCGACATCATTGCCATTTTCGACAGCGATCCCGCCAAGATCGGCCGACAGTGGAATGGTCTGACTGTACTCGACATCACCACACTGGAATGGGAGCTGGGCCGGCGGCCGTTGGATATGGCCGTCATGGTAGTTCCGGCTGACGTGGCTCAAGCGGTCACCGACCGGCTGGTGGTCCTGGGGGTCAAGGCAATCTTAAACTTCGCTCCAGTTCAGCTGTCCGTGCCCGATGACGTGGTGGTGAAGACGGTGAATCTGGCTCTGGAACTCGAGACGCTGAGCTACGCGCTCGCGAGTCGGTAGGCCATCGATCGAGGATTGGCATTTGGGTATGCGTCTGCTTTTCTCATTCATCATCTCCGTCGGAATCCCTGCCACGCTCGCAGCGCAGCAATCGGGGTACGACCTTCTGATCCACAAGGGACACATCATCGACGGCACCGGGTCGCCCTGGTACACCGGGGACGTTGCCATTCAGGGTGGACGGATCGCCGCCGTGGGGCCGCTGCTCGCTGTCAGCGCGGCGGACACCATAGACGCCACAGGTATGGTAGTCGCGCCCGGCTTCATCGATATGCTGGGGCAGTCGGAGCTGACCATTCTGGTGAATCCGCATCTCCCCTCGAAGATCTTCCAGGGCATCACCACTGAATTCACCGGAGAGGGGGGTAGCGTGGCCCCGCTCAACGATCGCATTGTCGCGGCCGATCGTCTGAGCTACGACCATTACAAGATCAGTCCGGACTGGCGCACGTTGGGTCAATATTTCGCTCGACTCGAGCGTCAAGGGATCGGGATCAACGTCGGCGACTACGTCGGCGCCACTCAGGTGCGCCGGATGGTCCTGGGAGACGATGACCGCCAGCCCACAGCGGACGAGCTCGCAAAAATGAAGAGTCTCGTCGCGGATGCGATGCGCGATGGAGCCGTGGGACTCTCGACTTCGCTCCAGTATCCTCCCGCACCGTACGCCAAGACCGAAGAGCTGATCGCACTCGCTTCAGAGGCTGCCCGGTTCGGCGGGATCTACGCTACGCACATGCGCTCCGAGTCGAAAGACATCTTGTCGGCGCTCGATGAAGCGATCCGGATCGGACACGAAGCCAAGTTGCCGGTAGAGATCTGGCACCTCAAAGTCGCCGGCAAGAGCAACTGGGGACGGATGGGCCAGGTTGTCGCCAAGATCGACTCCGCCCGCCGGGCCGGAGTGGATCTGGCAGCCGACACCTACGCTTACACCGCCTGGTTCAACTCACTTTCGGCTATGGTCCCTCCCTGGGCCCACGATGGTGGGACCACAAAGCTGATCGAGCGACTCCGGGACCCCACAGCTCGCCGCCGGATCCGCCGCGATATGCGGACAGCGGACTCCTGGGAGAACAACGAGTGGCAGGACATTCGTGGTCCTGACGCGATTCTGATCGGCGCAGTACAAAACCCGGCACTTCTGCCGCTGCAGGGCAAGACGTTGGCCGAGATCGCCCGGCAGAAAAAAGCCGATCCGATCGATGCGCTGCTCGACCTGCTGATTGAGGATCAGGCCTACACGTATGTCGCCGTGTTCGGAATGGCCGAGCCCGACGTGGTGCTCGCGCTGAAGCAGCCGTGGGTGTCGATCAACAACGATTCGCAAGGGACCGCGCCTGACGGCATCCTGGGCCAGGAGCATCCGCATCCCCGAGCATACGGCACCTTTCCGCGCATCCTCCGCAAGTACGTTCGAGAAGAAAAGCAGCTGAGTTTGGAGGATGCGATTCGCAAGTTCAGCTCGCTTCCAGCGCAGCGGATGCACTTGGCCGACCGCGGGGTTCTCAAGGCAGGAATGTGGGGCGACATCGTCGTTTTCGATCCGGCTCAGGTCCGGGATCTGGCCACGTTCGCGAAGCCCAATCAGCTGAGCGAGGGTATGCGCTGGGTTCTAGTCAATGGTGTGCCGGTGATCGCCGCAGGCAAGCCGACCGGCAAGCTGCCGGGGAAGGTTCTTCGGGGTCCAGGCGCCGACGGTCAGCGCGCTACTAAGTAACACCAGGCCGCCAGGACGATCGAAATCCGCAGCATATCCCGGAACCCTCCCTACCACTGACTCTATGACCCTGAATAGCTTGTTGTATGTCTGTTCACGTCACTTCTGAAATCGGGCCTCTTCAGTCCGTGCTGGTACACACGCCCGGACGCGAGCTCGAGGCGGTGACGCCGGGCAATCGCGAAGATTATCTCTACGACGACATCATCGACCTCGAAATCGCCCAGCGGGAGCACCGGCAGTTCGTGTCGGTATTGAAGCGCTTCGCTCGAGTCTCTCAGGTACGCGATCTGCTGACCGAGATTTTGCAGCAACCGGATGGCCGGGATTACCTGATCACCAAAACGATGGACGTGGTTCCTTCCGACGAGCTGGGACAGCGGCTGAGCGCCCTGCCGGCGGAAGAGATCGTCCGCATGCTGATCGAGGGCACTGAGGAGGAGAGCGGGCCGATCTCCCGGGCTCTCAACGAAGTAGGCTTTGCCTTTCCCCCGCTGCCCAACCTGTTCTTCCCCCGCGACATCGGGATGGTCATCGGAGACCATGTGGTCGTGGGATCGATGCGCTACGGAGTGCGGTGGACCGAGGAGCTGCTCATCAAGGCCCTGTTCCGGTTCCATCCGGAGCTGGCCAACGCCGGGCTCCTTTACGATGGCTCCGAGGAGCGGCGCAGTAATTACACCCTGGAGGGTGGGGATGTGCACTATCTCCGCCCCGATCTCCTGGTGGTCGGCTTCAGCGAACGGACGTCACCTGCCGCGTTGGACCAGCTCTGCGACACCGTCTTCGAGCAGGGACGCGTCACCGACGTTCTGGTGGTCGTGATGCCGAAGGCACCGACCGCCATTCATCTCGACATGATCTTCAGCCAGGTCGACCAGGAGCTCTGTGTGGTGTACCCGCCATTCTTTGTCGGCCCAGAGCGTCTGCCGGTCATTCGCCGGCGGAAAGGAACCGATGGCGTGGTAGAGGAACCGGACTTCTTTGCCGCATTGCGCGGCGTGGGCCTGCCACTGGAGCCGATCTTCGCCGGCGGGGAGCGGCGGATCAACCAGGAACGGGAGCAGTGGAGCTCCGCCTGCAACTTTTTGGCGGTGCGTCCGGGCACCCTGGTGAGTTACCGGCGGAACGAGCAGACCCTCTGCGCGCTAGAGGCCGCCGGCTTTCGGGTCATCCCCGCGGTGAATTTCCTCGCCTTTGACGATTGGACTGAGGCGAAGCACCGGACCGTAATCACCATCGAAGGGAGCGAGCTGGCCCGGGGCGGCGGCGGTCCCCGCTGCATGTCGCTTCCCCTCCAACGTGCGGCTTTGTGATAGGCACTTCGGCGTACCCCGAAAGCACTCTGCTGGAACGGGTTCTCACGCAGCTCAAAGGGGGTCCTCGGGCTCCCTCCATCCTCTGCCACGAGATCCTGGGTCTCTTCAACGCACCGACGGCGATTTGCGACCGGGTAGCGTATGCCTTGCTCGGCGCCGACCCGCGGGTACGTCTCCTGGAGGACGGCCGCTGGTCGCTGGTGCCCGAAGCGCAGGGCTCCCCGCTGCTGGATGATTGCGCATTCGCCGTGGTGGACGTGGAGACCACCGGCTGCCGCGCCGGCTGGGGAGACCGGATCACCGAGATCGCGGTAGCGGTGGTGCACGGGGGACGGCGGGAGATCGTCTTCGACACACTGGTCAACCCGGAGCGTCCTATCCCGCGGGCAATCTGTGCCATCACCAACATCACTGACGAGATGGTGCGGCACGCACCCCTATTCTCCGATCTCGCTGAGCGGATCCTCGGCGTCCTCGCGGGCAAGGTGTTCGTCGCTCACAACGCGAGGTTCGACTGGAATTTCCTGAGCGCCGAACTGCGCCGTTCACGCGATTTGACGCTGGATGGAACCCGACTCTGTACCGTTCGGCTGGCCCGGCGGTTGGTCAAAGGCGTGCGCTCCTGCGGCCTCGACAACCTGTGCCGCTTCTTCGGCTTTCATAACCGCGCCCGTCATCGCGCCGCGGGGGACGCCTTGGTCACGGCTGAGCTGCTGTGCCGACTGTTGTACCTGGCGCGAGAGGAGGGTGCCCGCACCCTGCAGGATCTCAGCTTGATCGAGTCCCGCCGCCGTCAGGGCCGGCGCCGGCGGCGCCGGAGGGCGATGCCCACTGAGCCGCGGGAGGACTCCTGCCCCGAGGAGTTGCAGTGACACTGCAAACCTCCTTCTCGGTCGGTAAGCTGCGCTGCCACGCTCTGGAGGGTGGGCGACAGCGCCTGGACGGGGGTGCCATGTTCGGGGTGGTGCCTCGGACCTTGTGGAAGACTCGGATCGAGCCCGACGATCGGAACCGAATACCGTTGGCAATGCGGTGTGTTCTGGTAGAACACTCCAATGGCGTGGTATTGATCGATACTGGGCTGGGGAATAAAGAGGACGCCAAGTTTCTGGACATCTATGGTGTGGAAAATGAGGGACTGGAAGGGGCCACCCAGCTGGAGGACGCACTGGCGTCAGCGGGATTTCTCCCCCGCGACGTCAAGTGGGTAATCAACACCCATCTGCACTTCGATCACGCGGGTGGAAACACCAGCATGGATCCCGATCTCGAGAACGACCCGCGCCGACGCATCCGGCCGACGTTTCCGTTCGCGAAGTATCTGGTACAGCGCGGTGAGCTGGAGTTTGCCCGCCACACCAACGAGCGGACCCGTGCCAGCTATTTGCCGCACAACTTCGAGCCGATTGCGGCCGCGGATCGCTGGCAGTTGATCGAGGGAGATCGCGAGATCCTTCCGGGTATCTCTGTCAGACTGACACCGGGCCACGTTCCGTATCATCAGGCAATTCTGATTCAGGACGCGGGAGAGACGGCGGTCTTCGTGGGAGATCTTTTCCCCACGACGGCGCACCTCCCGCTGCCGTGGATCATGGGCTATGATCTCGAGCCGCTTCGGACGCTGGAGAGCAAGCGCGCCTTGCTGGCTGATGCCACGCGAGGACAGTGGCGTCTCCTCTTCGAGCATGACCCGCGGGTGGTTAGTGGCGTGCCGACTCAGGTAGGGAAGAACATCGAGCTGCAGCAGGTCACGCCGGCCCCGGAGCCAACAGCGCAAGTCTCTGGTTGACACCGACTACACCGTTGGCTAGCTTCCCGCCCTTGCGAAAGCGGGGAGTTCGGTTTCCCCCACCCTGAGCCTGCCGGCCCGATGCCGCAGCGCAGCCGGGTCCTAGGCTTCGGAGCCATGCGGTGGTTGTTGTACTGCCGTGGTTCGGTCGTGGGCACCCGGTCTTTGCCGGGTGCCCATTTTGTCTTCTTGCGTCGGAGGCACTAAAAACTGTCCACAAACGATCGTGAAAAGCGAATCCGTGTCAATCGGATGATCCGGATCAGCCCCGTGCGCGTGATTACCGCCGCCGGTGAGCAGTTAGGAGTGCTGCCGATCGAAGAGGCCTTGGCGGCCGCCGTTGAACGCGGACTGGATCTGGTGGAGGTCGCACCGACGGCCCGACCCCCGGTCGTCAAGATCATGGACTACGGGAAGTACAAGTTTGAAGAGGCCAAGGCCGCGCGGGCAGCCAAGAAAAAGCAGCACGTGATTCAGCTGAAAGAAGTGAAGTACCGTCCCGGCATCGACGATCACGACTTCGATTTTAAGACCCGCCACGCCCGGGAGTTTCTGGGAGACGGGAACAAGGTCAAGGTCACGATGATGTTCCGAGGCCGACAGATGGCACACCTGGAGCTGGGCAAGGCGGTCCTGGACCGGGTCGCAGCGACCTTGTCCGACGTCGGGAAGATCGAATCCGAGGCGAAGCTTGAAGGCCGCAACATGACGATGGTGATCGCGCCCAAATGAGGCCGGCCCTCATGGGCCGGCGGTAGGCGGAACAAGTCGAGCGAGCAGGCGAGGAGAGAGATGCCGAAGCAGAAAACCAAACGCGCAGCCATGAAGCGCTTCAAGGTCACGGGCAGTGGGAAGCTCAAGCGCTGGCACGCCAACCACAGTCACATCCTGACCAAGAAGACTCGCAAGCGGAAGAACCGGCTCAAGAAGGGCGACCTCGTGAGCTCCGCCGATTTTCCGCGCGTCAGCCGTCTCCTCCAGGCGTAAGGAACTTCCATGCCCCGCGTCAAGAGTGGCGTCGCCCATCACGCCCGCAAGAAGAAGATCATGCAAGCCGCCAAGGGTGCCCGAGGCGGCCGCAGCAAACTGTACAAGGCGGCCAAGGAGACGGCGGAGCGCGCCATGCGTTATGCCTACCGGGATCGCCGAAAGAAGAAGAGCGAGTTCCGCTCGCTGTGGATTACCCGGATCAACGCGGCTGCGCGGACCCAGGGGATGAGCTACAGCCGCTTCATGGCCGGCCTCAGGAGCGCCGGCGTGGACATCAATCGGAAGGTGCTGGCCGATCTCGCGGTCCACGATCTGGACGCCTTTGCTCGAATCGCCGAACTGGCGCGGAACGCCGAAGCGAAGTAGCCCGAGCAAGCAGTGGCCTCGAAGTCCGCCCGAATGGGGCCGTTCGCACTGGGCGGGCGGCCCCATCAACGTTCTGACCGATGCCGACGACCGTGACCTCCAATCATTCTACCGGCTACCCTGATCTCGATGCCTTGCTGCCTCGCCTCCAGGCGATCGGCAGCTTGGGGTCCGAAGCGCTTGCGGCCGAAGTTGTCGCGGTCCTTGGTCGCAAGAACGGTGAGCTGACGGCGGCGCTCCGCTCGGTGCCGTCCAAACCGGTCGAGGAACGGAAGGCCTACGGGGCCGCCGTCAATCAGCTCAAGGCGCGCTTCGAGGAGGCGTTCGCCCGCCGCAGTGAGGCGCTCGAGGCGGAGCGGCACGCGCGCGAGCGGGCGACCACCGATCTCACCATGCCGGCCCGGCATCGCTGGATAGGTGTGGAGCACCCAGTGACCCGCGTGGTTGACGAGATCGTGGACATCTTCCGTGAGCTCGGCTTCACCGTGGCCATCGGCCCCGAGGTAGAAACCGACTGGTTCAACTTCATCGCCCTGAACTTCCCCCCGGACCATCCGGCGATGGACATGCACGACACGCTGTATCTCGATGCGCCGGGCCTTCCCGGCGAGCAGGGAGGCCGCCTGTTGCTGCGGACTCACACGTCACCGGTGCAGATCCGCACGCTTCTGGAAACCCCTCCACCCGTGCGTGTGGTTATTCCGGGGCTGGTCTATCGCAACGATCCCTTCGATCCATCGCATGCGCCTGCCTTTTCCCAGATCGAGGGATTGGCGGTCGACGAGGGAATCTCATTCATAGATCTCAAAGCCACGCTGGTGCACTTTGCTCACCGGTTCTTCACGCCAAACACCAAAGTCCGGTTCCGGCCTTCCTTCTTTCCCTTCACGGAACCCTCGGCCGAGATGGACGTCGAATGCCAGCTGTGTCACGGCAGCGGGTGCCCGGCGTGCAAAGGCACCGGATGGATGGAGATTCTGGGTTGTGGGATGGTACACCCGGCGGTTTTCCAACACACCGGTGTCGATCCCGAGCGGTACACCGGATGGGCCTTCGGCATGGGGCCACATCGGATCACGATGCTTCGCTATGGGATTCCCGATATCCGTCTGCTGTACGACGGGGACATGCGATTTCTGGAGCAGTTCGTGAACGACACCAGGGGCGACGCATGAACGTGTCTCGCCGTTGGCTGGAAGACTTTCTCCGCCGGCCGCTGGATCCCCGCGATCTGGTCGAAAGGCTGACCATGCTGGGAGCCCCGGTCGATGGCGTGCAGCCACTCCACGATGACCTGGGTGATGTTCTGGTTGCAGTCGTGGAAGAGGTGCGGCCTCATCCCAACGCCGAGCGGCTCCGCGTCTGCGCAGTCAATCGAGGGAACTCCGAGTTCCTGAACGTGGTCTGTGGGGCGGCCAACGTCACTGCCGGCCGGAAGTATCCGTTCGCGCCGGTCGGTGCCACGCTTCCGGGAGGTTTGCGGATCGAGGCGCGAAAGCTCCGGGGTGAGACTTCGCAGGGTATGCTGTGCTCCGCCCGCGAGCTGGGGCTGGGCCAGGATGGCGAGGGAATCTGGGAGTTGGACACTGATGCGGCCCCAGGAACTCGACTGCTCGACGCGCTTCCGCTGGCCGATCATCGTCTGATCATCGATGTCGGGCCGAATCGTCCTGACCTGCTGGGCCACAAGGGCGTCGCCAGAGAGCTCGCGGCGTCGTACGGCGTGCCCTTTCGGCTGCCCGCAATTCCGGGCGCATCACTGATCGACGTGCCGCCGGTCCGCCGCGCCGGTAACGTCGCGGTGGTGGGCGGGGTGCGAGCGGGGACCGAGGATGTGGATGGCTGTCCCCGGCTCCTTGGCGCGGTATTGCGCGGAGTGAAGGTGGCTCCCTCACCTCCGTGGCTGGTGCGGCGGCTGGAGGCCGTCGGTGCCCGCTCCATCAACAACGTCGTCGACGCGACAAACTACGTCATGTTGGAGCTGAACCAGCCGATGCATGCCTACGATGTCGCCAAGCTGCGAGGACCCAGCGTTATTGCTCGGCGGGCTCGGGCCAGCGAAACCCTCACTACGCTCGACGGAGTGGCTCGGACGCTGAGCGAGGGGATGACTGTCATCGCCGACGATAACGGCCCAATCGGCGTCGCTGGGGTCATGGGTGGTGCGGATACGGAGGTGGGGCCTGAAACCGTCGACATCTTTCTCGAATGCGCGTACTTCACGCCGGGGTTGGTTCGTCGTACCCGCCGCGCGCTCGGCTTGTCCACCGAGGCAAGCTACCGGTTCGAGCGGGGAATTGACCGATGGGGTGGAGCCGAGGCGATGCGTCGGTGCATCGAGATCATTAGCGGAACTGCCGGCGGCACGCTCGCGGAAGCACCGCTAGATCTCGGGCCCGGACCCGGCAACCCTGCCCGCATCTTTCTCCGGTCCAGCCGGGTTGATCAGGTACTCGGCATCGACCTGCCTGCCCACGCGGTCGAGAGCTACCTGGTCGCGGTAGGGGCGACAGTGGTGCCGAAGCCGGAAGATGAAAGAATGGCTGTCGAGCCGCCGAGCTGGCGCCCGGATCTCACCGGTGAAATCGATTTAATCGAGGAGGTTGCGCGGCTGCACGGATATCAAAACTTCCCCGCTGATCTCCGGCCGTTCAGACCGAGTGTTCTCGCCGATGCACCCCTGGAGCGAGCGTCCACCCGGCTCCGTGAAGGTCTCGTACGCCAGGGTTTGCTTGAAGTCGTGGCCCTCCCAATGGCTCCTGCGGATGGCGCCGAGAGTGTGCGACTCTCGAACCCACTGTCGGCAAACGAGGGCTATCTGCGGCGACGTTTGTTGCCTGGGCTCGTTCGCCTGGTGGAAAAGAACTGGGCCAATCACGTCGCGAATGTGCGCCTCTTTGAGGTCGGGACGGTGTTCGCGTCCGTCCCGGGCGGACAGCGTCCCCGGGAAGAGCGTCATGTGGCCGCGGTGATTACCGGGCGAAGGGATCCAGAGCATTGGTCGGGGTCGGGTGAGGCTCGCTTCGATGGGTGGGACCTCAAGGGGCAGTTTGAGGCCGCAATCGCTCTGGCGGTTCCTGGTGGCGCGGTGCAGGTTGAAGGCAACGGATGGATAGCGCAGGATTCGCGGCGCCGAACGGTGGGTTGGGCCGGCCCCCTGGAGGCCGACGCTCCGCCATGGGCGGATCCGTTGTTCGGTTTCGAACTGACCTTTGATCCCGTCGAACGCTCCGCCGCCCGGTTCACCGCGCTCCCCTCGACTCCGTCGTCCGAGCGCGTGCTCGCCTTGATCCTGGGAGCCGGCACGACGGTCCAGCAGGCGGAGTCGTTGTTGCAGCGCGTTGGCGCACCGTTGTTAGAGTCGGTGTCGATTCAGAGCGATTACCGTGGCCCCGAGCTCGCGGCGGGAACCCGCAGTGTGGCGTTCCGTCTCACGTTCCGAGCTCCAGATCGTACGTTGCGTGATGGGGAGATCGACGCAATCGAAGCTCGCATGCTCGCGGCGCTCGCCGCCGAGCTCGGCATCCAGCGACGGGACGCCGGGACTGCAGAGGGTAGGAGAGACTGACTGTGACATACCATTATGAACGACCGGACCAGAAGGCTCTCACCGATCTCGAGCAGGTCGTGCGTCACCTCGCCGAGGAACTGGCCGGCTGGCGCCGCCGTACGTTGAAAGCCGAGGGCGAGCTGCAGGATGCGCGGGCGCACGGAGGGGTAGTTGCCGGGCCCGAGCTCACCCAGGCTCGCCAACGGCTTATCGAGCTGGAAACCGAAAATCAGGCACTCCGGCAACGGATCGATGCGGCCAAGGAGCGGCTTCGGGCCTTGGCTGGTCGGCTTCTCTTTCTCGAGCAGCATGGCGGAGGCAATGCCGCGTGAGCACCACCAAGAATGCAGTGCGCGTATTCATCGGGGGCGAGGAATACACCGTCCGCTCCGAGGTTCCTCCGGAGTACACCAGGGAAGTCGCCGCGTATCTCGACGGGGCATTGAAGCGGGTGCGAGAAAGCCTGCCTATGGTTGAGTCCCACAAGGCCGCCATCCTGGCCGGCCTCGCGATCACCGACGAGCTCTTTCAGGCCCGGCGGGGCGACCGCCACCTGGCTGAGCGGCTCTCCGCAATGGCGGACGACCTGGCCCGGTTGCTCCCGCCGGCCAAACGCGGCAAGCGCACAGTCACAGCCTCCTGAGGAGCATCACCAGATGCTGCAAGTCCTCCTCCTGCCGTTGCTAGCCGCGATGGCGGCCGGACTGGCTGCCGCAGTGGTGTTCATGTTTTTCTACATCCGCAATCAACGGCGGAGCGCCACCGGAATCCTATCGCTCGCACGGGAGCAGGCCGACCGTCTGCGAGCCGACGGCCAGCGCGATGCCGAGTCCGCGAAGTCCGATCTGCTTCTCACCGCCAAAATGGAAACTCTCAAACTCCGCGAGGAGCTGGACCGGGAAATCCAGCGGCGGCGCGAGGAGTGGGAACGATTGGAGCGCCGGGCGGATGAACGGGCCCGGGTGCAGGAGCGGAAGCTGGAGGAGATCGAGGCGCGAGAGCGCAACGCGACCCATCGGGAGGAAACCCTGACTCAGCGGGAGCTCGCGTTGCGGAACCGCGAGGGAGAGGCCGACCGCCTGGCCCTGGAGCAACGTACCAAGCTCGAGCGAATCGCCGGACTGACGGCGGAGGATGCGCGCCGCGAGATCCTGCAGCGGGTCGAGGACGAAACTCGGGGACAGGCTGCCGCTTTGGTCCGGGACATCAAGGAGCAGGCGCGCCGGACCGCCGACCGGGATGCACGTCGGATCATCTCCATCGCGATTCAGCGGCTCGGGGCGGAACACACCGCCGAAAGCACGGTAGCTGCCGTCGCGCTGCCCAGCGATGAGATGAAGGGCCGTATCATCGGACGCGAAGGTCGAAACATCCGCGCGTTCGAGACGGCGACCGGCGTAGATGTCATCATCGATGACACGCCCGACACCGTGATCATTTCCTGCTTTGATCCGATCCGGCGGGAAGTCGCCCGGAGGGCGCTGGAAGCTCTGATCACTGACGGCAGGATCCACCCGGGTCGCATCGAGGAGATCGTACTCAAGGTCCAGCGAGAGCTGGAGGCTCAACTCGTCGAGCTGGGAGAGCAAGCGGCGTACGACACGGGCGTCCATGGGCTCCATGCCGAGATCATCAAGCTCATCGGCCGGATGCGGTATCGCACCTCATACGGGCAGAACATCCTCGATCACTCCAAGGAAGTGGCCTGGCTAGCGGGGATGATGGCGGCCGAGCTCAAACTGGATGTTGCCCTCGCCAAGCGGGGCGGCCTGCTGCACGACATCGGCAAAGTGCTGACCCACGACACCGAAGGAACCCACGTCGAGCTGGGAGTCGAGGTCGCCCGCAAGTACGGGGAAAGCGCACTGGTGATAAACTGCATTCAGGCGCACCACGACGATGTCCCGCATGAGTCGGCGGAATCCGTGCTGGTGCAGGCGGCCGATGCCATCAGCGGCTCTCGCCCCGGCGCTCGTCGGGAGGCCTTCGAGAGTTACGTGAAGCGGCTGACCCGCCTGGAGGAAATTGCCAACGCGTTCGCCGGAGTGGAGAAGAGCAGCGTGATCCAGGCGGGGCGGGAGATTCGGGTAGTGGTAACGCCGGACCGAATCGATGACGGGGCGGCGGCTCAGCTCTCCGAGTCTATCGCCCGCAAGATTGAGAGTGAGCTACAGTACCCCGGCCAGATTAAAGTCGTCGTGATCCGAGAAACCCGAGCAGTGGATTTCGCCCGTTGAGCGCAAAGATTCTGGATGGCACTGCGATTGGCCAGGCAATTCGCGCCGAGGTCGCCGAAGCGGTGGCGCGGCTTGCCTCGACCGGTCGAAAGCCAGGATTGGCCGCCGTCCTCGTCGGTGAGGATCCCGCCAGCGCGGTCTACGTCCGCTCCAAAGGCAAGGCATGTGAAGAAGCCGGTATGCACTCCGTCACCATCCGGCTGCCCGCCACGACCACCGAGGCCGAGCTCCTGGAGACGGTGGACCGGCTCAACGCCGACCTCCAGATCCATGGGATCCTGGTGCAGCTCCCGCTCCCCAAGCACATCAACTCGGAAAAGGTGCTCCGGCGCATCGATCCCGCCAAGGATGTCGACGGCTTCCATCCGGTGAACGTGGGAAAGCTGGTGATCGGCGACCGGACTGCGTTCCGGCCGGCGACGCCGTATGGGGTACAGCAGATGTTGATACGTTCCGGCATCGAGACCAAGGGCGCCCACGCTGTCATCGTGGGACGCTCGAACATCGTTGGCCGTCCGATGGCGAATCTGCTGATCCAACAGGGGCCCGGCGGCGATGCCACGGTAACGGTCTGTCATTCACGGACCCGGGATCTGCCGTCGGTCACCCGGAGCGCCGATATCCTGATCGCCGCGATCGGCAAAGCTGAGTTCGTGACTGCTGATATGGTGCGCCCCGGCACGGTGGTGATCGATGTCGGGATCAATCGGGTCGACGACGCGACCCGGCCGCGCGGCTACCGCCTGGTTGGCGACGTCGCCTACGAGCCGGTATCCCGAATTGCGTCCGCGATAACTCCGGTGCCGGGCGGCGTCGGACCGATGACGATCGCGATGCTGCTCCAGAACACCTTGCAGGCGATGCAACAGGCAACTCTCGATTAGCTCTCTGCCTCTATGACTGTCTCTCTTTCCTCCTCGATCCCTTCTTCCGCCAATGACGTATGGACGGTCGCACAGCTCAGCGCATCGGTGAAGCGGTTACTCGAGGGCCATCCGATGCCGCTGTGGGTTCGCGGGGAAGTGGTCCAGTGCCGGGTCTGGTCGAGCGGGCACTGGTACTTCACTCTGCGCGACAAAAAGAGCCAGGTTCGCTGCTGCATGTTCGGACTGAACGCGGCGAGGGCAGGGAGGCCCCCGGCCGATGGGACCGAGGTCTACGTTCTGGGACGGCCCAGCCTCTACGAGGAGAAGAGTGAGTTTCAGCTGGTCGTCTCCCGCGTTCTGCCCACGTCTGCGATCGGACTGCAGCACCAGGAATTGGAGCGGGTAAAGGCGGTGCTGCAGCAGGACGGCCTTTTCGATCCCGCGCGAAAGCGCCAGTTGCCAACCTACGCATCCACCATTGCACTGGTGACCAGCCGGGATGGAGCCGCAGTGCACGACGTCGTGACCGTAACGCGAAAGCGGTGGCCCTGTGCCCGGCTCCTGGTGGTCGCCGCAAAAGTGCAGGGGGAAGGCGCGGTCGAAGATCTGGTGCGCGCCCTCCGGGTGGTCAATCGACTTTCCGGCGTCGACCTCTGCATCGTGGGTCGCGGCGGTGGCGGACGAGTGGATCTGGCCGCATTCAACAGCGAGGCGGTCTGCCGCGCGCTGGCCGCGGTCCAGGTGCCGACCATCTCTGCGGTGGGACATGAGATCGATGTCTCGCTCACCGACCTCGTCGCCGATATCCGGGCAGCCACTCCGTCCGCAGCAGCCGAGCTGGCAGTGGCGGATCGGCGCGATGTGCTTCGACTGATAGACGATCTCTCGGTGCGGATCGCTTCCGGACTCACCGGCCGCACCCGGTTCATGGACGAGCGGCTGGCTCGCACGGCTGATCGGCTCCACGCCCGGGTCGAGGCTGCGCTCGAAGTCCGCCGGAATCAGGTGGAGAAGCTCGCGGTACAGCTCGACGCGCTGAGTCCGCTCAAGGTACTGGGTCGCGGCTATGCGGTCCCGGTTGCGCAGGACGGCCGGGTGCTCAAGCGACAAGTCGATTTTGTTCGGGATCAGAGCTTCCTCCTGCGTGTGGTAGATGGAAGCGTCCGGGCCAGGGTGGAGTGACGATGCCTCGGACCAATAGCCCGTCCGATAGCGCGCCTCTGGCGGCGGAGCTTGCTCGCCTGGAAGAGATCGTCCGGAAGCTCGAGGCCGAGGACGTCGAGCTCGACGAGGCGCTCCGGCTCTTCGAGGAGGGGGTCGCCCGGCTTCGCGCCGCCCGCGAGCGGCTGTCGGCTGCGGAGCTCAAGGTCCAGGCCGTACTCGAAGAAGCAGGTGGAGACATCCGCCTCGCCGACCTCGATGGCTGAGGCGGCCTTCAGCCTCGGGGCTGCAACCGATCTGCTGGTAGAGGCGCGCGAATCGATTGATTCGCTGCTGAGCGATTGGGCCGAGCACCTGCAACACGACATCGGGGGACGCGTCGGTCAGGCGCTCGCGTATGCTCTCAAGACCCCCGGTAAGCGGGTCCGTGCCGCCTTGCTGCTGGGGGCGTATCGGGCGGCGGGAGGCGGCTCACCCGGGATCGCGGGTGTCGCGGCCGCGGTCGAGACGGTGCATGCCTACTCGCTGGTGCACGACGACCTGCCCTGCATGGATGACGATGACCTTCGCCGCGGCCGTCCCACCGCCCATCGGGTCTTCGACGTACCCACCGCCACGAAGGTCGGATTCATGCTGGTGCCGGTGGCCGCCCGCCTCCTTGCGGTTGCCGCGAGGGAGCTAGGTTTATCGACTCACACCCTCGGGCGGATGGCGGGTGAGTTGTTCCAGGCCGGTGGGATCGAAGAGATGGTGGGTGGGCAGTGGCTGGACCTCGAGGCCGAAGGCCGAGTGCTGGCACTGCCGGAGCTGATCGCGGTCCACCGGGGCAAGACCGGCGCACTGATCCGAGCGGCGTGCTCCCTAGGCGGCATTGCGGCGGAGGCTCCTCCCCGGACGCTCGACGCGCTTACCGCCTACGGGGCCGACATCGGGTTGGCATTTCAGATCGCCGATGACGTACTCGATGCCACCGGTACGAGCGAGGAGCTGGGCAAACCAGCGGGTCGCGACGCCGAGCTCTCCAAGTCCACCTATGTCGCACTCCTCGGAGTCGAGGCGGCTCGGGCCGAGGCCCGCCGCTTGGCGGGGACGGCCGTCGCACATCTGGAGCGAGCGGGCATCAGCTCAGACCACTTGGGAGCCTTGGCGGGGTATATTGTAACACGGAGTTCATGAGCGCCGCGCTCCGAGTGTCACCCTGAGGAGCGCAGCGACTGAAGGGGCCGAAAGTCGTGTTCCGGCCCCTTCGCGCAGTTTTATCCTGAACCTGTGAAGGACTCAGGGTGACAGAGCCGGTTTACCCGAGCCTATTCCATGACTCTGCTGTCGACCATCCACGGTCCCGAGGACCTCAAGCGCCTTCGCCGCGACCAGCTCCCGTTGCTGGCCCAGGAAATCCGTGACCGCCTCATCGAGTGTTGCTCGATCACCGGCGGACATATTGGTGCCAGTCTGGGAGTAGTGGAGCTCAGCATTGCACTGCTCTACGAATTCGACTCGCCCACCGACAAGATCGTGTGGGACGTGGGACACCAGGCGTATGCCTGGAAGCTTCTGACCGGCCGCAACGAGCTGTTCCCTACGCTGCGGCAGCCGGAGGGAATCTCCGGTTTCCTGAAGCGAAACGAGAGCGAGCACGATCAGTTCGGCGCCGGTCACGCCGGCACCGCCATGTCGGCCGCTTTGGGCATGGCCACCGCCCGGGATCTCAAGGGCAAGGCCCATAAGGTTGTTGCCGTCGTGGGAGATGGCGCGCTGACCTGCGGTCTCTCGTATGAGGGGATGAACAACGCCGGCCATTCCGAGCGGGATATCATCCTCATCGTCAACGACAACGGGATGTCGATCTCTCCCAACGTCGGCGCCATCAGCAAAACGCTGGGCCGCATTGTCGCCGATCCGAGAACAAATCGCGTGCGAGAGCTCATCAAGGGACTCACGATGAAGCTTGGGGGGGTCTTCGGAGAGGGCGTAGTAGATTTCGCGCGCAATGTCGAGGAAAGCGTCAAGAACCTGTTCTCACCGGGCATGCTCTTCGAGGAGCTGGGGTTCCGCTATTTCGGTCCGATCGACGGTCACGACCTGGCGAAACTGTGCGATACACTTCGCTTCGTCCGCGGCATGGAGGGTCCCCGGGTAATCCACGTGATGACCCAAAAGGGGAAAGGCTTCTCGTTCGCCGAGTCGAACCAGGAGAAATGGCACGGCCTCGCGGCGTACGATCCGCTCACCGGCGAGGCCCGCAAGAAATCCAGCGGGCCCCCGACGTGGACCCAGATCGTGGGAACCGCCCTGACCCAGCTCGCGGCAGAGCATCCCGAGCTGGTGGCGATCACAGCGGCCATGCCATCCGGGACCGGAACCGGCGTCTTCCAAGAGAAGTATCCGGAGCGGTTCTTTGATGTCGGTATCGCGGAAGGCCACGCCGTGACCTTCGCCGGCGGGCTCGCCGCTCAGGGAATTCGCCCCGTCTGCGCCATCTACAGCACCTTCCTTCAGCGGGCCTACGACAACGTCATTCACGACGTCGCGGTCCAGCGGCTGCCCGTGATCTTTTGTATGGATCGGGCGGGACTGGTGGGAGAAGACGGCCAGACCCATATGGGCCTGTACGACATCGCCTATATGCTGGCAGTTCCGGGCATGACCGTGACGGCCCCAAAGGATGGCGACGAGCTGATCGGGCTGTTGCGAACGGCGCTGGCGCATGATGGCCCGTTCAGCACTCGTTACCCCAGAGATAAGGCATCTGCCGAGCCGCGGGCGGTCGCCGAAGTCCCGGCGGTGCCGTATGGGACCTGGGAGCAACTGCGCCGCGGCAAAGACGTCGCCATTCTCGCGGCGGGGACGATGGTCCTTCCCTCGGTCGAAGCGGCTGAGCTGCTTAGCCAGGACGGCATCGACTGCGCCGTGGTGAACTGCCGCTTTTTGAAGCCGATGGACACCGCGATGTTGGAGTCCCTGGTGCAGCGGCATCGGATTCTCGTGACCGTTGAGGAGGGCACCATCGTCAACGGCTTCGGCGCTTACCTGGCGGAGACCCTGCAAACGACCCACCCCGAGGTCCGCGTGGTGGCGCTCGGTGTGCCCGACCGCCTGATTGAGCAGGCCCCTCGCGCGGAACAGCTCGATACCTATGGGCTCACCGCCTCGGGCATCGCCCGCCGGATCGCCGCGCTGCAGCACGAGGAGAGCCTCGAGGCTCGATGAAAGTCGGCGTAGTCGGGAATCCGCGGTATGGGGAGCTCAGAGCGGTGCTGGAGCACCTCGCGCGTCAGGCACCCAATCGGGGGATCGGGCTCTCCACCGAGCCGCGTCTGGAACAGTTCTGGGGTCGCGACGTTCCCTCCTTCGAATCGGTCAGTCTGGACGCCCTCATCACCTTCGGCGGCGACGGTACGTTGCTCCGGGGCGCCCGCCTCATGGGTGCTCGGGAAGTCCCTATCCTCGGCGTCAACCTCGGTCGCGTCGGATTTCTCACCTCCGTCACCCGCGAAACGCTGGATCCGGCGCTCGACGCGCTGGTTGCGGGGCGCTATCTCATCGAGCGCCGGCTCGCACTTCGAGCCGGGATCCGAGACGCCGAAGGGGAGACCCGTGCGACCCAGATGGCGGTGAACGACGTCGCTGTGCACAAGGGGGGCGTCGCCCGGGTCATCCGGGTGAACGTATACATCCAGGGCGAAAACGTCGGTCCCTACAGCGCCGACGGCATCATCGTGGCCACGCCAACCGGTTCGACGGCGTACAGTCTCAGCGCGGGGGGGCCCATTGTGGTCCCCGGCGTGGAGGCGATGGTCGTGACTCCTATTGCCGCCCACACCCTCGCAGTTCGTCCGCTCGTTGTACCGGCAACCTACCGAATCGTGATCGAGCCGATCCCCGGGTGGGCCGACGATCTTCTGGTCTCATTCGATGGGCAGACGGGAACTACGCTGGCTCCCGGGGAATCGGTGGACCTGTGCCGCGCCGACCACCGGGTGTGTCTCATTCGACTTGGGGAGGAAGGCTTCTTCGGCCGGATGCGGCAGAAGCTTCATTGGGGCGATTTGTCCGGACGGGAAACTCAGGACTGACACTGCAATGCTTACTGAGCTCCGGGTACGGGATCTCGCTACCATCGCCGATGTCAGCCTGCAGCTTGGTCCCGG